>NZ_CAXUPB020000002.1:0-182440 GCF_964252725.1 Massilia sp. LjRoot122
CGCATGAGCGGGGTTTTCATTTATGAAACAAACACTTACTGATGAGCTCAGGTCGTCAGCGGCTTGTAGCGGATACGCTTCGGCTTGGCACCTTCTTCGCCCAGGCGCTTCTTCTTGTCGGCTTCGTATTCCTGGTAGTTACCGTCGAAGAAGGTAACCTGCGAATTGCCTTCGAAGGCCAGGATGTGGGTCGCGATGCGGTCCAGGAACCAGCGATCGTGCGAGATCACCATCACGCTGCCGGCGAACTCGAGCAGGGCGTCTTCCAGTGCGCGCAGGGTTTCCACGTCGAGGTCGTTCGACGGTTCGTCCAGCAGCAGCACGTTGCCGCCCTGCAGCAGGGTCTTGGCCAGGTGCAGTCGGCCGCGTTCACCGCCCGACAGGTTGCCGACCACCTTTTGCTGGTCCGAGCCCTTGAAGTTGAAGCGGCCGAGGTAGGCGCGCGACGGCATTTCGAAGCGGCCCACGGACAGCATGTCGGCGCCGCCGGTGACGTCTTCGAACACGGTCTTGTTGTTGGCCAGTTCGTCGCGGTGCTGGTCGACCAGCGAGACCTTGGCGGTCTTGCCGATCACGACTTCGCCGCTGTCCGGCTGCTCTTTGCCGGCGATCATCTTGAACAGGGTCGACTTACCGGCGCCGTTCGGGCCGATGATGCCGACGATCGCGCCCGGCGGCACGGTGAAGGACAGGTTGTCGATCAGCAGGCGGTCGCCGAATGCCTTCGAGACGTTCTTGAACTCGATGACTTCATTGCCCAGGCGCTCGGCCACGGGGATGAAGATCTCCTGGGTCTCGTTGCGCTTCTGGTATTCGTATTCGCTCAGCTCGTTGAAGCGGGCCAGGCGGGCCTTCGACTTGGCCTGGCGTGCCTTCGGGTTCTGGCGCGACCATTCGAGTTCCTTCTGCAAGGCCTTCTGGCGTGCCGATTCGGTCGCTTCTTCCTGCTTCAGGCGGGCCTGCTTCTGGTCCAGCCAGGACGAGTAATTACCCTTCCATGGGATGCCCGAACCGCGGTCCAGTTCCAGGATCCACTCGGCGGCATTGTCGAGGAAGTAGCGGTCGTGGGTGATGCCCACCACGGTGCCCGGGAAGCGCAGCAGGAATTGCTCCAGCCACTCGACCGATTCGGCGTCCAGGTGGTTGGTCGGTTCGTCGAGCAGCAGCATGTCCGGCTTGGACAGCAGCAGCTTGCACAGCGCCACGCGGCGCTTTTCACCGCCCGACAGCACGCTGATCTTCTGGTCCCACGGCGGCAGGCGCAGCGCGTCGGCGGCCATTTCCATCTGCAGGTTCAGGTTGCCGCCGTCGGCTGCGGCGATGATCGATTCCAGGCGCTCCTGCTCCTTGGCGAGGGCGTCGAAGTCCGCGTCTTCTTCCGCATAGGCGGCGTACACGGCTTCCAGCTTGGCCTGGGCTTCGAAGGCTTCGCCCAGGCCCGATTCCACTTCCTGGCGCACGGTCTTTTCCGGATCGAGCTGCGGTTCCTGCGGCAGGTAGCCGATGTTCAGGCCCGGCATCGGGCGCGCTTCGCCCTGGATGTCGGTGTCGATGCCGGCCATGATCTTCAGCAGGGTCGACTTGCCCGAGCCGTTCAGGCCCAGCACGCCGATCTTCGCACCCGGGAAGAAGGACAGGGAAATATCTTTCAGGATTTGGCGTTTCGGTGGGACGATTTTGCCCACGCGGTTCATGGTATAGACGTAATTGGCCATGCTTTGACTCTGGTGTTGTTTAAGGTGCACAGGATACGACAGAACCCGCGCCGGACACGAGCTTTTTGCGTCCGGGCGGAGAAATCAGGCGGTCTTCGATGATCGGCTGCGCCACAGGCCTTCGCCGCCGAACAGCGCCAGCGCGGCCCAGATCATCAGGAAGCCGACCAGGCGGTCGCTGCTGAAGGCTTCGTGGAACAGCCACACGCCCAGCATGAACTGGATGGTCGGCGACAGGTACTGCAGCAGGCCCAGGATCGACAAGGGGATCTTGCGCGCGCCGGCGGCGAACAGCAGCAGCGGGATCGCCGTGATCGGCCCCGCCATGATCAAGAGGATGCGGGTGGAGTCCAGCGGCGCATTCAGGAAGGCGTTATCGCCGTTCATGCTCAGCCAGCCGA
This sequence comes from Massilia sp. LjRoot122, assembly GCF_964252725.1. Lineage (NCBI taxonomy): Bacteria > Pseudomonadati > Pseudomonadota > Betaproteobacteria > Burkholderiales > Oxalobacteraceae > Massilia > Massilia sp. LjRoot122. The sequence continues at coordinate 2,117 of NZ_CAXUPB020000002.1, forward strand.
CATAGGCGGCCGCGAACGGGAACAGCACCATGGTCTCGAAGGACAGGCCTTCCAGCGCGCCGAGCGCCGCGGTCTTGCGCAGCAGGCCGTAGCCGCCGAAGGAGGCCGCCAGGAACAGGGCGATCCAGGGCACCGTGCCCGACTGCCAGGTCAGCCAGCCGACGCCCAGCGCCGCGATCGCGATCGCGCCCCATTGCGCCGGGCGCATGCGTTCCTTCAGCAGCAGGTAGCCGAACATGATGTTCACCAGCGGATTGATGAAGTAGCCGAGGCTCGCTTCGATCACGTGGCCGTTCTTGACCGCCCAGATGTAGACCAGCCAGTTGGCCGATAGCAGGAGGGCGGACGCGACGAAGCTCCAGAAGACGCGCGGCTGGCGCACGATCGCGAGCCATTTCCACTGGCGGCGGAAGCCCAGCACCAGCAGAAGAAAAGCGAGCGACCACAGTACCCGATGCGCCAGGATCTGCATCGGCGGCACGTCGCCGAGCGCGTGGAAATAAATAGGGAACAGGCCCCAGCACAGGAAGGCGAGGGCGGCGGACAGGATACCGGAGCGCATGGGAAGAGGAGGGCGATTGCTGGGGTCACATTATCCCTGATGCGCAATATCTCTGCAGGTGAAGGCCACGTTTTGGCCGGTATATCATTCAAGACGAAATCTTCTTGCAATTTTCTTGTCGTTATTTTATGGTGCGCTGCACCAAGAACAGAACAATGGTGCAACCTTGAGTACCGAAAACAAGAAGAGCAGCGTTGCGGCGCTGACGCTGGCCGCCGTCGGCATCGTCTACGGCGATATCGGCACCAGCCCCCTCTACACCCTGCGTGCGATCTTCGACGAAGAACACGGCCTCCCCCTCACCACCCCCAACATCCTCGGCATCATTTCCCTGATTTTCTGGAGCCTGACGATCATCGTCTCGCTCAAGTACGTCACGCTGGTGCTGCGCGCCGACAACCGCGGCGAAGGCGGGATCATGGCCCTGATGGCGCTGGCCACCAATTCGGTGTCGAAGGCCTCGCGCTGGTATTTCCCGCTGCTCGTCATCGGCGTGCTGGGCGCCACCATGTTCTATGGCGACAGCGTGATCACGCCGGCGATCTCGGTGCTGGGTGCGATCGAAGGCCTGGAAGTAGCGGCGCCGGGCATGTCGCACTACGTGGTACCGCTCGCCGTGGTCGTGCTGGTGGGCCTGTACAGCGTGCAGCGCCACGGCACCGCCGGCATCGGCCGCTTCTTCGGGCCGGTCATGCTGGTCTGGTTCATCACGCTGGCCGTGATGGGCGTCATCAACATCATTGCAGCCCCGGTCATCCTGGAAGCGCTCAATCCCTGGCATGCGCTGCGCTTCATGCTCGATAACAAATTCCTGGCCTTCGTCGCGCTGGGCGCCGTGGTGTTGGCGATCACCGGGGCCGAGGCGCTGTACGCCGACATGGGCCACTTCGGGCGCAAGCCGATCCGCCTGGCCTGGTTCGCGATCGCCTTCCCGGCGCTGGTGCTGAACTACCTCGGCCAGGGCGGCCTCCTGATCACCGACCCGACCGCGGTCGAGAACCCCTTCTTCCACCAGCTCGGCACCTGGAGCGTGATCCCGCTGGTGATCCTGTCGACCATGGCGGCCGTGATCGCGTCGCAGGCGACCATTTCCGGTACCTATTCGATGACCAAGCAGGCGATCGCGCTCGGCCTGCTGCCGCGCATGCGCATCCTGCACACCTCGGAAAGCGAGATCGGCCAGATCTACATCCCGGCCGTCAACTGGGCGCAGCTGGCGATCGTGCTGATCGCGGTGATCGGTTTCGGTTCCTCGGACGAGCTGGCCGGCGCCTACGGCATCGCGGTGACCGCGACCATGATGGCGACCACCATCCTGACCTTCTTCGTCACCCGCTACCGCTGGCGCCTGCCGCTGGCGGTATGCCTGCTGGCGACCGGCTTCTTCCTGGTGATCGACATCCTGCTGTTCGCGTCGACCTCGCTCAAGCTGTTCCACGGCGGCTGGTTCCCGCTGCTGCTCGGCACGATCCTGCTGACCCTGATGCTGACCTGGAAGCGCGGCCGCGAACTGGTGTTCGAGAACCTGGAAAAGCACGCGATCCCGCTGGAAGCCTTCATGGAATCGCTGTTCGTGGCGCCGCCCGCGCGCGTGCCCGGTACCGCGCTGTTCCTGCGCGGCGAAAGCGACGGCGTGCCGCACGCCCTGCTGCACAACCTCTCGCATAACAAGGTCTTGCATGAACGCGTCGTGTTCCTGACGGTGTCCATGCTCGAGGAGCCCTGGGTGCCGCTGGAACAGCAGGTCGACGTAGTGGAACTCGGCCACAACTGCTTCCAGCTCAACGTCCGCTACGGTTTCAAGGACGAGCCGGACATTCCGGGCATCCTGCGCCAATGCGCCGGGCTGGGCTTGAGCTTCGAGATGATGGAGACCTCGTTCTTCATCGCGCGCCAGACCGTGATCTCGACCCCGGGCCGCGGCATGGCGCCATGGCGCGAGCACCTGTTCGCGATGTTGTCGCGCAACGCCCGCGCCGCCGCGGACTATTACCAGATCCCGCCGAACCGCGTGATCGAGCTGGGTACGCAGGTGGAAATTTAGTGAATTACAGAAAAATACAAAGGGTCGACACACGGTGACGAACGGATGAGCTAAGGTGCGGTGTTTCGCTTTATTTATTCCGCATCTCCCTTAAGGACCATCCATGAAGCTGAAGTTCCCCCTGATCGCCGCCTTCGTCGCCATCCTCAGCCTGACCGCCTGCGGCGGTGGCGGCGGCGATTCCAGCGCCCCCATCGTGAACCCGAACAACCCGACCGCGCTGGTCAAGAAGGACGACGTGCTCGGCACCGGCGCCGAAGCCGTCAGCGGCAAGACCGCCACCGTGACCTACACCCTGTGGCTGTACAACGCCACGACGGCCGACCACAAGGGCACCCGCCTGGAGTCGAATTCCTTCTCGTTCAAGCTGGGCACCAATGCCGTGATCCCGGGCTTCGAGCAGGGCGTGACCGGCATGAAGGTGGGCGGCAAGCGCACCATCGAAGTGCCGGCCAGCCTGGGCTACGGCGCCGGCGGCTCCAACGGTATTCCGGGCAACAATGGCCTGGTCTTCGAAATCACCCTGACCAAGGTGGAGTAACACTGCAAGCCGAGAGAGACCCGGGCGCCGCCCGGGTTTTTTTTTGCGCGCACGCCTGCGCTGGCGCACAGGCCGGGCCCGCCGCATGCCCGATGCTGCTGTTCCCGATGCCCCTGCCGGTGCGCCATGCGTTTCCTTCCTGTTCTGCCACTCTTCCTTGCCGTCCCGTCCGTTTCTGCGACTGTGGCGCCCGCGGCCTGCCTGCCGCTTCAGGCCGTACAAGCCGAGCCGGACGGCTGGTTGTTGCTCGCGGCACTGATCGTGTGCACGGCCGGCCGGCTGGCGACGCAGCCGCGCCGATGAGTACAGGGAGGCGCGGTCGGCGTCGGCCCTTCCCGTTCACACATCAAACGACGAACTTTGTGCCCGCCTGAGCTAGCGCAGAGCGCCCTTTCATGACCGCCGCATGCTTGTTATTCGAATAACGCTAAGGGGCGGTCATGATGTCAGGAAAAATCACGCTTGGATGCCTGCTGGCGCTGCTGGCTTGCCCGGTCATGGCAGTCGCGGAACCGATCTATGCAATCTCGTTCCTGCCAGCCGGCTTCGATGCCAGGGCCATGAACGGTGCAGGCCGTATCGTCGGCAATACCAGCGCGGGGGTGAGCATCTGGGATGGCGCTTCGCTCACCGATCTCGGACTCGGTGCGGGCAGCTACGGCTTTGCGATCAACGGCCGTGGGGACGTGGCCGGTGCCCTGAACGGGGAAAACGGCCAGCCCTTCCTGTATACCTCCGGCACGCTGCGTCACGCCGGACCGGTGCTCGGAGAATTCCAGACCGGGCGTGCGAATGGCCTGAACGACCTGGGCCAGGTGGCCGGCGAATACGCCACCTGGGGCGGCGACCAGCATGCCTGGGTGGACGCCAACGGCAGCGTACGCATGCTCGGCACCCTGCAGGGCTGGGAAATCTGGTCCGTCGCCACGGCCATCAACAGGCATGGACAGGTCGTGGGCAGCTCGACCTACGAGGGCGCCGATTCGCCCTGGAGCGGGCATGCTTTCCTGTACCAGGACGGAAGCATGCACGACCTGGGCAGCCTCGGAGGCTGGGACAGCTTCGCCAACGACATCAACGATGCCGGTCAGGTCGTCGGCTGGAGTACCGACGCGGCTGACGCCAGGCTGCCGTTCATCTACACCGACGGCAGCATGCGTCAACTCGGCGACATCGCATCGGGCGAGGCGAAAGCCATCAACAATGCCGGGATGGTGGTCGGCTGGGCGCAATATGCTGGGAGCGAGGAGATGGATGCGTTTCTCTACGCCGGCGGCGCGATGAGCAAGCTGAACGGGCTGATCCAGGACGCGAACGGCTGGACAATCGTGGAAGCCTACGACATCAACGACGCGCAACAGATCCTCGGCAAGGCCTGCCGGGGGGACGAATGCCTCTCGGTGCGGCTGGACCTGGTCTCCGCGGTACCCGAGCCGGGCAGCTATGCGCTGCTGGCGGCCGGGCTGGTCCTGCTGGCGGGGTGGCGCAAGCCGGGCAAGCGCGAAAGCCTCGGCTTCTCGCAGGCTTGTCCCACAGCGCGCTAGCGCAGCATATCGATGTGCATGATGCCGTCTTCGTCATACGGCGCGGAGACGGTGTCGAAGCCGAAGCCGGCGTAGAACTTCTCGAGGTACTGCTGGGCGCCGATGCGGATGCGGTGGCCCGGGTACAGGCTTTCGGCACAGGCGATGCCGCGTTCCAGCAGGGCGCGTCCGGCTCCGGTGCCGCGCGCGGCTTGCGTGGTGATGACGCGGCCGAGCGACATCTCCTCGTACTTCACGCCGGGGCCGAGCACGCGCAGGTAGGCGGCCAGCCGGCGCTCGCCGTCGACCGTGCGCCAGCCGAGCAGGTGGTGCGCCACCGGGTCGAGGCCGTCGATGTCGGGATAGAGGCAGGTCTGTTCGAGGATGAAGACGTCCTGGCGCTGGCGCAGTACTTCGTACAGGTCGGCGGGGGAAAGGTCGTTGAAATGGGAGAACTGCCAGTCGATCATGGTGGGTGCGTGGTGTTGAGCAGGTAGGAATGCCGCGCTCAGGCGGCGGTTTCGAAGCCTTCGAGGACGTTGACGGTGTCAACACCGGAGGCGCTTGCCTGCAAGTCCTCGAACATGAAGGTGGTGGGCAGCTCCAGGTGGGCGATGCGTTCGCCAATGCGCAGGAAGTCGCCGCCCTGCAGGCCGAAGCCTGCACCGAGGCCGCCGCCAAGCGATACCACCAGCGCCTCCGGGCGGAACATGGCCAGCTTGACGCAGGCCGTTTCCAGCGCGGCGAACCACTGCGCGCCGCTGCTGCCCGCGTCCAGCGGCAGGTTCATCGTATAGCCGAGCCCCGCGCCGGCGCCGGTTTCGTCGGCATGGCCGGCGTAGAACGGATAGGCGGCGCGCGGATCGAGGTGGAGCGAGACGAACAGCACGTCGCTGCGGCCGTAGAAGATCTGCTGGGTGCCGTGGCCGTGGTGCAGGCCGATGTCGAGGATGGCAACGCGCTGCAGGCCGTCGTCACGCAGGTGCTGGGCCGCCAGCGCCGCATTGTTCAGGAAGCCGCCGCCGCCGCACCAGTCGGCGCCCGCATGGTGGCCGGGCGGACTGGTGAGGGCGAAGCTGCCGCGTTCGCCCACGCGCAGCGCGTGCGCGGCATTGACCGCGCAGTCGGCGCCGGTCTTGGCCGCGGTCCAGGTGCCGCTGGTCACCGGTGTGCGCGCGTCGGAAACGAACAGTCCTGCACGCGCATGAACATCGAGCGGCTCGATATCGTCGCGCATGCCGCGCGCCGGCCAGGTAGTGGGCAAGAGCTCGCGCCTGGCGTTGGCCGGATCGATCGCGACCCACTCGCTCCATGCGGTGCGCAGGAAGTGCAGGTAGCGCGGCGTGTGCACGCGTTCGAGCGACACCAGGGGCACGCCGTGCGGGGTCACGATGCGCCCCAGGCCGCGCCGTTCCAGCTCCGCCAGCACGGAGGCTAGCGCCCCCGGCGCAGGCCGGCTGCCCATTCCGTGGGCATGGTGTTCGTTATAAAAAGTGAGCACCCCGCCCTCGCGGCTAGTGGTTGCCGCACAGGGTACTGCTGTTGTAGGCCGCCACGAAGTCATCGAAGCTGCCGCTGTCCGCCGTCTCGATCGCGGCCTGGTCGGCCAGCGATTTCTCGGCCATCTCGTCGAACAGCGCTTCCTCGGCCGGCATCAGGGGGCTGTCGCGGAAGCTGGCGGCGTGCAGTTCGCTCTGGCGCAGGCCGAAGGCCTTGGCCGAACCGAGGCTGCGGATCTCTTCCAGCACGCGCGCCGACGGGGTCAGCGCCGGGTTGATGATCTTGGCCTTCTGCAGGTTGAGCGAGGACTCGTGCACGTTGCCCTCATTGTGCTGGTCGTCCAGCAGCTGCGCCACCGGGCGGATGCGCTCGACCAGCTCCAGCGCCCATTCCTTGAGCGGGACCTCGAGGCCGTCGCGGGTGAGCGTCAGGGCGGGATCGCGGCCTTCCTTCACGGTGCGGGCGAAGTTGCGCGCATGGACCTGGCCTTCGTGGGCGCTGATCAGGGGGCTCTCTTCGAAGGCGCAGAACAGCAGGAAGGCGTCGAGGAAGCGGCCGGTTTCCAGGCTGATGCCGACCGGCTCGAAGGGGTCGACGTCGAGGCAGCGCACCTCGATGTACTGCACGCCGCGGTTGCACAGCGCCTGCACCGGACGCTCGCCGGTGCGGATCACGCGCTTCGGACGGATCGTCGAGTAGTACTCGTTCTCGATCTGCAGCACATTGGTCGACAGCTGGATCCACTCGCCGTCCTTCTTGGTGCCGATCTCCGCATAGGGCTCGTAGGGCGTGTTCACCGCGCACATCAGGCTGGTGACATAGCTTTCCAGGCTGTTCTCGTGCGGGCGCAGGCCGGCCTGGGCGTCGTTCTGGTAACCGAGGTCGCTCATGCGCAGGCTGGTCGCGTAGGGCAGGTAGAGCGTGTCGCTTGATAAGGTTTCCAGCTTGTGCGGACGGCCGCGCAGGAAGCTGGTGGTCAGGGCCGGGGTGGCGCCGAACAGGTACATCAGCAGCCAGCTGTAGCGGCGGAAGTTGCGGATCGTCGCGATATAGCTCTCGGACTGGAAGTCGCGCAGCGCATGGCGGCGCTCCTCGGCAATGCCTTCGCTGGCGGCGACCAGGGTCCACAGCTTTTCCGGCAGCGAGTAGTTGTAATGGATGCCGGAGATGCACTGCATCGCCTTCCCGTAGCGCAGCGCCAGGCCGCGCCGGTAGACGTGCTTGAGCATGCCCAGGTTGGACTTGCCGTACCAGGCGATCTCGATCTCTTCCTCGGACGGCAGTTCGCCCGGCATCGACACGCTCCACAGCATCTCCTTGTCCAGGCGCGCATGGGCGAAGCGGTGGATGGCGTCGAGGTGGTTCAGTACGACCGAGATGTCGTGCTCGGCCGGCGTGATGAACTCCAGCAGGGCTTCCGCGTAGTCGGTGGTGATCTGCGGATGGGTCAGTGCCGAACCGAGCTGGATCGGGTGCGGGGTACGCGCCAGGTGGCCGTGCCGGTCCACGCGCAGGGTTTCGCGTTCGATGCCGCGCAGGCCCTGGCCCAGCAGGGCGCGGTGGTCGTCATCATCGAGCAGGGCAAGGCGGCGCTGTAGTTGGTTCGACACGGGGGTTTCCTTTCTTATACTGCCAATGCGGATTGGAGCAGAGATTAACCGAAAAACGCGCAGTGCGTCGGCGACTGCCTCATTCCTTCCGGGAGCCCGCGGCGGCAACGGCGGGAGCCGGTTTCGCTGCCTCTTTTTCGCTCAGGATCCAGCGCTCGACCTGGCGCTGGAGTTCGTCCAGCGGCAAGGCGCCGCCGGCCAGCACCGCATCGTGGAAACGCCGCAGGTCGAAGCGCCGGCCCAGCACCGCGCCGGCCCGCTCGCGCAGCGCGGCAATGCGCAGCTGGCCGATCTTGTAGCCGAGCGCCTGCGCCGGCTGGGCGATATACCGGTCGACTTCCGCCTCGTTGTCCTGCGGGGGATTGGCGGTATGGGTGTTCAGGTAATCGATCGCCTGCTTGCGCGACCAGCCCAGTGCATGGATGCCGGTGTCCACCACCAGCCGCGCCGCGCGCAGCATCTCTTCGTTCAGGTGGCCGAAGCGCGAGAACGGGTCGTCGAAAAAGCCCAGTTCGGGACCGAGGCTTTCGGCATAGGTGGCCCAGCCTTCGCCGAAGGCTTCGTACCAGCCATGGCGCCGGAAGGCGGGCAGCCCCAGCGCCTGGGCGCGCGCCACCTGCAGGTGGTGGCCCGGTACGGCTTCGTGCAGGGCCACGCTGTCGACCTGCCAGACCGGCCGCGTGCCCGGCTGCGACACGTTCACCACCAGCGCGGCGCTGCGGCTGTCGCTGCCTGCCTCGTAATAGGCGAGCGGCTGGCCGGGACCATCCTGGGACATCGGCTTGACCGCGATGTCCGCCTCCGGGACCGTCGCCACGACCTTCGGCAGCCTGGCGCGCGCACGCGTCACGGCCTTGCGGTAGCGGGCCAGCAGGGTTTCCTGGTTCGGGAAGAACAGGCGCCGGTCGCTGCGCGCAAACACCAGGAACTGCTCCAGGCTGCCGCGGAAACCGGTACGCGGCACCAGCGCCGCCATCGAGGCGCGCAGGCGCGTGACTTCGCGCAGGCCGATGGCATGTACCTGGGCCGGCGTCAGGCGCGTGGTGGTCGCGTTGCGCACCACAAAGGCATACCAATCGGCGCCGCCGGGCAGGCTGGAAGCGCCGATGGTCTCGCGCGCCGCCGGCAGGTAGTCGTTGCGGATGAACTCTTCCAGGCGGTGCAGGGCCTGGGCGGCATCGGCGAGCGCCGAGATGCCGTCCACCAGCAGTTTTTCGCGCGCCTCCGGCTCGATGCTGGCCGGGATGCGCAGGAAGGGTGCGAACAGGGGGCCGGCGGCGATGTCCTCGTGCAGCGCATGCAGGGCCGGCGGCACCGGCGCCATCGCCGTTTTCGGCACGGTCCATCCGGCGGCCATGCCGGCGCGCAGCTGCTCGACCAGGCCATCCACATGGGCGGGCAGGGCGCCGAGGCGGGACAGGTAGTTGCGGTAGTCGGCTTCGTTCGTGAACGGCATTGCCGCCACCAGCCGCGGCAGGCGGACGTGCAGGCCGTCCGCGCTGCTGAGCGGCTGCGGATCGAAGGGGGTAAAAGCGTTCAGCGCAAGGGCACGTTCGCGCTGGGCGATGAACAGGTCGTAGGACAGCAGGTCCTGGCCCGCGAGTTCCGCGCGCTCGAGCTGGCGCGCTTCCTGCAGGACCTCGCGCGTGTGTTCGATGGCGGCGGCGCGCGCGTCCAGGCTGGTATCGGAAAGGAAGGCGTCGTAGCGGTGCTCGCCGATGGCGGTCGCGTACTCGGGCTGCTGGCGCAGCTGCCACTGCCATTCGCGCTCGAACAGGCGGCGCGCGTCCTCCGCCGTCGTGTCGGCGGCGCCGCAGACGAAGGGAGCGAGCAGGACGATCGAGGCGAAGAATTTGCGCATACCGGGCCCTGAAAGTGGGCTGGTCATTTTAACAAGGCTGTTTTCGGCGGTGCGCCCGTCAGAAAATGCGGCCGCCGCTGACGCGTTCGATGCCGGACAGGTCGCGCCAGCTCTGCACCTCGCCGAAGCCGCGCGCCGCCAGCAGCGCACGCACGGCCGCAGACTGGTCGTAGCCATGCTCGAGCAGCAGCCAGCCGCCGGGCGCCAGGTGGGTAGGGGCCCCCGCGATAATGCTGCGCAGGGCCGACAGCCCGTCGGCATGGTCGGTCAGGGCGCCGGGTGGCTCGAAGCGCAGGTCGCCCTGCGACAGGTGCTCGTCGCCCGCCGCGATGTAGGGCGGGTTCGAGGCGATGATATCGAAACGCTCCTCACCCACGGCCGCGAACCAGTCGCTGCGCAGGAAGCGCACGGTCGCCCCGTTGGCGGCGGCATTGGCACGCGCGATGACCAGCGCCGCGTCGCTGAGGTCGAGCGCGGTCACGTCGGCGTCCTTGCGGGTGTGGGCACAGGCCACGGCGATGGCGCCGCTGCCGGTACCCATGTCGAGCAGGCGCCCACCCTGCGGCAGGCGCTCCAGCGCCAGCTCGACGATCAGTTCGGTGTCGGGGCGGGGAATCAGCACGCCGGGGCCGACCTTGAAGGGCAGGCCGAAGAATTCGCGTTCGCCCACGATGTAGGCGATCGGTTCGCCGTCCAGGCGGCGCTGCACCAGGGCGCCGAGGCGCGCGGCTTCGTCGGCGCTGAGGGCGCGTTCGGACTGGGTGATCAGGGCCACGCGCGGCAGGCCCAGCGCATGGCACAGCAGGATACGGTTTTCCAGCGGGTCGAGCGGCAGCGCTGCCTGGAGCTGCCGGATGGTCGCTCCGGCCTGCAAGGCTGGCGTCATGCGCGCTTGTTACGCAGCAGGACGAAGGCCAGCAGCGCGGTCAGCACCACGAACCAGACCGCCGACCACTGCGGGATCGCGAGGCCCAGCAGCGAATCGGTGGCGCCTTCGCACAGGCCGTCGGCGCGGAACAGCCAGGGCAGGTATTCGGCGGTCGGGATCTTGTTGAGGAAGGTCTCCATCGGGTCGATGCCGCAGCTGAAGCCCGGATTGGCGATCACGTACAGGTGCTTGCCGACCGCGTACAGGCCGCCGAAGGCCGCCAGCAGGGCCAGTATGCTGCCTTCGCGGACCTTGCCGCTGATGGCCGCCACCAGGGTCGCCACGCCGATCGCCAGGAACATGTAGCGCTGGATCACGCACAGCGGGCAGGGCAGCATCTCCTGGATGTGCTGCAGGTAGAGGGCGACGCCGATCAGCGCGAAGCAGATCGACGAGATGGCGAACAGGATCTGGCGGTTGGAAGGCAGCATGGGTGCTTACTTGTAGGGGTTGTTCGGACGGGGCATTCTCGCATCAATCACCCAAGGCCGCCAGCAGCTCCGCCTGGTGCTCGGCCGCCAGCGCATTGGTCAGGTCAAGCAGGTCGCCGTCCATGATGAAGTCCAGCTTGTACAAGGTCAGGTTGATGCGGTGGTCGGTCAGGCGGCCCTGCGGGAAGTTATAGGTGCGGATCCGCTCGCTGCGGTCGCCCGAGCCGATCAGGCTCTTGCGGGTGGCCGCCTCTTTCGACTGCTGCTCGCGCAGTTGCACGTCCTTGATGCGCGCCGCCAGCACCTTCAGCGCCTGGGCCTTGTTCTTGTGCTGGCTGCGGTCGTCCTGGCATTCCACCACGATCCCGGTCGGCAGGTGGGTGATGCGCACCGCCGAATCGGTCTTGTTGATGTGCTGCCCGCCGGCGCCGGAAGCGCGGTAGGTGTCGATGCGCAGGTCGGCCGGGTTGATGTTGACGTCCTCGACCTCGTCGGCTTCCGGCATCACGGCCACGGTGCAGGCCGAGGTGTGGATGCGGCCTTGCGTCTCGGTGGCGGGAACGCGCTGCACGCGGTGGCCGCCCGATTCGAATTTCAGTTTCGAGTACACGCCGTTGCCGATGATGCGCACGATGACTTCGCGGTAGCCGCCCAGGTCGGACACCGATTCCGACACCACCTCGACCTGCCAGCGGTTGCGCTCCGCGAAGCGGGTGTACATGCGCAGCAGGTCGCCGGCGAACAGGGCCGACTCGTCGCCGCCGGTGCCGGCGCGGATCTCGAGGAAGATGTTGCGCTCGTCGTTGACGTCCTTCGGCAGCAGCATTTTCTGCAGCTCGAGATCCAGCGCGGCCAGGCGGCCCTTTGCTTCTTCGATCTCTTCCTGGGCGAAGTCCTTCATCTCCGGATCCTGCGCCATCTCCTGGGCCGCCGCGATGTCGTCCTGGGCCGCGCCGTACTGACGGTACAGGGCGACCAGCGGCGACAGCTCGGCATGCTCGCGGGTCATCTTGCGGTAGCTGTCCATGTTGGCGGTGGCGCCTTCGGACATGAGCAGTTCGTCCAGTTCGACGAGTCGGTTGGCCAGTTGGTCCAGCTTGGCCAGCATCGATGGTTTCATAGGCGTGTTCGGTAAGGGGTTCGGAAAGCCGCAGGGGACGGCCGGATGCGTCCGTGCAGGGACGCGGGCAAACGGGGAAGGCCGCTAACGGCGGCTGCGGAACAGCTGGGGCAACAGGCTGGCGAGGCGGGCGCGCTCGTCGCCCTGGGCATGGTGCAGCGCCTGCTGCGGACCGTGCAGGAACTTGGCGGTGAGGCCTCGCGACAGCGCCTCGAGCACGGCTTCGGGGTCGTCGCCGCGCGCCAGGAGCTTACGGGCGCGTTCGAGTTCGGCCAGGCGCAGGGCCTCGCTCGACTCGTGCAGGTCGCGGATCACCGGCACCATGGCGCGGTCGCCGACCCAGTGCATGAAGGATTGCACGCGCGTCTCGATGATGGCTTCGGCCTGGGCGACAGCGGCCTGGCGGCTCTCGATGCCGGTCTGGACCACCTGGGCGAGGTCGTCGACGGTGTACAGGAAGACGTCGTCCAGGCGCGCGACTTCGGGCTCGATATCGCGCGGCACGGCCAGGTCGGCCATGAACACCGGGCGGTGGCGGCGCGCCTTGATTGCGCGCTCGACCATGCCCAGGCCGATCAGCGGCAGGGTCGAGGCGGTGCACGAGATCACGATGTCGAAATGCTGCAGGCGCTCGGGCAGGTCGGCCAGGCGAATCGCCTCGCCGTTGTAGCGGGTGGCCAGGGCCTGGCCGCGCTCCATCGTGCGGTTGGCGATGGTGACGGACTTCGGGTTCTGGGCCGCGAAGTGGGCCGCGCACAGCTCGATCATCTCGCCGGCGCCGATGAACAGCACGTGCTGGTCGGCGATGCGGTCGAAGATGCGCTGCGACAGGCGGACCGCGGCGGCTGCCATGGAGACGCTGTGGGCGCCGATTTCGGTGGTAGTGCGTACTTCCTTCGCGACCGCGAAGCTGCGCTGGAACAACTGGTGCAGGTAGGTGCCCAGGCCGCCGGCTTCCTCGGCGGTGCGCACCGCATCCTTCATCTGGCCGAGGATCTGCGGCTCGCCCAGCACCATCGAATCGAGCCCGGAAGCGACCCGGAAGGCATGGCGCACCGCGCTGTCCTGCGGCAGCATATAAAGATGGGGGCGCAGCTCGGCGAAATTCAGGGCGTGGTAGTGGGCCAGGAACTGGGCCGAGGCATCGAGCGGGTTGGCGATGTCGCTGGCCGCGTACATCTCGGTGCGGTTGCAGGTCGACAGGATCGCAGCCTCATCGCCACCAGCGCCCTGGCGCGCGAACCAGCCACGCGCCGCCTGTACCGCCTTGCCGAGCTGGTCAGGCGCGAGCGCCAGCTGCTCGCGCAGCGAGACCGGTGCGGTCGTGTGGTTCAGGCCAACGGCAAGCAGTTGCATGGTGGGACAGGGTCGACAGGGTTGCGCCCATTATACCCTTACGCGAGAAGGGTTTCAGCGGGCGGCCGGGGCCGGCCGCCCTGTTGGCGCAATGTTAAGCGCCCAGCTTTTCAAGGCGGTAGCCGTAGCTGTAGACCGGCACCAGGCGGAAGCCGTTTTCCGGACGCAGGCTGAGCTTGTTGCGCACGCGCGAGACATGGGTGTCCATGGTGCGCGAAGGCACGTCGGTATCGCGTACCCAGACCGATTCGTGAATGTAGGCGCGCGACAGCGGGCGGCCGATGTTACGGAAGAACAGCAGCGCCAGCGAGAATTCCTTCTGGGTGACGTCGATGATCGAACCATCCTTGAGCAGGCGCCCCGGGCGGGTTTCGAAGGTGAAGGGGCCGAATTGCAGCTGCTCGGCACTGTTCTGCGACGGGTAGGCGCGGCGCAGCAGGGCCGAGACGCGTGCCACCAGCTCGCCGCGGCGCAGCGGCTTGACCAGGTAGTCGTCGGCGCCCGCAGTGACGCCGGCGATGATGTCGTCTTCGGCATTGTTGCCGACCAGGAAGATGATCGGCGCATTTGCCGCCATCTTTTCCTTGGCACGGCGCAGGACTTCGGCGCCTTCCAGATCAGGGACGTTCCAGTCCATGACCAGCATGTCGGCATTTTCCTTGCGCAATTGCGCGAGGCATTCCTTGGCGCTGTCGTACGGCTGGCAGCTGTGACCTGCGGCCGTCAGCACCTGGCAAATGAGTTCAGCCTGGCTGCGGTCTTGTTCAAGAACGGCGATCTTCATAGGACATCTACTGGTAAGGTTGCTCTTGTAGGAAGGCTCCTACAAGGGTTAAACCGAATATAGCAGACTTTCACAAAATAGCGCTACAGCAAAATAACGAATTTGCGTTCCGGAAATTAGATCTGTTGTGTTAAGGAGAAACGCCCGGGGGCGTTACACTTGTCCACACAACTTGAACGGGAGGCGATTATGTTGTTTCGACGCAAAAAAAAGGACGGTGGTCCGACCGAAGCGCCCCTCGTGCCGGTGAGCGGCGCCGAGATCGAGACCGTGCGCGAGCGCTGCCGCGAGATGGTGCGCAAGCGGGCCCTGGTGTCGGCCGGGGTGGCGGCGGTGCCGCTGCCGGGCGTGGACATCCTGTCGGACCTGACCACCTTCACAGTGCTGGTCGAGGAAGTCAACAAGGAGTTCGGCCTGAGCCAGCAGCAGATCGAGCGCTTGAATCCGCGCCTGCGGGTGCTGGCCTACCAGGCGGCGGCCTCGGTCGGCGGCATGCTGGTCGGGAAACTGGTGACCAAGGCCCTGGTGCTGCAGCTGTTCAAGCGCGCCGGGCTGAAGATCGCGGCCAAGACGGTGACCAAGGTGGTGCCGATCGCGGGCCAAGTGGCGTCGGCGGCGATCGGCTTCGCGCTGTTCCGCAAGATGGGGAACCAGCACGTGGAAGCCTGCGCCAAGGTGGCGCGGGAGTTGCAGAAGGCGAAGGTGGTCGATTCGGGGACGGCCCAGGTGCCGGTGTAGCTAAACAAATGCCCGCATCAAGCGGGCATTTGTTTATAAAAACACCAGACAATCAAGCGTCCGGCAGCACCACGTTCACGTCGAGCACTTCCAGGTTGCCCTGGCGGTCGAGCGAGATCTTGATGTCGTCCGCGCTGACCTTAGTGTACTTCGAAATCACCTCGATCAGCTCGCGGTGCAGGGCCGGCAGGAAGTCCGGTCCGGCGCGATTGGTACGCTCGCGGGCGATGATGATCTGCAGGCGCTCCTTGGCAGCTGTCGCGCTCTTCTCTTTTTTCGGAAAGAGGAAATTGAGCAGTGGCATATCACTTGGCTCCAAAAATGCGCTGGAACAGGCCCGGCTTTTCGTAGTTGGTGAAACGCAGCGGGCGGTCTTCGCCCAGGAAACGGGCGATCACGTCCTCGTAGGCTTCGGCCACGTCGGTGCCCTTGAAATGGATCGCCGGGTTGCCCTGGTTCGAGGCGTGCAGCACCGATTCCGATTCCGGGATGATGCCGATCAGCGGGATGCGCAGGATTTCCTGCACGTCCTGGTAGGACAGCATCTCGTCGGCTTCGACGCGCTTCGGCGAGTAGCGGGTGATCAAGAGGTGTTCCTTGACCGGCTCCGAACCGCTCTGGGCGCGGCGCGACTTGGCCTGGATGATGCCGAGGATGCGGTCCGAGTCGCGCACCGAGGACACTTCCGGGTTGGTGACGATGATCGCTTCGTCGGCGAAGGTCAGGGCCATCAGGGCGCCGTGCTCGATGCCGGCCGGCGAATCGCAGATGATGAATTCGAAGCCCATCTGCACCAGGTCGTTCAGGACGCGTTCCACGCCCTCTTCGCTCAGCGCATCCTTGTCGCGCGTTTGCGAAGCCGGCAGGATGAACAGGTTCTCGGTGTGCTTGTCCTTGATCAGCGCCTGGTTCAGGGTCGCCTCGCCATTGATCACGTTGATCAGGTCGTAGACCACCCGGCGTTCGCAGCCCATGATCAGGTCGAGGTTGCGCAGGCCGACGTCGAAGTCGATGACCGCGGTCTTGTGGCCGCGCAGGGCCAGGCCGCTGGAGAAGCTCGCGCTCGAAGTGGTTTTGCCCACACCGCCCTTGCCGGACGTCACAACAATAATTCGTGCCACAAAAAGGTCCTTTACAGTTCTAGCAGTATCTGCGGATCAAACGTTTGACGGATCAGCGCGACGTGGCCGGCGCCAGCGAGGAGATGGCAAGCCGGTCGCCGACCAGCTTGATCTGCGCGGGCTGGCGCGTCAGGTCGTTGGGGAACCCGTCGTCGAAGGTTCGGTACACGCCGGCGATCGACACCAGTTCCGGCTGCATCGACAGGGCGAAGATGCGCGCTTCCGGATTGCCGGAGGCGCCCGCCAGTGCCCGGCCGTTCAGCGGGGCATACACGTGGATGCTGCCGTCGGCGATGATTTCCGCGCCATTGTTGACGACCGCGGTAATGATCAGGTCAGTGCCGCGCGCATAGATGCGCTGGCCGGCGCGCACCGGGGTGTCGATGATCATGGCCGCCACCGGCGGCGCAGGAACAGGGGCCGCTGCTACCGGGGCCGGTTCCGGAGCAGGGGCCGGGGCCAGTGCAGCGGCGGCCGGCAATTCCTTCTCTTCGGGCGCACGCACGCCGCTCGAGCCGTCGTCCAGCGACAGGCCGTGGGCGCGGATCGCCTCTGCCATCTCCGGGCCGGCGCCGCGCACGGCGACCGCGTTCAGGCGGTATTTCTTCAGCAGCGCCACCAAGGCGGGCCAGTCGATGGCCGTGGCTTCATGGGCGATGGCGGCGACGTCGATCACCGCGAATTCGTCCTCGAAGAAGTCCGAGACCCCACCGGTCATCTGGCTCAGCGCAGCATCGATCGTGGCCGGGTCGGCCGAATGCAGGATCGTCGAAATGGCGACGACCGTCGAGATCTTGATTTCGATAGGCAGTGAGGATGGCGTTCTGAGCATAAAACAGTCTGGTTGGCGTTGCGCTCGTGCATTCTACTGTGAAATTTGACCGAAAGGGCTTTACGTACGCATGATTCCTAGTAGAAATAAGTGTTGCAGCGACCGTTCAAAATAAGCTCAGCAGGCTGATTGCAAGCCTGTCATTCCGCGGTTGTAATCGGTGAATAAGCTGATAAGATTGATTTTGCTTAAACATCAGCACCGCACCCCCCGTAACATGCATGGTTTCGCAACCAGCTGTCTCAACAATTCACCGGCCACGCCGGAACTAGGGAGATCCAAATGGAAGACGTCGTCATCGTGGCCGCTGGCCGCACGCCGGTCGGCAAGTTCGGCGGCACACTGGCCAAGATTCCTGCCGCCGAGCTCGGCGCGCACGTGATCCGCCAACTGCTGGCCAAGACCGGCATCGATCCCGCCTCGGTCAGCGAGGTCATCATGGGACAAGTCCTCACCGCCGGCGCCGGCCAGAACCCGGCGCGCCAGGCCGTCATCAAGGGCGGGCTGCCCGACATGGTGCCGGCGCAGACCATCAACATGGTCTGCGGCAGCGGCCTGAAGGCCACCCACCTGGCGGCCCAGGCCATCCGCTGCGGCGACGCCGACATCGTCATCGCCGGTGGCCAGGAAAACATGAGCGCCTCGCCGCACGTGCTGAACGGCTCGCGCGACGGTTTCCGCATGGGCGACGCCAAGCTGGTCGACACCATGATCGTCGACGGCCTGTGGGACGTGTACAACCAGTACCACATGGGCGTCACCGCCGAGAACGTCGCACGCAAGTACGAAGTCTCGCGCGCCGAGCAGGATGAATTCGCGCTGCAGTCCCAGCTCAAGGCCGAGGCCGCACAAAAAGAAGGCAAGTTCAAGGACGAGATCATCCCGGTCGAGATTCCCTCCAAGAAGGGCCCGACCATCTTCGACACCGACGAATACCCGAAGCACGGCTCGACCCTGGAGGCGCTGTCCGGCCTGCGTCCCGCCTTCAATAAAGAGGGCACCGTCACCGCCGGCAACGCATCCGGCCTGAACGACGGCGCGGCCGCCGTCATCATGATGAGCGCCTCGAAGGCCAAAGAACTGGGCCTGACCCCGCTGGCGCGCATCAAGGCCTACTCGTCGGCCGGCCTGGACCCGTCGATCATGGGCATGGGACCGGTCTCGGCCACCCGCCTGTGCCTGCAGAAGGCCGGCTGGACCCACGCAGACGTCGACCTGATGGAAATCAACGAGGCCTTCGCGGCCCAAGCCATCGCGGTCAACAAGGAAATGGGCTGGGATACGTCGAAGATCAACGTGAACGGCGGCGCGATCGCGCTGGGCCACCCGATCGGCGCTTCCGGCTGCCGCGTGCTGGTCACCCTGCTGCACGAGATGGTGCGCCGCGACGCCAAGCGCGGGCTGGCCAGCCTGTGCATCGGCGGCGGCATGGGCGTGGCGCTGGCGGTCGAACGCGACTGATTCGCTGGATGTGTACGAAAGTAGTGACTGACAAATAAAACTGGAGAAGACAATGGCACGAGTAGCATTAGTGACTGGCGGCATGGGCGGCCTGGGCGAAGCGGTGTGCATCAAGCTGGCCGCTTTGGGTTATAAGGTCGTCACTACCTTTTCGCCGGGGAACAAGAAGGCGGATTCCTGGCTGAGCCAGATGAAAGAGCAGGGCTATGATTTCAAGGCCTATGCCTGCGACGTGTCGGACTACGACTCGGCCCAGGCCTGCGTGCGCCAGGTCGAACAAGAAGTCGGCCCGGTGGACGTGCTGGTGAACAACGCCGGCATCACGCGCGACATGACCTTCAAGAAGATGGACAAGCCGAACTGGGACGCGGTCATGAAGACCAACCTGGATTCCGTGTTCAACATGACCAAGCCGGTCTGCGACGGCATGGTTGAACGCGGCTGGGGCCGGATCATCAACATCTCGTCGGTCAACGGCCAGAAGGGCGCCTTCGGCCAGACCAACTATTCGGCGGCCAAGGCCGGCATGCACGGCTTCACCAAGGCCCTGGCCTACGAAGTGGCGCGCAAGGGCGTGACCGTCAACACCATCTCGCCGGGCTACATCGGCACCAAGATGGTGATGGACATCCCGAGCGAAGTCCTGGAAACCAAGATCATCCCGCAGATCCCGATGGGCCGCCTGGGCAAGCCGGAAGAAGTGGCCGGCCTGGTGGCTTATCTGTCGTCGGATGAAGCGGCGTTTGTGACTGGCGCAAACATCGCGATCAACGGCGGGCAGCACATGCAGTGATTGCCGCGCTCGCGCGCAAGGAAGAGCACCGCCGCGGCGGTGCTTTTTTTTCGCGGTCTGCCACGCGCGCGCGCGATTAAAATATTCGCATCTTCACCATTTACAAAGCGCTGCCATGCACACCTTGCCCCGCGACGGCCTTGCCCTGTCCTGCCTCGACGAACAACTGCTTCCGCCCGGCACCAAGGGCCTGCCACTCACCGAAGCCCTGCGCCAGGGCGCGATCGGCGTGCAGGGCTGGAACGTGCTGCGCGGCGACACCTCCTTCCCGGTGGCGCTGCTGAAGGAATCGGCGCTGCTGCACAATCTCGCCTGGATGAAGGCGTTTTGCGAGCGCCACGGCGCCACGCTCGCCCCGCACGGCAAGACCACCATGAGCCCGCAGCTGTTCGCGGCCCAGCTGGCGAATGGCGCCTGGGGCATCACGCTGGCCAGCGCCACGCAGGTAGCCGTGGCGCACCGCTTCAACGTGCGCCGCGTGCTGCTGGCGAACCAGCTGGTGGGACGCGCCGACATCGAGGCCGTGCTGGCGCTGCTGCACGACGATCCCGACTTCGAATGCTTCGTGCTGGCTGACTCGCTGGAGGGCGTCGCGCGTCTGTCGCAGGCTGTCACGACGCGCAGCCTGGCTAGATCCCTGCCGGTGCTGGTCGAACTCGGCCTGGCCGGCAAGCGCGCCGGTTGCAGGACCAGCGAAGAAGCATTGGCGGTGGCACGTGCGATCGCCAGTGCCCCCGGCTTGGTGCTGGCCGGCTTCGAAGGCTACGAAGGCCTGCTGGTGACGAAAGACCGCGAGGCCGACATCCGTGCCGTGAATGCCTTCCTGGCCCAGCTGGTCGAGCTGGTCAAAACGGCCGATCACGAAGGCCTGTTCGGCAGCGGCGAGATCCTGCTGTCGGCCGGCGGCTCGTCCTATTTCGACCTGGTGGCACGCGGTTTTCACGGCGTGGACGGCCTGTCGCGGCCCGTGCGTCCGGTGCTGCGCAGCGGCTGCTATCTCACCAGCGACCACGGTTCCTATCAACGCCTGCTGGCCCAGCTCGACGCGCGTGAAGCGCGTGGCGAAGGCCTGCGCCCGGCCCTGGAAGTCTGGAGCATGGTGCAATCGCGCCCCGAACCCGGCCTGGCGATCCTCACGATGGGCAAGCGCGACGCCTCCTACGACGAAGCCTTGCCGGTTCCGCTGTTCAGCCACCGTCCCGGCAGCGACGCGGCGGTGCCGTCGGCCCTGCCGCCCGGCTGCGAGATCGCCAAGATGAACGACCAGCACGCCTACCTGCGTCTGCCCGAAGGCGAGATCCGCAACAGCCTGCAGGTGGGCGACCTGGTCGGCTGTGGCATCTCGCACCCTTGCACCACCTTCGACAAATGGCAGGTGCTGCTGGCGGTGGACGACGCCTACAACGTCACGCAGGCGCTGAATACCTTCTTCTGAAACGGCGTCCCGGTAGGCTACAATCGGCGTTCACCTGCCGAGAGAGTAGAGTCGCCATGCCCGCCACACCGCCGTCACTGTTCCCGCCGATCCAGCCCATCCGGCAGGGCATGCTCGCCGTCGACGAGCTGCACACGATCTACTGGGAAGAAGTCGGCAACCCCAACGGCATTCCGGTGCTGTTCCTGCACGGCGGGCCGGGCGCCGGCCTGTCGCCGCAGCATCGCCGCTTTTTCGACCCGAACGCCTACCGCGTGATCCTGTTCGACCAGCGCGGCGCGGGCAAGTCGACCCCGCTGGGCGAATGGCGCAACAACACGACCCAGCTGCTGATCGACGACATCGAGCGCCTGCGCGCCATGTTCGGCATCCGGCAGTGGCTGGTGTTCGGCGGCTCCTGGGGTTCGACGCTGGCGCTGGCCTACGGCCAGGCCCACCCCGAGCGCTGCCTCGGCTTCGTGCTGCGCGGGATCTTCCTGTGCACGAAGCTTGAGGTCGACTGGTTCATCAACGGCGTCAAGTGGTTCTATCCCGAGCTGTACGAGGAATTCGTGGCCCCGATCCCGGTGGCCGAGCGCGGCGACCTGCTCAAGGCCTATTGCGAACGCCTGCTGTGCGAGGACCCTGCCGTGTTCTGGCCGGCCGCGCGCGCCTGGAGCCGTTTCGAGGGCCGTCGCGTGTTCCTGCTGCCGCAGCCCGAGGAAGCCTCGTCGGATGCGCTCGACCTCGGCGTCGGCCGCCTGGAGTCGCACTACATGCTGCACGGCGCCTTCCTGGAAGAAGACCAGCTGGTGCGCGACATCGGCCGCATCGCCCACCTGCCGGCGACCATCGTCCAGGGCCGCTACGACGTGATCTGCCCGCCGCTGTCGGCCTGGCGCCTGCACCAGGCCTGGCCCGGCGCGAAGCTGCACATGATTCCCGACGGCGGCCACGGCGCCCTCGAGATCGGCATCGCCCGCGCGCTGGTGAGCGCGACCGAGCAGTTCAAGCGCCACGGGCGCTTCGACTGACGCCGCGGCCGCTCCGCGGCTGCTACACTACGAATAAAACCTACAACCACGCACCTTTTCATGAATATCCAGATCAGCGACATCGGCCACGTGATTCAGCTGGCGATCGCGCCGGTCTTCCTGCTGACCGGCGTGGCGACCAAGCTCACCGTGCTGACCAACCGGCTGGCGCGCATCATCGACCGCACCCGCGTGCTCGAAGACCGGCTCAAGGAGCGGCCAAGCACCGAGGACTCGTCCGAACTCGAAACCCTCTACGTCCGTTCGCACCTGATCAACACGGCGATCACCTCCAGCACCGGCTGCGGCCTGATGGTCTGCCTGGTGATTGCGATGCTGTTCCTGGGCGACACCACTAACCTGCCGCTGGACCAGTACATCGCCGGACTGTTCGTGTTCGCGATGCTGGGCCTGATCAGCAGCTTCGTCTACTTCCTGCGCGAGATCCTCATCGCCTCGCGCTTCATGCGCATGCAGGCCATGCTGTCGCTCCAGCATCCCCGCCAGCAGGCGCCTACCAAATAATCGAGTAAAGCATGCACGACTACCAACGCCCCCCGACCCTGTACCGTTATGCGCCGCAAGACGAGCTCGAAGCCGCGCTGCGCGGCCAGTTCCGCCTCCTGCCCGACGGCGGCTTCCTGGCCCTGTCGTTTTCGACGGCCTGGGACAAGCAGCTGTTCGACGTGTTCAGCCCCGCCGACCGCTGCCTGGTGATCCACAACACCGAAGAATTCGGCGAACGCCTGCACCGTGCGGTGCAGCGTACCCTGCCCAACTGGGCCGGCATCGACGGCCAGGTCGAATACGGCGTGCGCTCGCCGCTGGGCGCCGCGTTTTCGAAGAGCCTGGGACTGTCCCGGGAAAAGGAATGGCAGTTCGCCTGGCGCTCGATGTCGCCGAACGCGAGCCTGAATCCGGTCGTCATCAATATCGGCAGCATCGAAAGTTTCGCCGAGCTGCGCGATCGCGAAAGCCACCTGGCCTGAAGCGTTTAGAAACACGCCTCCACGAAATCACGGTGTAATGCCGTGATGACGCATTCACTTTATCCCCACCTCCTCGCGCCCCTCGACCTCGGTTTCACGAGCCTGAAGAACCGCGTGATCATGGGCTCGATGCACACCGGGCTCGAAGACCGTTTCTACAACTACGGCAAGCTGGCCGCGTTCTACCGCGAACGCGCGCGCGGCGGCGCCGGCCTGATCGTCACCGGCGGCATCTCGCCGAACCGCCAGGGCTGGCTGCTGCCTTTCGGCGGCACCCTGAACTTCCTCGGCGACGTGCCCAACCACCGGCGCGTCACGCGGGCCGTGCACGAGGAGGGCGGCAAGATCGTGCTGCAGATCCTGCACGCCGGCCGCTACGGCTACCAGCCCTTCGTGGTGTCGGCCTCCAGCCTGAAGTCGCCGATCTCGAAGTTCAAGCCGAAAGCGCTCGACGCCGCCGGCATCGAGGCCACCATCGCGGCCTACGCCCGCTGCGCCAGGCTGGCGAAGATGGCCGGCTATGACGGCGTCGAGGTGATGGGCAGCGAAGGCTATTTGCTGAACCAGTTCCTGTGCGCGCGCACCAACAAGCGCACGGACGAATGGGGTGGCAGCATCGGGAACCGCATGCGCCTGGCCGTCGAGGTGGTGCGCCGCATCCGCGCCGCGGTCGGCCCCGACTTCATCCTGATGTACCGCCACTCGGTGCTCGACCTGGTCGAAGGCGGCAACACCTGGGACGAAGTGGTGGCGGTGGCCCGGGCCCTGGAGGCGGCCGGCGTGACGATCCTGAACACCGGCTACGGCTGGCACGAGGCGCGCGTGCCGACCATCGTCACCTCGGTGCCGCGCGCGGCCTTCGCCCAGATCGCAGGACGCCTGCGCGGCGAGGTGAGCATTCCCGTGGTGGCGTCGAACCGCATCAACATGCCGGATGACGCGGAAGCGTTGCTGGCGCAGGGCAGCGCCGACATGGTATCGATGGCGCGGCCCTTCCTGGCCGATCCGGACTGGGTCGCCAAGGCGGCCGCTGGCCGCACGGACGAGATCAACACCTGCATCGCCTGCAACCAGGCCTGCCTCGACCATACCTTCTCGAACAAGCGCGCCAGCTGCCTGGTGAATCCGCGCGCCTGCCACGAAACCGAACTGGTGTTCCGCAAGACGGTCAAGGCGCGCCGCGTCGCCGTGGTCGGCGCCGGTCCGGCCGGCCTGTCCGCGGCCACCGTGGCGGCCGAGCGCGGGCACCGGGTGACGCTGTTCGACGCCCTGGACCGCATCGGCGGCCAGTTCAATGTCGCCATGCGCGTGCCGGGCAAGGAGGAATTCGCCGAGACCATCCGCTACTTCGGGCGCAAGATCGAACTGACCGGCGTCGAGCTGCACCTGGGCCGGCGCGTCAGCCGCGAGGAGCTGCTGGCCGAGGGCTACGACGACGTCATCGTCGCCACCGGCATCACCACGCGCAAGCCGAAGATCGCGGGCATCGAGCACCCGAAGGTGCTGAGCTACCTCGACGTGCTGCGCGAAGGGAAGCCGGTGGGACGGCGCGTGGCCATCATCGGAGCAGGCGGCATCGGTTTCGACATGGGGGAATTCCTGGTGCACGATCCCGACGTGCCGCTGCCGGTGCCGACCGCGCACTGGATGGGCGAGTGGGGCGTCGATCCGTCATTGGGCACGCCGGGCGGGCTGGCGCCGCCGGTCAAGCCGCATCCGCCGCGCCAGGTCTGGCTCCTGCAGCGCAAGACCACCCGTCCCGGCGCAGGGCTGGGCAAGACGTCGGGCTGGGTGCACCGCGCAACCTTGGTGCGCAACGGCGTGCAGATGCTGGCGGGGGTGCAGTACGAGCGTATCGACGACGCCGGCCTGCACATCACGGTCGGCGGTGAAGCGCGCCTGCTGGAAGTGGACAACGTGGTGATCTGCGCGGGGCAGGAGAGCCTGGCGGAGCTGATGCCGGCGGAAGGGACATCGGGCGGGCCGCGCTTCCACAAGATCGGCGGAGCGGCGCTGGCGGCGGAGCTGGATGCGAAGCGGGCGATTCGGGAGGGGGCGGAGCTGGCTGCGGGATTGTAATGGGCGTGTTGTCAATACGCGGCGTCACATGAATTTCAATGCTGTAATTGCAACTATATTTGTAGATTTTACAAACTTACTATGATACGCTTCAGCAGTCATACCACGGCGCCGGAAAAAGTCCGGCTCCTACTTAACAGACAATGGAGGCGATCATCAGCCCCGCCCACCCTACCCAGTTTTCGTCGGCCCAACAGACTCGTCCGATTATCGTGATGGAGTTTAATGAGCTGTGTCCGTCACTCCTCGAACGCTGGATGGCAGAAGGCCGGCTGCCGAATTTCACGCGTTTGCAAGGCCAGAGCGACGTGTTCATCACGAACGCCGATGTCAAGGATCCAGGTCAGCTCGAACCCTGGATCCAATGGTATTCGACCCATACGGGCCTGGCATACGACCAGCATGGCGTGTTTCACCTGACCGAGGGCGCACGTGCCGATCATGAGGATATATACCGGACCTTGATGAAGGAAGGCCGCAAGGTCATGTGCTTTGCGGGCATGAACGTGCGCGGGTTTGCCGAAGATGGTTCGCTGTTCGTGGGTGATCCCTGGTCGGAAAATGGCGATGCCTATCCACCAGAGCTGGAAATCTACAACGGTTTCATCAGTCGTAACGTACGCGAATATTCGAATACGAACAACCGGCTGGGTTTCGGCGACTACGCGGCCTTCCTCAGTTTCATGCTGTCGCGCGGCCTGCGCTTGTCAACAATTGCGCGTCTCGCTGGCCAATTGCTCAAGGAACGCACCAGCGACCGGCGCTTGTCCTACCGCCGTGCCGCACTGCTCGATCTCATGCAGTTCGATGTGTTCCGCTGGTACTACCGCCGCAACCGTCCCGCGTTGGCGACCTTCTTCATCAACAGTACCGCCCACCTCCAGCATGCCTACTGGCGTCACCATGACCCGGACGCCTTTGAGGTCAAGCCGGGGGCGGACGAAATGGCTGTGTACGGCGACGCAGTGCGTTTTGGATACGAGTCGATGGATCGCCTGGTCGGCGACTTCCTTGATCTGGCCAATAAAACGGGAGCACGCCTGGTTTTCATGACGGCGCTGAGCCAGCAGCCTTTCCTGAAGCATGAAGCAAAAGGCGGCCAGAAGTTCTATCGCTTCCATGATGCCGAACGTTTCATGCGCCAGTGGGATATCGCATATACCGAGCTCAGTCCGACCATGACCAACCAATACCTGGTCCTGTTTGCGTCCCCGGAGCAGAAGCAGAACGCACGCGAGCAGTTGGCTGCTTTCACCCTGGAGAGCGGCCAGCGCGTGATCGATTTCGACGACACGGCTGATGGCGGCCTTTATTTGGGATGTGGCTTGCACGGCACGGTGTCGGCCGACACGCCTGTATTCCACCGCCGCACCGGCAAGCAGGTGAAATTTGGCGACATGCTGTACGTGATCGATGCTCTCAAGAGCGGCTGTCACCATCCACAAGGTGCACTGTGGATCGCTGGCGGCCAGGGGCGCCACCATGCCGCCGAAGCCTCGATCCTGGATGTGTATCCGACCCTTCTTGAGCTGCTCGGTACCGGCCAGGCTGCTGCCGGCGGGCGCCGGGGTACAAGCCTGGCGCCGCAACTCGCGGATGCGGTGCCGGCAATGGCAGCGGCCGCCTAGCAGGGACGCACTGAAAACGCCGGGCAAGGCCCGGCGTTGTCGTGAGCTGCTTACTTCTTGCGCACGACCACGCAACCAATCGAATACCCCGCTCCGAACGAGCAAATCACGCCATTCGCTCCGCTCGGCAGGTCATCCTGGTATTTGTGGAACGCAATGATCGACCCGGCCGACGAGGTGTTGGCATAGGTGTCGAGGATCACCGGCGCCTCGTTCGGCTCCGCATCGCGGCCCAGCAGGGTGCGGGTGATCAGCAGGTTCATGTTCAGGTTGGCCTGGTGCAGCCAGTAGCGCGACACGTCCTTGATCTCGAGGCCGGCGTTCCTGACGGTGTCGGCGATCGTCTCGGCCGCCATTGGGCATACTTCCTTGAACACCTTGCGGCCCTGCTGGCGGAACAGCTTGTCCGGTGCGCCGATGCCGGCTTCGTCGAAGCGGTTCATGAAGCCGAAGTTGTTGCGGATGTTGTTCGAGAACTTGGTCTTCAGCTTGCTGTCCAGGATTTCCCACTGGTGGCGGCTGGTCGCGGTATCCGCCGCTTCGACGATCACCGCGGTGCAGGCGTCGCCGAAGATGAAGTGGCTGTCGCGGTCGCGGAAGTTCAGGTGGCCGCTGGTGATTTCCGGATTCAGCATCAGGACGGCGCGCGCACGGCCGCTGCGCACCGCGTCGACGGCGGTCTGGATGCCGAAGGTGGCCGAGGAGCAGGCCACGTTCATGTCGAAGCCGAAGCCCTCGATGCCCAGCGCTTCCTGCACCTCGACCGCCATGGCCGGGTAGGGACGCTGCATGTTCGAGCAGGCCACCAGCACCATGTCGATGTCGGACGGCTGCTTGCCGGCCCGGTCCAGCGCTTCGCGCGCGGCGGCCACGCACATCTCGGCCTGCAGCGACACCTGTTCGTCGGCGCGTTCCGGGATGCGGGCGGTCATGTGGGCCGGGTCGAGGATGCCTTCCTTCTCCATCACGTAGCGCGACTTGATGCCGGAGGCTTTCTCGATGAAGGCGCTGCTCGAGGCTTCCAGCGCAGTGGTCTCGCCGGCGGCAATGGCGGCGGCGTGTTCCTGGTTATACAGCTCGACGTAGGCGTTGTAGGCCGTCACCAGCTCATCGTTGGAGATGGAATAGGGCGGCGTAAACAGGCCGGTGCCGCTGATCACGACAGGTTTCATATAGCGACTTTCAAAGAAAATAACGGGAGTTGCCCCCAAGATGCGACGATTCTACACCCTCGCTTCTGACCTGGGAATTGTCGAAACCGGCAGTTTAGAGGGGAAAACCTAGCCTTCAGCGCGCGTGCTGCGCCAGGGTGGCGCCCCCCGCGCGCCGCGACAGCTGCACCTTTTCGCCCTTCAGGTGGCGCAGGGCCTGGGCCAGCTGGAAGTCGTCGGCGCTGCCGTAGTCGACCGGCTTGCGCTCGCGCGCCTCGGCCAGCAGGCGCATCTGCTCCTCGATGTCCTCGGCGCGCGTGGCTTCTTCCTTGTCGCGGTCGTTCGACAGGTGGCGTTCGAGGTCGGCCTCGCGCATGCGCAGCGCGTTCAGGCCGTCGCCATCAAGGGTTTCGTCGACCGGTAGGTCGGGCACGATGCCGCGCGCCTGGATCGAGCGCCCGGCCGGGGTGTAGTAGCGCGCCGTGGTCAGCTTGACGGCGGCGTCGCGTCCAATCGGGCGGATGGTCTGCACCGAACCCTTGCCGAAGGTCTGGCTGCCCAGGATGGTGGCGCGCTTGTAGTCCTGCAGCGCGCCGGCCACGATCTCGGAGGCCGAGGCCGAGCCGGTGTTCACCAGCACCACCATCGGCAACTTCTTGAAGGCCGGCGGCAGGGTCGACAGGGGGTCGGCGCCGCTGCGCAGCATGTAGAACTCGGGGCGGCCGTAGAAACGCTGGCGCGAATCGGCCAGTTGACCGTTGGTGGAGACGATCTCGGCATCCTTGGGCAGGAAGGCGGCGGCAACCCCGATCGCGCCCTGCAGCAGGCCGCCCGGGTCGTTGCGCAGGTCGAGCACCAAGCCTTTCATGTCGGGATTGGCGCGGTACAGCGCCTGCAGCTTGGCCGCCATGTCGTCCACGGTCGGCTCCTGGAACTGCGAGATGCGCAGCCAGGCGTAGCCCGGCTCCACTATCTTTGCCTTGACGCTCTTCTGGACGATTTCGCTGCGCGCGATCGTGAAGCGCAGCGGGGCAGGGCTGTCCTTGCGCGCGATGGTCAGGGTGACCCGGGTGCCCGGCTCGCCGCGCATGCGCTTGATCGCTTCGTCGATCGGCAGCCCCTGCACCGGATGGCCGTCGATCTGGGTGATCAGGTCGCCCTCCTTGATGCCGGCATGCCAGGCCGGCGAATCCTCGATCGGGGCGACGATTTCGACGAAGCCGTCCTCGCTCTCGGAAATCTCGATGCCCAGGCCGACGAAACGGCCTTCGGTGCCTTCGCGCAGTTCGCGGTAGGCGCGCGGGTCGAGGTAGGCCGAGTGCGGATCGAGCGAGGCGACCATGCCGGAAATCGCTTCCGACAGCAGGGCCTTGTCCTCGACCGGCTCGACGTAGGCGGACTTGATGACGCCGTAGACGTCGGCCAGCTGGCGCAGCTCGGCCAGGGGCATGCCCGCGTCGACCGGCTTGTAGGCCAGGGCGGAAAACTGCATGGTGACGGCGACCCCGGCGATGGCGCCCAGGCCGAGGAGACAGGAATTCTTGAAAGTGGAGCCCATGGTTCACCCGGTATGAGCGCTGCTCGCTGCGATGGCGCGCCGCGGCGCCTGCGGCTGATGTTACACCTGTATTGGCACATGAGTTAGCGCGAGGCCAGTATAAACCCGAACGCCCGCGGCTGCTTTGAAGCAGACCTCATTTGTTACGGATTGCTCGGCTTGGTAAGCAATTGTAAGAGTCGAATCGGACGGGGGGTGCCGACCTTATAGTCAATCTCAGTTTTTCTCTCTCTCCACTTTTGAAGTGGTCTTTGCCCGCGGCCCCCTCCGCGGGCTTTTTTATGTCCGGACGCAGCTCATCTTGTTGTGACGTACCAACACATGCATATGCGATATCACCCTATCTGCATGTATCGAAAAGTAAAAAAGCCCCACAGGCGGTTGCCGCCCCTTGCCCACCCGCTAGAATGCCTGAAGCCTGTACCGTCGAGGACGGTGGCTGAGACGGCCGACAGTTGAACACTGACGGCGCACAACGATGAGACCGGCCACAAGCCGGCCGCTATTTCCCAACCCAGTATTCCAAGCAATCGAGGACTATTCCGTGAAGCGAATCCTTCTGAGCACCCTGACGCTGACCCTGGCGGCAGCCTTTGCCAACGCGGCGGACAATTCGGCCACTGCGGCGGCTGCAAGCGCCAAGCCGGTCGCCGCACCGATCTCGGGCATCGACACCCAATATATCGACACCAGCGTGCGCCCGCAGGACGACTTCTTCACCCACCTGAACGGCAAGTGGCTGAAAGAGACCGAGATCCCGAGCGACAAGGCCAGCTGGGGCACCTTCATGAAGCTGCGCGACGACACCACGCCGCAGATCAAGGCCATCATCGAAGCAGCGCAGGCCGACAAGTCGGCCAAGCCTGGGTCCGAAACCCAGAAGATCGGCGACCTGTACGCCAGCTACATGGATGAAGCGCGCCGCGAAGCCCTGGGCGTCAAGCCGCTGAACCCGGAGCTGCAGAAGATCCGCGCGCTGAAGGACAAGAAAGGCCTGCCGGCCCTGGCCGCCCACCTGTCGAAGATCGGCGTGTCGACCCCGTACGGCATCTACGTCAGCCAGGACATGCGCAACTCGACCGAGCACGTCGTGTACATCTCGCAGAGCGGCCTGGGCATGCCGGACCGCGACTACTACCTGAAGCAGGACGACGCCAAGCTGGCCGAAGTGCGTACCAAGTACCTGGCGCACGTCGAGAAGACCCTGCTTCTCGCCGGCGAGAAGAATGCCGCGGCCCAGGCCAAGGCCATCGTCGATTTCGAGACCGAGCTGGCCAAGGTGCAGTGGACCCGCGTCGAGAACCGCGACCCGGTCAAGCGCTACAACAAGATGAGCGTGGCCGAGCTGGGCAAGCTGGCCCCAGGCTACGACTGGAAGGCGGCGCTCGGCGCGGCCGGCATCGGCAACAAGGTCGATACCATCATCGTCAACCAGCCGAGCTACTTCAAGGGCCTGAACGAGGTGCTGGCCAAGACCGATCTGTCGACCCTGAAGTCCTACTTCGAATGGCAGCTGCTGCGTGAATACTCGCCGCTGCTGTCGAAAGCCTTCGTCGAACAGAGCTTCTCGTTCTACGGCACCGCGCTGAGCGGCGTGAGCGAACAGGCCCCGCTGTGGAAGCGCGGCGTCGGCGCGGTCGAGGGCGCGCTGGGCGAAGCGGTCGGCAAGCTGTACGTGAAGCAGCACTTCCCGGCCGAGCGCAAGGCACGCATGGAAGAGCTGGTGAAGAACCTGATCATCGCCTACGGCCAGTCGATCGACAACCTGGAGTGGATGAGCCCGGACACCAAGAAGGAAGCCCGCGCCAAGCTGGCCAAGTTCACCCCGAAGATCGGCTATCCGGACAAATGGCGCGACTACTCGAAGCTGAGCATCAAGCGTGACGACCTGATCGGCAACGCGATGCGTACCGCCAACTTCAGGTACAACTACCAGCTGAACAAGCTGGGCAAGCCGGTCGACCGCAGCGAATGGGGCATGACGCCGCAGACGGTCAACGCCTACTACCGCAGCACGACCAACGAGATCGTGTTCCCGGCCGCGATCCTGCAGCCGCCGTTCTTCGACATGCGTGCCGACGACGCCGTGAACTACGGCGGCATCGGCGCCGTGATCGGCCACGAGATCGGCCACGGCTTCGAT
Source organism: Massilia sp. LjRoot122 (assembly GCF_964252725.1). Lineage (NCBI taxonomy): Bacteria > Pseudomonadati > Pseudomonadota > Betaproteobacteria > Burkholderiales > Oxalobacteraceae > Massilia > Massilia sp. LjRoot122. The sequence continues at coordinate 33,318 of NZ_CAXUPB020000002.1, forward strand.
GACAAGGGCAGCCAGTCGGACGGCGACGGCAACCTGCGCAACTGGTGGACCGAGCAGGACCGCACCGCCTTCAAGGCCCGCACCGACAAGCTGGTCAAGCAGTTCGACGGCTTCTCGCCGCTGCCTGGCTATAACGTGAACGGCGAACTGACCCTGGGCGAGAACATCGGCGACAACGCCGGCCTGTCGATCGCCTATAAAGCCTACAAGCTGTCGCTGAACGGCAAGCCGGCCCCGGTCATCGATGGCCTGACCGGCGACCAGCGCTTCTTCATGGGCTTCGGCCAGGTGTGGCGTTCGAAGATGCGCGAAGCGCAGCAGATCAACCAGGTGAAGACCGACCCGCATTCGCCGGGCCAGTTCCGCGCCAACGGCACCGTGATGAACATGCCGGAGTTCTACGAGGCCTTCAACGTGAAACCGGGCGACAAGATGTACCTGGCGCCGCAGGACCGCGTGATCATCTGGTAATCAGGTAGCAAGCCCAAACGGGCCGGCGGCGCAAGCTTCCGGCCCGTTTCACATAACGACAACAAGAAACCCACGGAGAGAAGCAATGAAACGACATATCCTGAGCGCCGCGGCGCTCGTCCTGGTGGCCTCGATGGCCCAGGCGGAATCCGCGAAGACCACCACCGGCGGCAAGGCCGCACCGAAGCTGTCCGCCGGCATCGCGCTCGACTACGTCGAGCCGTCCGTGCGCGCGCAGGACGACTTCTTCCAGCACCTGAACGGCAAGTGGCTCAAGACCGTCGAGATCCCATCCGACAAGTCGAGCTGGGGCGCCTTCCACAAGCTGCACGACGACACCCAGCCGCAGCTGCGCGCGATCATCGAGAAGTCGGCCGCAACCAGGAACGCCCGCGCAGGCTCGGAAGAGCAGCTGATCGGCGACTTCTTCGCCAGCTACATGGACGAAGCGCGCCTGGAACAGCTGGGCATCACCCCGTTGAAGGGCGAGCTGGCCAAGATCGCCGCCCTCAGGGACAAGGCTGAACTGCCGGCCACCTTCGCGCGCCTGGGCCGCGTCGGCGTCACCGTGCCCTTCGGCTTCTACATCCACCAGGACGCCAAGGACTCGACCAAGTACGTGGCCGACCTGTACCAGGGTGGCCTGGGCATGCCGGACCGCGATTACTACCTGAAGGCGGACGACGCCAAGCTGGCCGACACCCGCGCCAAGTACCAGCAGCACGTCGAGAAGATGCTGGCGCTGTCGGGCGACACCAACGCCGCTGCGAATGCGAAGGCCGTGGTCGACCTCGAGACCGAACTGGCGCGCGTCCAGTGGACCAAGGTCGAGAACCGCGATCCGATCAAGACCTACAACAAGGTGGAACTGGCCAAGCTGGCCGAACTGGCGCCGGGCTATGCCTGGGACGCCTGGCTGGCGGAATCCGGCATCAAGGGCAAGACCGACTACGTCATCGTCAGCCAGCCGAGCTACCTGAAGGGCATGGCCGAGATCGTGAACCGCGTGCCGCTCGAAACCTGGAAGCTCTACCTGCAGCTGCACACCGTGAACGGCTACGCCAACTACCTGTCGAAGGCCTTCGTCGACCAGCGCTTTGCCTTCCACGGCACCACGCTGTCGGGCGCGCCGAAGCTGGAACCGCGCTGGAAGCGCGGCGTGTCGACCATCGAGGGTTCGCTGGGCGACGCGGTGGGCAAGCTGTACGTGAAGCAGCACTTCCCGGCCGAGCGCAAGGCGCGCATGGAAGTCCTGGTGAAGAACCTGATGGAAGCTTACCGCACCTCGATCGATACCCTGGACTGGATGAGCCCCGCCACCAAGAAGGAAGCCCAGGCCAAGCTGGCCAAGTTCACCCCGAAGATCGGCTACCCGAACAAGTGGAAGGATTACTCGTCGCTGAGCGTCAAGCGTGATGACCTGGTCGGCAACGTGATGCGTTCGCGCGAAGTGGAATACAACCGCGAGCTGAACAAGCTGGGCAAACCGATCGACCGCGACGAATGGGGCATGACGCCGCAGACCGTCAACGCCTACTACAACCCGGAACTGAACGAGATCGTGTTCCCGGCCGCGATCCTGCAGCCGCCGTTCTTCGATGCGAAGGCCGACGACGCGGTGAACTACGGCGGCATCGGCGCCGTGATCGGCCACGAAATCAGCCACGGCTTCGACGACCAGGGTTCGCAGTATGACGGCGACGGCAATATGCGCAACTGGTGGACCGAGGAAGACGGCAAGCGCTTCGCCGAGAAGACCAAGGTCCTGATCCAGCAGTACGCCGGCTACAGCCCGCTGCCGGGCTATAACGTGAACGGCGAACTGACCCTCGGCGAGAACATCGGCGACAACTCGGGCTTGGCGATCGCCTACAAGGCCTACAAGCTGTCGCTGAAGGGCAAGAAGGCGCCCGTCATCAACGGCCTCACCGGCGACCAGCGCTTCTACATGGGCTGGGGCCAGGTGTGGCGCGCGAAGATGCGCGAGCCGGCCCAGATCAATCAGGTGAAGACCGATCCGCACTCGCCGGCGCAGTTCCGCGCCAACGGCACGCTGAAGAACCAGCCGGGCTTCTACGAAGCCTTCGGCGTGAAGGAAGGCGACAAGATGTACCTGGCGCCGAAGGACCGCGTGATCATCTGGTAAGGACCTGAATCGGTTGGACGGCGCATTGCGCTGTCCAACTGTGAACTGCCGACCTTGCCACTGCAACGTTCAGTTGTTTAAAAGTATCAGATTTGAGTGTCATTCCCATCAAGTAGAAGATTTGTCGCATGTATTGACGGAGGAGAACTTACAATGCAGTGTCGCAACCATAGATGGTTGCTCTCCTGCATTGCCTTCTTGTCAGCGGCAACTTCTATATGCGATTAAAAATTTCTCTTCTGTTCGCCGCGCGATCTCTGGGGCTGTTTGCATTGTCACGGTATGTCAGCAACGATCATGTTCGGGTGCTCTGCTACCACGGCGGCTGTGTTGGTGACGAATCTCAATACAATTCCAAGTTGTTCACGTCGCAAGCGCATTTTCGCGAACGCCTTGACTGGATGCAGGCGGCGGGTTTTCGCTTCATCAGCCTCGACGAAGCGACCGACATCGATAAGGGCCAGCCGGCCGACCAGCCGCGGGTCGTCATCACCTTTGACGACGGCTGGCACACGACGGCGGCATGCCTGTTGCCAGTCTTGGCCGAACGCCAGATCCCATCGACTCTGTATCTGTGTACCAAGCACTTTCTCGAAGGCTGGCCAGTTCCCACGGTGAGCGTCCACTACATCCTGTGGAAGACGCGACAGGACACTGCCGTCGTCAATGGCCTCTGTCCTGATCTCGACGGCAAGTATGACCTCAGTAACGTCCATGAGCGCAAGCAACTCATCACGCGCGCAATAGCATTCGTCAAAACAAAGCATAGTCGCGCAGAAGTATGCGATGCACTTGAAAGCTTCGCGCTCTGCCTGGGCATTTCGCCGTCTCAGCTCGACCTGGCAAGCCGACGCTTTGAGTATGCATCGAGGGAAGAGATCCAGACGGCCAGTCTCACCTGCGCAATCGAAGCACACGGACATGTGCATAGCTATCCGGCAGGTGCGCCGGATCGCTTTGCCGAAGACCTCCGCCGTTGCTCAGATGAGATTGCTGCACTCGGGCTGCCGCGTCCGCGCCACTATTGCTATCCGAGCGGTGCGCACGACGAGGCTGCAGCCCGCGTGCTGCACCAGAATGGCATGAAGTCGGCGACGACCTGCGCCACTGGCTTGATGGAGGTAGGTGAACGCGACAGCTACTATTACCTGCCACGGTTCCTGGACGGAGGGAGTGTTCATCAAATTGAGTTCGAGGCCGAAATGAGCGGTTTTTCTGAACTCGTCCGCGCTCGTTTGCTGCATCCGTTATCAGTATTGCGCGAAGAGGGGCTCGTGGGCCTGGCCAGACGCTGGTTGCAGAGGCAGCCACGCGCTGCCGATGCAGTCCAATAATGGCAGCACATATTTAGCGAGAGCGAAAAAAACGGCCGCGATGAGATCGCGGCCGTTTTTCATGGAGCGCCATACAGTGGCGCCGTCCATATGCTTTTTTACTGCACGATGCTGGAATAGCTGCAGGTCTTGGCGTAGCCCGGCGCAGGATCGCCGAAAACGGAAGACGAGCAAAGTACCGGACCAGTCAGGACCTTGCTGACGTAGCCTTTGGTGGCGCTGCTGTAGCGGACCTTGCGTGTGCCGATGAAGACACACATTTGTCCTTCGGTTGCGCAGGCGGTATAGGTTTCCGTGGTCGGCGTCGGCGTCGGGGCAGGCGCAGGCGCAGGTGCAGGCGCAGGTTCCGTCGTCGAGCTGGCTGCTTCATAGGCGCCGATGTCGAGCTTGCCCGACACTGGTCGGGATTCGCCCAGGGCAACATGTTTGTACTGGGCAGTCGGCGCCAGCGACACGCCTGTTGCCGAGGTGCCCGGCACGGAAGCGGCATCGATCACCAGTGCGTTCGCGGTCGGACGCAGGTCGAAACCGGCACGGCTGACGAATCCCGGCGACAGGGCGCGATAGTTAGTCTTCTGCACGGCGCTGCTCTGGTTGGTCACGGTACCCACGCCTGCAAAGATATTGTTCTGCAGAAGGATAGGGGTGGTAACGCCACTGCCGACGACGACGAAGTTGCCGCGCGAGCTGTCATCGTTGAGGAAAGTATTGTTCACGATGTACAGGTCCTTGCCGGGATTGCTTGCGCCTTCCATACCGTAAGCGACCAGATTCGGGTTGTCATGCAGTGCAGGCTGGTGGATCACGTTGCCGATGATGTAAGACGTGCCGGCATTCGGCAGATCGATTTCATAGCTTGGCTTACCGGTCGCGGTGCTGCCCGTCTGGCCTGGCGCAGTCGTCGAGAAACGATTGAACGCGATCATGTTGACGCGTGCGCGCGACTTCAGGTTGTGGCCGACAACGGCATCGTGCGAGAAGTTGTAGCGGAAGGTCAGGCTGCCGGCGTTGCCGATGTACAGGTTGTGGGTCTGCCCAGTGCCGTTGCCGTTATGACCGAACTCACTGTTTTCGATCACGATATTGCTGGCCGTGTTCACACCGCTCAGGATGCCGTTCTCGTTGTCATGCAGGAAGGCCTTGCGCAGGGTGAAATTCGTTCCCTCGAGACGGAGCGCAGCACCGTTTCCGTCGGCAACCTTTGCGCCAAGCATCTCGACGTTTTCAACCACGATATTGCTGCCGATAACGACCCAAGTACCTTTACCCATGGCGTTCTTGCCCGCCGCGTCAATTTTTGGACGACCGTTAACGCCACGAATCGTGAGATTGCTGGCGTAAATACCGCATACATCACCGGCATAGGTCTGATTGCCCTGGATTTCGATCAGGTCGCCAGTCTTGGCGACTGCGAATGCCTTGCATGGCGATGCGTAGGTCTTGCCTGCGCCGACGCTCAGGGTAGCGGCCGATGCCGGCAGAGCAGCGACCATGCCGGCCAAGATTGCGCTGGTACGCAGAGTAGAAACAAAAAGCTTATGCATCAATGTACCTCAGGTCAGAGTAACAAGATATGTGTCTTAAGGAAATTTCCTGCGACACATTTCCGACAAGAATATACGATGCCGTCTGTAAAATCACGTAACCAATTGTAACAGTCAGAAATTCTGACAAGAATTGTTTCGACTTTGGCACTCATACATCGTCGTCTATCGGGCGCGATCTTGCGTCATCATGAACATATTGTGCTGCGGCTCCCGGGCTGGCATGTGCAGAGAAAATACTTGATGCAACTAAAGATTGCTCAGTCACTTGCAAAATTGAGAGATGGTTACTTGCCAACACGGCCCCTGCCGAGCAAAAAAAAACGGTCGCGATTTTCATCGCGACCGTTTCTCATAGCGCACTGTAAAGTGCGCTAACTAATTGCTTCGTTACTGCACGATACTGGAGTAGCTGCAAGTCTTGGCATAGCCTGGAGCAAAATCACCAAAAGTCTTGGCCGAGCAAAGGACCGGTCCAGTCAAGACTTTACTGGTGTAACCCTTGGTGGCAGTGCTGTAGCGGACCTTGCGAGTGCCAGTGAACGAACACATTTGCCCTTCGGTTGCGCAGGCGGTATAGGTCTCCGTCGCCGGTTGCGTGGTCGTCGTCGTCGTCGTGGTCGTGGTCGTCGGAGCCACTGCGGTCGTCGTCGATGCCGTCGACGTCGTGGACGTCGTGGACGTGCTGGAGTAGCTGCAAGTCTTGGCGTAACCGGGTGCAGGATCTCCGAAGACGGAGGACGAGCAAAGGACCGGGCCAGTCAGGAGCTTGCTGACGTAGCCTTTGGTGGCGCTGCTGTAGCGAACCGTGCGCGTGCCGGTGAACGAACACATTTGCCCTTCGACAGCGCAGGCGGTGTAAGTCACCGTCGTAGGCGTCGTCGTCCCTGGGGCCGGAGCCGGAGCCGGTGCTGGTGCTGGTGCTGGTGCCACTTCCGTGGTGGTGCCCGATGTGGTGGTTCCACGCGGCAAAATAGCGAATTGCGGCGACAGCGAGTAGTTCGGCTTGACGGTACGCGACATGAACTTACTCCATGCAGCGGCACCTTGGGTGCCGCCAGCAGTGGCCGCATAGGCCATGGCCGGTTGCATGTTCGCAGGATAACCGAACACTTCGCTCGAATAACCTACCATTTCGCCGATTTTAAGGCCGAGCGAAGTAGCCATTTCGGCACTGCCACAGACCGTGCTGGTGAACTTCGTATCGGTCGACTGGTACACCTTGGCAATCGTCGTGTAGAACGGTGCCGTCGAGCTGTCGCGGACCTTCATTGTGTAAGCCGATGCACCGATCCAGCAGCCTCCAGTACCGACCATGCGTTCAATCGGGAATTTGGCTTTGAACTTCAGCACGGTCTCAGCCTTGCTGAAACCCAGCTCGGCTGCATGGCCAACGGCCGCGGTGAAGAAGTCGTCTTGCCAAGGAGCCACACCGGTACCGCTGTTATACGCCATCGCATAACCATTGGTGAGGATGCCCAGCGTATTGCTGGTCGCAGCACCGGCGGCATAGTTGGTGTTGTACCAGTCCAGGTTGGCATCGACGAAACCAGCAAAGTGGGATTTCAGCGGGTGCTTGTCCGGAGTAATGTAGGCAGTTTCGGCAAGCGTACGCAGCGTCCATGCCTGGCCGCGGATCTGGTCCGATTTCACGAGACCTTTGCCAAATCCGCGATAGTACGGATTGGACATGAACGCGCTCCACATGCCCCAGAACTGCATCTCTTCCAAGTAGTAGTAGTCACCCGTCACCAGATAGGGCACATAGGCCAAGTTCGGCTGGTGCGAGGTATCGTGGTAGTTCGGCGACTTGCACAGATCGGCTCCTGCACAGACCGGGAACGCTTCATAACGGCCGGTAGCCTTGTTGAAGGTGTCGTTGGTAAGGCCCTGGATGGTCATGTATGGATAGTCCACCAGGCTGACCGGGTGGCCGGTGTTCTTGTCACGGTAGTGCGACGACCAGCTGCCCGACAGGTCAGCGGTGCCCAAGGTGACGTCGCGGGCGCGTTTGTCCATGCTCAGCACGTAGCTGGCAGTCCAGCCCGGAAGCAGGCCGATGTCGCGGCGGCCGCCGGTGGTCGGCATGGCCGGGAGAGCCATGCCAACGCCCATCGGTTCGGTCTTGGCACCAGTCCACTCATTCTTGTAACCGGCCAGGGTGGTTTCAGCCACGACCACGCTCTGGTCATAATTTGGCACGGCATGGGTAGCGATCAGATACGCGCTGTTGAGTTTGACATTGACTTCCGGGCTGCTGCCGCCCCACCAGGCGAGCTTGCGCCAGCGTGCATGGTGCAGGTGGTTCATGCCGGCTTTGGCATACACACTCTTGCCGCCAACAATCAGGTCGGCGTCATAGGTGAAGTTGCGCGGAGCTGCTTCATAGGCCCAGTTATTCTCGACGGCCACGTCCACACGGGCCTTTTTGGCGTCGTCGTACCAGCGAATCGCGAAGCGCGCTGCCAGGTGCGGATGCTCGGCACCGCTACTGTTGGTCAGTGGTGCCGACACGTGCCATTCGTTGGCGTTGGCGCCAGCCAGCCAGACAGTGGCCTTGCCACTCTTGATCAGGTCATGCGCAGAAGCGGAATAGCGGACACCGCCGATGGTAGCGTTAAAGGTTGCGGTGAAGCCAGCGTTCAACAGGGTGGACGCCGCTGCCGGAGTCACGCTCGTTGCCGTCGTTTTGCTCATGCTCATGGTACGGCGTTCGCTGGCAGCCAGCGATGGCAACACGGCCGAAATGATGGCGTGGCGCACGGAGCCGTCAGGATGCGTGGCCTTGACGTCGAGCTGCAGCGGAATAGTCGCACCGGTGTCGAGACGGCCAACCAGCGAGGTGCCGGCTGGCAGATGGCCAGGAGCGAAGACCTGTCCAAAGGTAACTGGCACGTTGGTTTGCGCAGTTGCCGAGGTGCTTTCGAAGCGTACGTCGGTAATTGCGCCGGTAGTGGCGGTCGTGGTCGAGGTAGTTGCCGTAGTCGTTGCCGCTTCGGCAGCTCCACCGCAGGCGGCAAGGGCCGCACCGATCAGGAGGAGGGAAGTAGCGCGAGTAGTCAGAAAATGAATCGGATGCTTCATGGATTGGAACCTCTTGAAGAATGCCGGGCGAAAAATACGCCCCGTCAACTTCAAAGGTTACGGCAAAGAAAAAAAGATTCCCACTGGAATCTCCATTTATGCCCAAATTTATTCAAATTTTTGGCCTAACGCAACGCAAGATTACCCAGAATCTAACAAATATTATTCGGTAACAACAGTTTTTTTGCTAATTTTTGCTAAGTTAGTAACAAGTTTTGGCAGTGTGTACGAAACTGAAAGTAGATGTGAAGAGGGAGCTGCATAAGCCTTGCTCATACAGTTACAGAATGAAAAGGGTTGATCTGCGTCATTTGCCAAGGCCTCGCTTGCATGACGGCTGGTTCAGCAGCCCGTAACCAAGGGGCGTCGAACATGGAGTCCAGGTCAGACAGCAAAACAGCTCGACAGTTCAGAATTTCCGCCAGCGCCGCGCGTTATCTCCGCTCGGCCGTATTGATGCGCCGGCTATCGATCACTCTCAGCTTGACGGCCTCGTGCAAGAGCCTGCAGCGTGCATCAGCACCTCGTCATTATTGAGGTAAGCATCAGACAGCAAAGCAGCTCGACAGTTCAAGATCTCTTACACGATGTCAGCGCCCAAAAAAAAGCCCGTCGAAGACGGGCTTGTACGGGCATTGCGTTTTATTTCAAGGAACTCACCATATAATCCACGGCTGCCTTGACATCGGCATCAGGCACGCTTGCGCCACCTTTTGGTGGCATCACGCCGGTTTTGCCTTGGAATCCCTTGATCGCGTGTTCATATAGCGTTGCGTTGCCTTGGCTGACACGCGTTGCCCAAGCGGCCTTATCTCCAAACTTTGGTGCACCTGCAATGCCCGCACCGTGACAAGCGATGCACGCACTGCTATAGACACTCTTGCCTGCGTCGGTGGCGGAAGCAACAGTCGGGGGCGTAGCGGCCGGGGCCGCGGAAGCCGATTGCACAGTGGCGGGCATGGCCACTGCGGCAGCTGCTGGCGCGGTCGCAGCGTTTGCTTCAGCAGGTGTTGGCGCAGCCGGTTCCTTGAACGACGCGCCACTCTTGTTGGCCAGATAAACCACCGCGCGTTCGACTTCGAGATTGTCGAGATCCGGGTTGCCGCCCTTGGCCGGCATTGCGCGGATGCCTTCGATGGCGTGCTTGACCAGGGTGTCGTAGCCCTGGGCCAGGCGTGCGCCCCAGCCGGCGGTATCGCCCAGCTTAGGCGCACCGGCCGCGCCGCTGTCGTGGCAGGCGGCACAGACCGCGGTATACACGGCGTTTCCGGCTTGCAGGACTTTCGGTGCGTTGGCGTCGACCAGGTTGAAGCCTTCTTCGGCAAGCGGACGCAGGCGTGCATTGACGGCTTCGGCGCTCTGGCTGTCGGTGCCGGCACCAGTCAGGCGGTCGTTCGTTGCAAAAACCACGAGCAGGATAATGCCGATGACAATGACTAGGAAAAAGCCTGTGACGGCAGCAACGAGTTGCTTCGGGGTTCTGATCAGGGACTGATGTTCGTTGTGTGCGTCGCTCATGATTTCCTTAATTCTATTAAAAAAACCTGCCACTCCCGGCGCTTGCGCTCACATGCTTTTTTGCAAATGCCGTCAAACGGCCGATTATAGACGTAAAGCTGCTCTAGTGTAACGAAATTCATCCTAGGCAAGTCTCAGCCATGGACGCGGGGAGCGAAAGACTGTATCCTTCGCGTTACTTTCCGTCCCATCAATGCGGCTGTAGCTCAGTGGATAGAGTATTGGCCTCCGAAGCCAAGGGTCGTGGGTTCGATCCCCGCCAGCCGCGCCAGCAAGCCTTGGCTTTCCAAGGTTTTTGTAGAGTTTGCGAAAATTCAAACTCGATCCTTCATACGCAACTCCATTACCGGTACGACAAAAGTCGAGTCGAACGCCGATACCGGCGAAGTCGACCTGGCATGGCCGAGGCAGGCCTGGCAGGATCGGTCATCGCGTGAATGCCGCGTGCAAAGCTGGAAGCGAACTATCTGGGCTGTAAGCGCGCCGCCATGGTGTTTACCGCTTTGCCCAGCATCTGGGTTACGTCACTGACAAACGGATGCGCATCGCGCAGCTCGAACACGTAATAGCTGCTACCCAGGCGCAGGAAATCGAAGCAATAGCCAAGCAGTTCCGGCAGACGCCTGAACACCAGAGTCTTGTCGGCAATTTGCTGCTGACCAAACAAAATGCGCACCAGGCGCCTGGTTTCCGGAACCATGTAACGGCACCGTATCCCGCTGCGGTATGTCGTGTTGGCGACCGCTTCATTGTTTCCGAGCAACTGATAGCATAGGAAAGGAAACTCTGCGCCCGCATGATAGGCCAGCGGCAGGCTGCCCCAGAAGCGGCCGTTGACCTCCATCAGTGCCGACTCGCCCGTCGCCGGGTCATGCCGGTATTCGACCATCTAGTTAGGCCCGGCCTGCGGTGCCATTAGTGGCACGTCGCATCATTTAGAAATGCCAAGTGTCGGGGTGTTGCTAGCTCGGTGTCCTGCGATTGCCGTACTTGCGTGCCAGCATCCAACGGCCGAGGCGGTCGTACGCGACCTGCGACGCCATGCGTGGCAACGCATCCCAAATGGCGCCCGGCACCAGCGTGTTGGCCGAATCGCCCGCCGGCAGGGCCGCTGCGGCTCGAGCCAGTCCGCATGCCTCGAAGCGGTCGTTATTGTCCTCCAAAAATGCGCACAGCTGGGTCAGTCGGCGCTGGGTCAGGCTATGTCGGCGCGTCCGGGAAAATGCCAAGTCCTGGCTCTGGATGTATTCGAACGGATGAGTCAGTATCACCACCAAGGGGATGCCGGCTTGCCTCGCTTTTTCCAACACCTTGCGTGTTTCCGTAAAGCTGGAGCCGGCGATGGTGAGCGACTTGATATGTCGCTTGCCGCCGATTTTCCAGTCGGAAAAAGTCAATACAGGAAATTCCTGCACGCCGTGCCGCTCGTGCCGGCCGCTGTAGAGCTTGTAGGCGGCGTCGCCGCTATCGAAAACGGCCATCGCCACGTTCGAGCTGTAGGGAATGCCAACTTGGGCCAGCGCCTGATAGAGCTTGTCATCATGCTGCAGATTTCCACTACGGAAGACAAGCGGCCGTGGCAGACCCCATTCCTGAAAGGTGGCAATGCCTTGCTCAAGCAAGCTGATGGAATCGGCCACACTGCGGCCCTTGAAGTTGTCCAATGCGCCGCGGTGGCCGCGGGTCCGTTCCCACCAGTCTTCGTGTTGGAACTGGGCCCAGCACGGATGCAAATGGAGTTGAACGTCATGCCCGGCTTCATGGATGCGCTGCGCGATGGCGGCCATCGGATCGTGCTTGAAAAAATGTCGATGTAAAGTTTCGACAAAAAATGTGGCCTCGATATGGTGGCGACGGAAAGTTTCCAGCATAAAGCCAAGACCTTCCGAACGTCCATCGACATCGCACCAAACTAGCGGTTCGGCAACTGGTCGTTTCATGCGATCCGAAAACGCGCCGGCGATGCTGAATTCAGTATCGATCGTAATGCAGACTCGTGTTCGCATGGTGAAATTGTCCAGAGATAACGCCACATGGTAACACAGGGCTGCGATACAACTAGTTGTATTAAAGGCAGTAATTTCTACTTGCTGAACCGGGCCGCAGACCCGAACGGGCCGGCACTGTTCGTAGATACGTGGTAGATGCAAACGATGCAACACTCATTGATGAAATGCTATCAAAACCCTGCGCACGATTCATGCTTTCTTGGAAATTTTCTTTTAGAAAATGCTAATATCGCGATCACGATATGGATGAGCTAGGAGCAACATTGTCATGCCCAGGTCATGTCATTCCTATATCACTTTGGATGGTGTGTTGTTACTATCCCATAAATTGCACTTGAGACGTTGAGTGTACTTATGCATCGTGCTACACTAAAAGTTAGCATAATTGCAAAATTCAATTCTAGAACGGAATGCGATAATGAAAGTAGATGAAGTCGTCGCGGTAGTCGGGCTGGGCTATGTTGGCCTGCCCCTGGCAGTAGAGTTCGGCAAAAAGGGTCGTACCATCGGTTTCGACCTGTCAAGCGCCAAGGTTGAGAGCTACAAGCGTTTCATCGATCCGACCGGCGAACTTGCCTCGGACGACTTGAAAGCTTCTCGCCATCTCGAGGTCACCACCGATCCGGTCATGCTGGCACAGGCCGACTATATCGTCGTCGCCGTGCCGACCCCCGTCGACATCGCCCACAATCCCGACTTCACCCCACTGATCGGCGCCAGCAAGTCAGTCGGCAAGAACATGAAGCGGGGCGCCGTCGTCGTGTACGAATCGACCGTGTATCCGGGAGCCACCGAAGAAGTCTGCATCCCGATCCTGGAACGCGAGTCGGGACTGAAGTGGAAGGAAGACTTCCATGTCGGCTTCTCGCCGGAGCGCATCAACCCGGGCGACAAGGAGCATACCCTGACCACCATCCTGAAGGTGGTTTCGGGCGACGACGACGAATCGCTCGACCGCATTGCCAAACTGTATGAATCGGTGGTCACTGCCGGCGTCTACCGCGCGTCCAGCATCAAGGTCGCCGAGGCCGCGAAAGTCATCGAAAACACCCAGCGCGACCTGAACATCGCCCTGATGAACGAACTGGCAATCATTTTCGACAAGGTCGGCATCGATACCCTCGAAGTGCTGAAGGCCGCGGGCACCAAGTGGAACTTCCTGCCCTTCCGTCCGGGCCTGGTCGGCGGTCACTGCATCGGCGTGGACCCGTACTACCTGACCCACAAGGCCGAGATGGTCGGCTACCACCCGCAGGTGATCCTGGCGGGGCGTCGCATCAACGACGGCATGGCCAAGTTCGTGGCCGAGAAGACGGTGAAGTCGATGATCTCCTCGGGCTTCCACGTCAAGGGCTCGAAGGTCAACGTGATCGGCCTGACCTTCAAGGAAAACTGCCCGGACCTGCGCAATTCGAAGGTGGCGGACATCGTCCACGAGCTGGAAAGCTACGGCTGCGAGGTGCATGTGTTCGATCCCCAGGCCGATGCCGAGGAAGCGCAGCACGAGTACGGTATCGCGCTGCAAAGCTGGGACAGCCTGCCGAAAGCCGATGCCCTCGTTGTGGCCGTACCGCACAAGGAGGTACTGGCGCTGTCGCTGGCGGACTTCCAGTCGAAGCTCAATGAAAACGCTTGCTTCATCGACGTGAAATCGCAGTTCGATCCGAAAGCCCTGTTAGAGGCCGGTTATTGCGTCTGGCGCCTGTAATCAGTAACCAGGCCCGGCCGAGCTCCGACCGCAGCGCGAACGCTGCGGCGGCGCTGGTCTTGTATCGGTGTGAACGAGAAAGTCTCCGAAAGTGAATAAGTTTCAAGAAGTTCAGCAACACCTGCTGCAGCAGCGCTACCACTGGCTCGTGACCGGTGCGGCCGGTTTCATCGGTTCGAACCTGGTCGAGTCGCTGCTGCGCCTGGGCCAGCAGGTCACCGGGCTCGACAATTTCGCCACTGGTCACCGTCACAACCTCGAGATGGTGCGCGAGGCCGTCGGGCAGGAGGCCTGGTCGCGCTTCACTTTCATTGAAGGCGACATTCGCAGCACGGCGGAGTGCGCGCGCGCCTGCGCCGGCGTCGACTTCGTCCTGCATCAGGCAGCGCTGGGTTCGGTCTCGCGCTCGATCGACAATCCGATCACGACCAACGAGGTCAACGTCACCGGCTTCCTCAACATGCTGGTGGCGGCGCGCGATGCGAAAGTCAAACGCTTCGTCTACGCGGCATCGAGCTCGACCTACGGTGATCATCCGGGCCTCCCGAAGATCGAGGACCGGATCGGCAGCCCGCTGTCGCCCTACGCCGTCACCAAGTACGTGAACGAGCTGTATGCCAACGTGTTCGGGCGTACCTACGGCGTGGAATCGATCGGCCTGCGCTACTTCAATGTGTTCGGCCCGCGCCAGGATCCGCACGGCGCCTACGCCGCCGTGATCCCGCAATGGGTCGCGGCACTGATCCGCAACGACGAACTGCGCATCAACGGCGATGGCGAGACCAGCCGCGATTTCTGCTACATCGACAACGTCGTGCAGGCCAACCTGCTGTCCGCGCTCGCAAGCAGCGAAGCGGCCAACCAGGTGTACAACGTCGCGGTCAACGACCGCACCAGCCTGAACCAGCTGTACGGCATGATGCGCGAGCTGCTGCGGGAACAGTTCCCGCACCTGGAAGCGCACCAGCCGCAATACGTCGATTTCCGGCGCGGTGACGTGCGCCATTCGCAGGCCGACATCACCAAGGCGGCAACGCTGCTGGGCTACCAGCCGACGCACCGTATCGGCGAAGGCCTGCAACAGGCGATGGCATGGTATGTGGCGCACCTGGCACCATCGTCGAACATCACCGCATAAATATAAGTAATAAGAAAGAGGGGGGGTACCGTGTTCAGGATCTCTAACCACTACGTATCTAAGATCGTATTCCTGCTGCTCTTCGTCGAAGTGCTGGTGCTGCTGGGAGCAGCCTACGTCGGCGTCGCTTTGCGCATGCTCGAGTTCGGCGACGCGGCGGCGGCCGCCCACCTCGACCACTTCTTCACATCCGCGGTCGCGTTCACGGTGGCGATCATCTTCAGCATGAGCGCGATGGGCATGTACCAGCTCGACTTCGACGAAGGCCTGCGCCATCCCTTCTTCATGAAGCTGATGCCGTCCTTCCTGATGGGTTTCGCGATCCTGGCGCTGGTGTTCTACCTGGCACCGGAGCTGTCCTTCGGGCGCGGCACCATGGCCCTGGTCTTCATGCTGGCCGGCACCGGAATCTTCCTGGCGCGCATGGCCTTCTTCAAGTCGTCCGAAGCGCGCTTCCTGCAGTCGCGCATCATGTTCCTCGGCAGTGGGCCGCTGGCCAAGGAGTGCAGCGAGCTGGCGCAGAAGAATTCGAACTACCATCGCTATAACATCGCCGGCTTCATCCCGAGCGCGGGCGAGGAACTGTGCGTGCCTCCGGCGAACCTGCTGAAGGTGCGCGACGGCGACTCGCTGGTATCGCTGGTACGCCAGTACAATGTCTCGGAAATCGTGGTGTCGGTGCAGAACCGCCGCGGCGGCTTCCCGATCAAGGAGCTGCTCGACTGCAAGCTGCAAGGCATCCGCGTCACCGACGCCGCGACCTTCTTCGAACGCGAGACCTGCCAGATCCGCGTCGATTCGCTGCAGCCTTCGTGGCTGGTGTTCGGCGGCGGCTTCGACCAGAGTTTCGTGCGCACCTTCATGAAGCGCAGCTTCGACCTGGTGTGCAGCCTGCTGATCCTGGTGATGTCCCTTCCGCTGATGCTGCTCGCGGCACTGCTGGTGAAGCTCGAAGACGGCGGCCCGGTGTTCTATTCGCAGGAGCGGGTAGGCAAAGATGGGAAAACCTTCCGCGTCCACAAGTTCCGCAGCATGCGTGCCGATGCCGAGAAAAGCGGCCAGCCGCAATGGGCGTCCAAGAATGACCCGCGCGTCACCCGTTTCGGTAACTTCATGCGCAAGACCCGCATCGACGAGCTGCCCCAGATCCTCAACGTGTTCAAGGGCGAGATGTCCTTCGTCGGACCGCGTCCGGAGCGTCCCTACTTCGTCGAGCAGCTGATCGAAGTGGTTCCGTATTACAACGTGCGCCACAGCGTCAAGCCGGGTATTACCGGATGGGCCCAGGTGCGCTACGGCTACGGTTCCTCGGCCGAGGACGCCCTGCAGAAGCTGCAGTACGACCTGTACTACGTGAAGAACAACAGCCTGTTCCTCGACGTCCTCATCCTGATCAACACGCTCAAGGTCGTCCTGCTGCGCCGCGGCCAGTGACCGGCGATCGCCATATCCCGCCCGGCGCCGCTGCGCCGGGCCAACCCGAGCTTCATCCCTTCCTTTTAGCGCCGCCAATGCCACTCCCATGGACGACGTCTCCCTGACCAGTATCGCGGCTTACAGCTATGCACTGGTGGCCGTGTGTTTCCTCGTGCTCGGCGCGCCGCTGGCGGTGCGCCAGCGCCGCCGTCACGACATCGCGCTCGGCCTGGCCTGCCTGTCGAGCGTGCTGTGGGGCGCCGTCCTGGCCTGGGAAGCGGCGGGCGGCAACATGTCGTCGAAGCTGACCGACTGCGCGGAGCTGCTGCGCAATGCCGGCTGGTCGGTGTTCCTGATGGTGTTGCGCGGGCACTTCACCGACGCCAGCAGCCGCATGCCGCTGCGCCTGCAGCCGGCGCTGATACTGGGCGGCCTGGTCTACCTGGCCTGCTTCGGCGCGGTGGCCGGCGGATGGTGGGACCTGGCGCAACTGGACCGGACCGGCGCGCTGCCGGGAGCGGTGCGGGTTGCCATCGCGGTGTCGGGCATGCTGCTCGTCGAGCACGTGTACCGCGCCCGCACCCTGCATGAGCGCTGGGCCGTGAAATTCGCCTGCCTCGGCATCGGCGCGATGTTCGCCTACGACTTTTACCTCTACAGCAACGCGATGCTGTTCCGCGAGGTCAATTCCGACATCTGGGCCGCGCGCGGTGTCGTCAACGCCCTCACCGTGCCGCTGATTGCCATCTCCCTGGGACGCAGCAAGATGTGGTCCTCGCCGCTGTCGGTGTCACGCCGCGCGATGTTCCATTCCGCCACCCTGTTCGGTTCGGCCCTCTACCTGCTGGCGATGGGCTCGGCCGGTTACTACCTGCGTTACTTCGGCGGCAGCTGGGGTACGGTCATGCAGGTGACCTTCCTGTTCGGCGCCCTGATCCTGCTGGCCGGCGTGCTGTTCTCGGGGAGCTTCCGCGCGCGCCTGAAGGTCTTTATCAGCAAGCACTTTTATCGGTATAACTACGACTACCGCGAGGAATGGATGCGCTTCACGCGCACGCTGTCCAAACCCGGGCCGGACCTGGGCGAGCGCGTCATCGAGGCGGTCGCGGCACTGGTCGAGAGTCCGGGCGGCGTACTGTGGCAGCGCATCGCTTCCGGTCACTACGAACCGGTGACGTACTGGAACTCGCCGGCGCTGGAGGGAGTGGAGCCGGCCGATTCCCCGTTCTGCCAATTCCTCGAGACCAGCCAGTGGGTGGTCGACCTGCACGAATATGCGCACACTCCCGATAAATACGATTCCCTGGTGCTGCCCGAGTGGCTGGGCAGCTATCCGCGCGCCTGGCTGGTGGTGCCGCTGATCCTGCACGGCCGCCTGTCCGGCTTCGTCCTGCTGCAGAACCCGCGCAGCCCGGTGAAGCTGAACTGGGAAGTCATCGACGTGCTCGAGATCGCCGGCAGCCAGGCCGCCAGCCAGCTGGCCCAGCAGGAGACCGCCAACGCGCTGATGGTGGCACGCCAGTTCGAGTCCTTCAACCGCATGTCCACCTTCGTGGTGCACGACCTGAAGAACCTGGTGCTGCAGCTGTCGCTGATGAACGCCAACGCGGCGAAACACAAGGACAATCCGGAATTCCAGGCCGACATGCTCGAGACCGTCGACTACTCGGTGCAGAAGATGAAGATCATGCTGCAGAAACTCAGCCGCACCGAATCCGCCGAGAAGCCGCTGGCGCTGGCGGTGGAGCAGGTGGTGCGCCAGGCGGTGGGGCAGAAGGCGGCCTTCGAGCCGCGTCCCCAGCTGCTGGTCGAGACCCCCGGCCTGCAGGTGCTGGCCGACCGCGAGCGCCTCGAGCGCGTGGTCGGGCATCTGATCCAGAACGCGATCGAGGCCACGCCGCGCACCGGCAGCGTCACCATCCGTCTGGCCGGCGAGGCAGGGCGTGCGCTGATCGAGATCAGCGATACCGGTGAGGGCATGAGCGAGGAATTCATCCGTGAGCGCCTGTTCAAGCCTTTCGATTCGACCAAATCGGCCGGCATGGGCATCGGCGCCTTCGAGAGCCGCGAATACATCAACGAACTGGGCGGCAGCCTGGAGGTGAGGAGCAGCCCGGGCACGGGCACCACCTTCCGCGTCATGCTGCCGCTCCATCAACATGAAGTGCCGGCGGACCAGCGCGCCCAGCGTGCCGCCTGAAGCGAGGAACAACGTGACCCAGACCAAACCCAAACTGCTCATCATCGAAGACGATCCCGGCGTGCAGAAGCAGCTGCGCTGGAGCCTGGATGGCTACGACGTGGTGGTTGCCGGCGACCGCGAGGCCGCGCTGGCCCAGATTCGCCGCCACGAGCCGGCCGTGTGCACCATGGACCTCGGACTGCCGCCCGACCCGGACGGCTCGACCGAGGGCCTGGCGACCTTGCAGCAGATCCTGGCGCTGGCGCCGGACACCCGTGTGATCGTCCTGACCGGCAACCAGGACCATGCGAACGCGGTCAAGGCGATCGGCATGGGGGCCTACGATTTCCACCAGAAGCCCTGCGATCCGGAAGTGCTCAACCTGGTGATCCAGCGCGCCTTCTTCCTGCACAATCTGCAGCAGGAGAACCGCCGCATGCAGCAGGCCCAGGCCGACTCGCCGCTGGCCGGCGTGATCTCGCGCGACCCGGGCATGCTCAAGGTCTGCCGCAACATCGAGAAGGTGGCGCCGACCTCGGCTTCGGTGATGCTGCTGGGCGAATCAGGCACCGGCAAGGAAGTGCTGGCACGCGCGCTGCACCAGCTGTCGCCGCGCGCCAAGGAGCGCTTCATGGCAATCAACTGCGCGGCGATTCCGGAAAATCTGCTCGAGAGCGAACTGTTCGGCTACGAAAAAGGCGCCTTCACCGGCGCCGCCAAGCAGACCAAGGGCAAGGTCGAGCTGGCGCACGGCGGTACCTTCTTCCTCGACGAAGTCGGTGACCTGCCGATGCCGCTGCAGGCCAAGCTGCTGCGCTTCCTGCAGGAGCGCGTGATCGAGCGCATCGGCGGCCATGAGGAAATCCCGGTGGACGTGCGCATCGTCTGCGCGACCCACCAGAAACTGAAGGAGCTGTGCGCCCAGGGCCGCTTCCGCGAAGACTTGTACTACCGCCTGTCGGAAATCGTGGTGACCATCCCGCCGCTGCGCCAGCGCGAGGGTGACAGCGCCCTGCTGGCCCACCACTTCAAGAACAAGTTCTGTGCGGCCGAAGGGCGCCCGTCGCTGCACTTCGCGCCGGACGCGATCGCCGCCATCGAGACCTACAACTGGCCGGGCAACGTGCGCGAGATGGAGAACTACATCAAGCGCGCGGTCATCATGGCCGACGGGAACACCATCGTCGCCGACGACCTCGGGCTGCCGGGCGAAGGCGCGGTGGAAGAACCGATCAACCTGCGCCAGGTGCGCGACGAGGCCGAGTACAAGGCGATCGTCAAGGTGCTGGCGCGGGTCGACGGCAACATCGTCAAGGCCTCGGAAATGCTGGGCGTGAGCCGCCCGACGCTGTACGACCTGATGGGACGGCACGGCATCAAAGCAGGCGCATGAGCACACGGATGGGCCGCCGCCTGCGGCACCTGGCGGCGGCACTGGTGCTGGCAGGCCTGGCCGTCGCCGGCGGCGGCGTGCTCTACCTGCAGGACAAGGGCATCACACCACGCGCCCTTGCACCCTACATCGAGAAACGCGCAGCAGGCCACAACGCGGTCATCATCGACACCGGACGCCGGCTCGGCGCCGCGCTGCGCCGGCTCGACCGCGGCGAGCCGGGACCTTACCTGCTGCCCGCGCTGACCCTCGGAGCACAAGCAGGCACACCGGCGCCGTCGGGCGGCCGGATCGTCATGGTGGGATCGGCCGATGAGGCGCGGCGCGCATTCGCCGCCGCCACGGCAGGCGACACGATCACCTTCCTCCCAGGGGTGTACCGGATAAAGGGATCGGTCAGGCTCGACCGGCCTGGCGCCGCCGGCATGCCGGTCACCGTGCGGGCAGACAGGGCGGGAAGCGTCGTGCTCGAACTCGACAGTGGGGAGGGCTTCGTGGTCGGCGCACCTTACTGGACGTTCGAGAACCTCGACATCCGCGGGGCCTGTACGCGCATCGAATGGTGCCAGCATGCCTTCCACGTGGTCGGCAGGGGCGCGTACTTTGTCGCCCGCAACAACACGATCACCGATTTCAATGCACACTTCAAGATCAACGGCGACAGCCAGGGCTATCCCGACCAGGGCTTGATCGAAGCGAACACGCTGACCAATACCGCGCCGCGTCCCACGAGCAGCCCGGTGACGCCGATCGACCTGGTGGCGGTGAATGACTGGACCGTGCGCGCCAACCTGATCACCGATTTCGTCAAGGCAGGCGGGGACCGCATCAGCTATGGCGCCTTCGCGAAAGGCGCGGCGGCACGGACTGTATTCGAACGCAATGTCATCATCTGCGAACAGAAACTGCACGGCCAGCCGGGCCAGCGTGTCGGGCTGTCGTTCGGCGGCGGCGGCACCGGCAAGCAATATTGTCGTGACGGCAAATGCATTACCGAGCACGATGGGGGAACGATGCGCGCCAATCTGGTTGCCGCCTGCTCCGATGCCGGCATTTATGTCAACAGCAGTGCCGGCACACGCTTGCTGGACAACACACTGGTCGATACCGCGGGCGTGCAGGTACGCTATCCGGAAAGCAGCGCCGAGCTCGACGGCAATATCATCGATGGGCCCGTCACCAGCCGGGATGGTGCGGTGCTTCGGATAGGGGATAACCGCATCAGTCCGGTCGCGGCGCTGTATGCGGGCTGGCACCCGCAGCGCGCCCTGTTTGCGGCACCGGCCTTGCTCGATCTGCGCTGGGCCGGCGAGCCGCCGCGGCGCACTGCGGGGCAGTCTTCGGTGGACCTGTGCGGAAAACAACGTCCCGCAACGCCTGCCTACGGCGCCTTCGAGGATTTTGCGGCCTGCGGGGCGGCAGAGTAATCGGGCACTGTCCAGGGCCGGCGCTTCACCAAGCGCGCAGCCAATCCGCCGTCCATGCCGCCACCTGGTCGCGCCAGGCACGCCGGGAAAAGGTGTGGTCGGCCGGCGCCAGTTCGCGCCGGGTAAACCGCGCTTCGCCCAACAACTGCCGCCATGGCGGCGAGCCCGAGGACAGGTCGGCGAACTCGCGCGCGGTCAGGTCGGCCCCGCTCAGCACCAGCAAGACCGGGCCGGCAAAGCGCGCCAGGCCGGCGTGCATGCGATCCGGCAGGCTCGACTCCGCCGCCGGGGACCGCTTGAGCACCTGCTTGACCTGAGAGAACAGCGAACCGGCCGCCGCCCCCAATTCGAAGCGGCCGCGCAGGATCTTCTTCCACAGTGCGGGCGACAGGATGCGGTCGCGGTAATAGTGCTTCAGGGTCGCCCTTGCCAGGCTGTCGCCGCTGCGAACCCAGGGATTGAGCAGCACCAGTCCGCGCACCCGTGCATCGCCGCCCGCATACATGGCGGCGGCGGAAGCGCCGTCGCACAGTCCCCACAGCGCCACCTCGCGCATCCCCGGCACACAGGCCATGAAGTGATCGATCGCGCAGCGCAGGTCGGCGCCGGCATCCTCGAAGCTGCGCGCGTCGCCGCCACTGTCGCCCATGCCGCGGTAATCGAAGCGCATGGCAGGGATGCCTTGTGCGGCCAGGGCGCGCGCCAGCAGGGTGAACTGGCGGTGGCTGCCGGCCCGGTATTGCGGGCCGCCGACCACGACCAGCACGCCACGCGGGCCCGGCGTGGCGGGAATGGCCGCCACGCCGTACAGCCATTCGCCTTCGCAAGGGAAAGCCAGCGCCTGTTCTTCAAAATGCATGGGCCGGCTCCCGGATGGCGGCGCAGGTGGCGGCCACCAGGGCCGGACACTCACTGATTTCCTGGGTCGACCAGAAAGGCTGGCCGACGATCTGGTGCACGTCGACCTGTACGCGTGCGCGGCGCCAGGCTCCGACGGTGGCATGTGTCGTCGCCGCCAGCGGCCGGTCGGCGGCGGCGGTCAGTTCGAACCAGTGCACCGGGATGCCACGCGGCGCCAGCAGCACCGGATCGAGGGTGTCGATCGCGCGCGCCAGTTCCGGATGCAGGTCGTAGCCCGCGATTTCCAGCACCTCGCCGCGTCCCAGCGCCGCGCGCAGGGCGGAGGGGCCGGCCCGGACGTCGCCACCGGACAGCATGTCGTTGGCCACGCGCAGGCGCAGGAACTGGGTCATGGCGGCCGGTCCCGACAGTGCAGGATGCCACAGGATGATGGCGGCGGGCGGCCTGGCCGTACCGCGTGCGAAGTCGAGCGCGAGCGCTCCACCGAGCCGCAGCCCGAGCAGGGTCAGCGGTTGCCCGGTGCGTGCGTCGAGCCAGGCGGAGGCGGCCTCCAGATCGCGTTTCCAGTCGTCCCAGCGTGCGTCGGCGAAGTCGCCGCTGCTGTCGCCGCAGCCATGCAGGTCGATCTGCAGCACCGCATAGCCAAGCGCGGCGAGGGCGCGCGCCTGCAGCGCGGCCATGCGGCGCGAACGGTTCATCTCTTCGGCGAACGGATGCACGTAGAGCACTGCGCCACGGCAGCTCCCTGCGGCGGGATAAAACAGGCAGAACCTCTCCCCATCCTCCACCGGCAGGAAGAACGGCTCGGCCGCAGGTCCCGGGGACGCCGTCATGCGCCGCGTTTTTCCTGCACGAAGGCGGCCAGGCTGCCCAGTGTGGCGAAGGTGCTGGCGCTGATCTCGTCGTCGTCGACCGTGATGCCGAAGTTCTCCTCGAGCGCGCCGATCAGGCTGACCACAGCCATCGAATCGAGTTCCGGCAAGCTGCCGAGCAGTGGCGAATCGGCGGTAAGGGCCTCGCCCGCCGCACCCAGGCTCAGCACGTCGGTGACGATGTTCCTGACTTCGTTCAAATACATTCTTGCTCCATTGTTCTAGTGTCTGCCGTCCGGGCCTGCAGCCTGCGATGCAGGCTGCGCAACGCCGCCCAACGGTAAGTGTTGAGATGGTAGAGCGTACGCACCTCATCCGTCCAGCGCAGGTGCCATTCCATGACCTTGCCGTAGAACTCGATGCGCGCGAACCGGCCCTCGTCGAACAGCCGGCGGGTCGCCTCCTCGCGCATCAGGAGGGTGGGCGACAGCGCCTTGTCCACCGATTCGTCGTAGGCGGTCTTGAGTACCACGATACAGTCCGGCCCTTCGACGCACAGGTCGCTCGCCACCAGCCGTTCGCCGAACCAGTAGCGGTAGATGCTGCCGGCGCCGCGCCGGCAGAAGGCTTCCAGCATGCTACGGTAAAAACGGCCCTGGGCGTTGTCGGCGTGGACGGCGGTGCCGCTTCCCGCCTTCCATCCCGTGCTTTCCATCCAGCCGTAATCGCGCACCGCCGCCGCCACCGCTCCGGGGGTGCGCAGCACCTCCAGGCGCGGCACGACTCCGGCGCGTTCGAGCCGGGCACGCTGCTTCTTGAGGTTGGCGCGCAGGTTCTTGCCGCGGCCTTCCCAATAGCGCTCGAACCCGCCCTGCATGCTGATGCGCGCCGTCTGGATGTAATCGAGCGTCTGCACGCGGCCGGCGGCGGCCGGTCGCGGGTAGAGTTCGGGGTCGCACTGGGTCAGGCTGGCCACGAGAGTGAATCCGGGCAGGGCGCGCATCAGTTCCAGTGCCAGTGACGTACTGTCCAGCCCCGGACGCTGCAGCCAGATCCCCAGCGGGGCCTGGGCCGGCTGGAAGGTGTGCCAGCGCGCCCGGCCGCCCGGGGCCAGCACCGCCATCGCCACTGTCTGTCCGTCATGGCGGCAAATGGCCAACAGCTCGCCGCCACTGGCGAAGTGATCGAGCAGGGGCTGTACGAAGTCCGGGGCCAGCAGCGGCGAGGCAGGGCCGGCGGCGTGCAGCCGCGTCCATTCGGCGGCGTGGACGGCGAAACCGGCCGCGGGAACCAGGGTCCAGTTCATGCCGCGCTCGCCTGAACGTGGAGCGCCGCGCGCAGCTGCCCGGCGATCCATGCCAGCTCGTCCTCGCGCAGCTCCTGGTGGCAGGGCAGGGCCAGCACGCGCCGCGCCAGCATTGCACTGTTGACGCAGGTGGCGCCATCCACGCCCGGCCAGCGCACCTGGGCGAAGCGCACCAGCGGCACCCCGGCTGCCTGCAGCCGCTCGAACACGCCTTCCGGGTCGTCGAACACCAGCGGGCATTGCCAGGGTACGACCCCCTCGGGCAGGACCGGGAACAATGGGCGGCAGCCGGGCAGGCCGCGCGCCGCTTCCGCGAGCGCCAGGTAGTGGCGGCGCCGCAAGGCCGCGATGCGCCCGGTGGAAGCGCAGGCCATGACCGCGCGCGAAAACCAGGCCGAGCGCCGGTCGATCCAGCGCGGCTCGAACTCGAAGCCGCTGTCGGAGGAGGCCGGCGCCAGTGCCGCGGCGGCGCCGGATGCCGCGGCCCGGCGCGATTTCAGGGTGGTCCAGGCCGCATCCTTCAGCCGCAAGGGCAGGCGCAGCATGGCGTCCAGGATCGGCAGGCGGCCGTGGGAAAAACTGTTTTCCAGGGTGGCCAGGGCGGCCTTTGCCTCGAAGCCTGGGCCCGACGGGCGCAGCTTGACCGCATCGAGCCGGTGGCGCGCCGAAACCAGGCAGCCGCCTTCGTAGACCGGGAAGAATTTCATGCTGCTGGCGATCGCGTAGTCGCCCCAGGAGCCGACCGGGCGGCCCTGGTGCGTGCCGAAGAAGCAGTGCGCACAATCTTCCAGCAGTTGCAGGCCGCGTGCGTCGCAGAATGCGCGGATCGCGGCCAGGTCCTGGGGAAAGCCGAAATAATGGGTGACCATGAGCGCGCGCGTGGCCGGGCCGGTCTTGGCAGCGACGTCGTCGAGGTCGACCGAGGCGTCGGCGCCGATCCGGTAGAATATCGGGGTGGCGCCGCACCACAGCACCGGCGGCACCATCGAAGGGCTGTGGTAGGCCGGCACCAGCACTTCGTCTCCCGTCCCTACACCCATCTGGCGCAAGGCCATCGCAATCGCCACCCGGCCGCTGGTGACCTTGCGCACCTGCCCCGCGTCGAGCACGGACGCAGGGCGCCCACCGCGGGCAAGGCTGAACGAGGCACGCGACAGTACGGGGGCGATCGGTATCTTTGGGCGCGGGACCGGCATGTGAGAATATTCAAATTTGACAACACAGTATAACGGCGGCGGCCGGGATGTGCTGGTCCGTTTGGAAGCGAAAATGTTAAGATGGCGCCCGCTTTTCCCCACCCCGCTGGTCCATGCAAGAAGGTTCGAATGAGCGACCTGGTTCACGATTTGATTTTCACGACCGCGCGCCGGGTCCCCGCCGCCGAAGCGCTGGTGTACGGCGCCGAACGGCTCGACTACGCGGAGCTGGAACGCGCCGTGCGGAGCGCGGCGGCAGCCTTGCTCGGCGCCGGTATCGGCGCACGCGAGCGCGTGGCGGTCTACCTGGAAAAGCGCATCGAGAACGTCGCCGCCCTGTTCGGCGCCTGCGCCGCAGGGGCCGTGTTTGTGCCCGTCAATCCGCTCCTGAAGGCGGCGCAGGTCGCGCACATCCTGGCCGACTGCGATGCGCGCGTGCTGGTCACCTCGGGCGAACGCCTGCGCCAGCTGGCGGACGTGCTGGCCGATTGTCCCGGGCTGCACACCGTGCTGGTGGTCGGCGCCATGCCGCCTGTTTTGCCGCCCGGCTGCCGGGTACTGGCCTGGGAAGGGGAGGCGGACTTCCGCGACGCGGCAGCGCCCCGGCCGCACGCCGGCATCGATGCCGACATGGCCGCGATCCTGTACACCTCGGGCAGTACCGGCAAGCCGAAAGGCGTGGTGCTGTCGCACCGGAACATCGTGGCCGGGGCGCGCAGCGTCGCCGGCTACCTCGGCAATACGCAAGTCGACCGCATCCTCGCGGTGCTGCCACTCAGCTTCGACTACGGCCTCAGCCAGCTCACTACTGCCTTCCATGCCGGCGCCTCCGTGGTACTGATCAACCATTTGTTCCCGCGCGATATCCTGCATGCGGTCGCGGCCGAGCGCATCACCGGCCTGGCGGCGGTGCCTCCGCTCTGGATCCAGCTGGCGCAGCTGGACTGGCCGGCGGCGTGCAGCCTGCGCTACCTGACCAATTCGGGCGGCGCCATGCCGGGACCGACCATCGACGCCCTGCGCGCCGCCTTGCCCGGTGCCGAGCTGTTCCTGATGTACGGCCTGACCGAAGCCTTCCGCTCGACCTACCTGCCGCCGGCCGAGCTGGCGCGCCGTCCCGGCTCAATGGGACGCGCCATCCCGAACGCAGAAGTGCTGGTGGTACGCCCGGACGGCAGCCTGTGCGAAGACAATGAACCGGGCGAGCTGGTGCACCGTGGCGCCCTGGTGTCGCTCGGCTACTGGAACGATCCGGCCAAGACCGCCGAGCGCTTCCGCCCGGCTCCCGGACAGGATCCGGCACTGCCGCTGACCGAAATGGCGGTCTGGTCGGGCGATACCGTCAGGCGCGACGAAGAGGGCTACCTGTACTTCATCGGCCGCAGCGACGACATGATCAAGGTCTCCGGCTACCGGGTCAGCCCGGCCGAAGTCGAAGAAGCGGTGCATGCCAGCGGCCTGGTCGAGGAAGCGGTCGCTTTCGGCGTGCCCCATCCGAGCCTGGGCCAGGCCATCGTCCTGCTGGCGGTCGCGCGCGAAGCGGGGCTGGCGCCGGCTGTCCTGCAGAAGGAATGCCAGCGCCGCCTGCCGGCCTGGATGCTACCGTCCCATATCGCGCTGCAAGCCGGTCCGCTGCCGCGCAACCCGAACGGCAAGTTCGACCGCCCGGCGCTCCGTACGCCATTCACCGCGCTGTTCGAAAGCGATTGATCGATGAGCACCAGCAAACCACTCCACGCACCGCAAACCGGCTTCCCCGTCGTCGACGGCTGCCTGCAGGTCGGCGGCATTCCGCTGACGCGCCTGGCGCAGCGGGTCGGCGGCACGCCCTTCTACGCCTACGACCGCGGCCTGGTCACGCAACGGGTGCGCCAGCTGCGCGCGCAGCTTCCTGGCGCGCTCGAGCTGCATTATTCGATCAAGGCCAACCCGATGCCGGCACTGGTCCAGCACCTGGCCGGCCTGGTCGACGGCCTCGACGTCGCCTCGGGCGGCGAACTGAAGGTGGCGCTTGACACCGGCATGGCGCCGGCGCGCATCAGTTTCGCCGGTCCCGGCAAGTCGGACGCCGAACTGCGCCAGGCAATCGCCGCCGGCATCTGCGTCCACGCCGAATCGGAGCGCGAAATCCGGGCGACGGCGCGCCTGGGAGCCGAACTCGGCACCGCTCCCCGACTGGTCTTGCGGATCAATCCGGATTTCGAACTGAAGGGCTCGGGCATGCGCATGGGCGGCGGCGCCAAGCAGTTCGGCATCGACGCCGAGGACGCGCCGCGCCTGCTGGCGCTGGCGGCCTCCCTGGAGTTGGACGTGCTCGGCTTTCATATCTTCAGCGGATCGCAAAGCCTGAAGGCCGATGCGATCGTGGAGGCGCAGGCACAGACGATCGCCCTGGCGCTGCGCCTGGCGGACGCATCCAGCAATCCGGTACGCGTGCTGAACATCGGCGGCGGATTCGGGATTCCTTATTTCCCAGGCGAGGCGCCGCTCGACCTGGCGCCGATCGGCGCCGCGCTCGACAGTGCGCTGCCGCGCGTGCGGGCTGCACTGCCCCAGGCCCAGGTGTCGATCGAACTCGGGCGCTACCTGGTGGGCGAAGCGGGCGTGTACGTGGCGCGCGTGGTCGACCGCAAGCTGTCGCGCGGCCAGGTCTTCCTGGTCACCGACGGCGGCCTGCACCACCATCTGGCGGCATCGGGCAATTTCGGGCAGGTGATCCGCAAGAATTACCCGGTTGCGATCGGCAACCGGATGACGTCCGACGAGCGCGAGGCCGTGTCCGTCGTCGGGCCGCTGTGTACGCCGCTCGACCTGCTGGCTGAGCGCATGGAATTGCCGCGCGCCGAGCCTGGCGACCTGGTGGTCGTGTTCCAGTCGGGCGCCTACGGTCTCACCGCCAGCCCGGGCGCCTTCCTGGGCCATCCGCAGGCCCAGGAAGTGCTGGTCTGATCGAAATCAGCCGATGTTCTTGGCTGTGTCGAAATGCTGCTCGAGCATCAGGCCGTCCATGAAGAACTTGGTGGCCCAGTTCGGGTAGCGGTAGGTCATGTACTCGCCATTGACCGGATGTGAACCCTTGAGTGCGCCGCGCACGTTGATGTCGCCGGTCTCGAGGTCCTGGATGCTCATGTTGAAGCGGTTGGCGCGCACGGCATGCTGTTTGAATTCCTTGTCGCCGGTGATCTGTGCCAGGCGCAGCCAATTGATCGCCATCTGCGAATTGCCCGTCACGCAGGTCCAGTCCGCCACCGTGGTCCACTTCGGCAGGTAGCGTCCCGGCAGGGCGCCGTCCTCGCGCTGGCCGCGGGCCAGGTGGCGTGCCATCAGGGCGGCATGCTCGACCAGGTCCTGGCGGCCGGAAGCAGCGCCGATCTCGAGCAGGCCGCGAATCGAATAGGCGAGGGTATGCGTCAGCGCGCTTCCGTCCTCCATCTGCACCAGGCAGTTATCCGGGAGCCAGCCGTTGACATGCTTCCGGCTGAGTGCCCAGTCGGCGTTCTTCACCGCCGCTTCCAGGTAGCGCTCGATCCCGGTCGCCTCGTAGGCGCGCACCAGGCCGAAGGCCGAACGCGTGTTATAGCTGTTCAGCTTGGAGGTGGTGAAGGGCGAGGCGAAACGGCGCCAGGCGCCGTCCTCGTCCTGGACGTCGACCAGCCAGTCCGAGGCGCGTACCAGCGAGCTGTGGAAGCGCTCTTCCTTCGTCTCGAGATAGGCCTTGGCCCAGCCGAACAGCACCTGGCCGGTATTGAAGATGGTCGGCACGACCACTTCGGCGGTCATGGTCCCGGCACGCACGCCGCCATCCTCGAGCTGGATGTCGCTTTCCCAGTGGGTCATGCGCAGCGCCGCCTCGGCATACCGGGGCGCGGCGTACAGGCGCGCGTAATCGTACAGCGTCGGGATCACGTAGCCGGTGGTTTCCGGATAGGATGCGTTCCAGCGCTTGCTCTTGATGTCGTAGCTGTGCGCCACACCGTCGTCCGGGGTGGCTTTCTGGGCGACCAGTAACCAGTCTGCCGCGCTTTTCAGGTGGGTTTCAATATCGCGCGGTTCGGCGACGGTGGAACCGATTTTATCTTTGATGAGCTGTGTGATGTGTTTCATGGCTGGTCGAATTCCGGGATGCGGGCAGGTCTTGTTTTAACAAACATTTCGTTAATATACTGCAAATTTTATTTATGGCATCGTTCTGTAGCGTACCGGTGTAAGGCAAGCCGATCAAGCGTCTGGCTGCGGCCACATTCGGCGTGTCCGGCCGGCCGGGCGTCACGGCATTCGCATAGCCGAGGCGGGTTTCCACGCCTGCCAGGGCCAGGTCCTTCCTGAACTGCGCGACGTCGGTTTCCGGTGGCAAGGCCACCATCAGGCGCGACAGGTAACGTCCGGGCGCATGTTGCGGCAGGCTGACCGAAGGCAGCGCA
This sequence comes from Massilia sp. LjRoot122, assembly GCF_964252725.1. Lineage (NCBI taxonomy): Bacteria > Pseudomonadati > Pseudomonadota > Betaproteobacteria > Burkholderiales > Oxalobacteraceae > Massilia > Massilia sp. LjRoot122. The sequence continues at coordinate 63,284 of NZ_CAXUPB020000002.1, forward strand.
GCCAGGGCTTGCCGGTAGGCGTCGGCGACCCGCTTTTTTTCCGCGCAGAGATGGCCGAGGCGCGCGAGCTGGACCCGTGCGATGGCGGCATCCAGGTTGCTGATCAGGGCCATCGGCCCGGATACCGGGCGCGCGCGGCCGAGCAGCCGGCCGAGACGCAACAGGTAATAGCCGCTGTTGCCTGTGACACCTCTCCACTGGTAGTTCCACAGGAAGTCCGCCAGCGCGCCGAGGCGTCCGCGGGCGGGCGCCAGACCCCGGCAGCGCCGGGCGAGCGCGTCCTGCAAGCGCGGGTTATTCACCAGCAGGATGCCGCCGGAGCCGCGGACGCCGGTCACGACAGCCTTCGACTGCGCAAAACTGACGATACCGGCGTCGCCGAAGCTGCCGAGCAGCCGTCCTTCCACCCTTTCTCCCACCACCTGGGCGGCATCGTCGATCATGAAGACGCCCGCTTGGCGGCACATCCGCTCGAATTCCCCCACCGCGGCCGGGCAGCCGAACATGTGCGGGACCACCACCGCCAGGGTGTCGGGCCCCAGCAGGCTGCGCACGGCCGCGGCATCGATGTTCAGGTCGGGCCCGATTTCCGCGGCGCGCGGCTCCAGCCCCGCTGCGCGCACGGTGTCGACGACGCTCGGGCAGATATAGCCGGGGACGATGACCTCCTTGCGCCCGGGTTCCAGTTCACGGAAAGCGTCGAGCGCGATGCGCAGGGCGCTGTGCCCGAAATCGAGCGCATGGGCGGCGGAGGGCGCATACAGGGCATTCAGTTCCTGCGCCAGCCGGCCGGCATCGGGGCCGGCGGCGATCCTGCCGCGCAGGATACAGGCGGCAATGGCGGCATATTCGCGCCAGGACCAGTCGGCATAGCGCAGGCGGAACCGTTTCATGCGGTGCGCCCGAACCTTGCGCCGAGGCGGTGCGCGAACATGTCGATCCAGGGCTTGGGGTCATTCCAGCGCCAGTAGGCGTCGCATACCGCGTGGCCGGCCGAGCGTGCATCGGCCTGGCCGCCGTTTTCCTGGAAAGCCCAGCGGTCGGAGTTCGGTTCGCGCCAGATGCGCGGCCTGGCGCTGCGTTGCTGCGGCAATGCCGGCAGGCCCATCTCGTGGCGATAGGCCGCGGCCGGAATGTTCACACCATTCAGCGATGCGACTTCTTCCTGGAAGTCGGTCCGTCCCACGGTCGGCTCGACCATGTAGAAGCGGCCATCGCGCTCGTCGCGCTTGTACTCCATGCTGCCCATGCCGACGAAGCCGACCTTCCGGAAGAAGTCCGCCGTCATCGCGGCCAGCTCATCGGCCACTTCCCATGCCGAGGTGCAGCTGGCGGTGCCGCCGACGCGCAGCGGCCAGGCGCGGATCTTGCGGCCGCTGAAAGAACTGACCACGCTGCCATCCTGGCCGATGTACTGCAGGCAGAAATACACGTCCGCGTCGCTGCCCTCGATCCATTCCTGAACGACCATGTCAGCCAGCACGGGATGGATTTCCTCGTACAGGGCCGCTACTTCCTCGGGTGACGAGACCTTGTAGCCCTTCTTGAAGCGGGCGCCATAACCGTAATCCTTCTTCGAGGGCTTGAAGATGCAGGGATATTTCAGGTTACCGATCCGCGCCAGGTCGGCCTTGCCCTGCAGGCGTACCGTGCGCGGCACCGGCGCGTCGACCGCTTCGGCCAGTTCCTGGAAGCCCTGTTTGTGCATCAGCGCCATCAGGCGCTCATGTTCAGGCTGGCGCAGGCGGAAGTGCGGAGCAAGACGCTCGCGGAACGCCGACACCGTCTCCACGGTTTTCTCTTCTGTGGCAAACAGTACCAGCGGTGCCGCATATTCACGCGCCAGTCCAATCATGAATTCGACAAACTGTTCGCCTTCGATTGAAGCGCAGACGAGTTTGCGACCATAGCGCGAGCGCATGGCAGGGGATTTGGGGTCGGTGTCCACGACGATGACCGGGATATTGCACGTGCCCAGGCTGCGTACCACACCGAGCGCATTCAGGCCGCCGCCGACAACGATGGCCGGTAAGACATCTTCTTTTTTTTCCTTCATTGTTTTCTTCCGTTACGGAGTAATTGCACGATTGAACGGCCAGCGTTCCAGGCGCTGCTCGGAAATGCCCAGATCGAGCATGACCTGACGAAGTTGCCCGAGGCCCTTGCGGTCGAACTGGACGATCCAGGTCATGTAAACAGCTGCGCCGGTGGCGATTTCGGTCAGCAGAATCGGCAAGGTAGGGGCGTTGATGGCAATCAGTGCCGTACGTACGACAAAGACGGCGCCGGCCATTGCCGCCGTGGCAGCGATAACCGGCAGCAATGCTTGGTAGTAGGTACGCATGGATAGCCCGGTAGCTCGCGAAACCAGGTAAAGCAGGCGGATCGACAACAGAGGGTAGATCGTCACCCAGGCCACCGAGACACCGCGCAGTCCATCGACCAGGGCACCGACGATGATGGCGGCGGTCATGACGATTCCGCAGATCAGGGTATAACCGCTGAGTTCTTTAGCGCGACCGATAGAAATCAGGACCTGCGACAGCAGCGGATCGACCGAGCGCACCAGCCCCATCAAACACAGGGCGCCGAACGGGACCAGCATCGTCATCCATTCTTTGCCGAGCAGGAAGGCGATCAATTCGTTTGCGCACATCAGCATGCCTATCAATATGGGATAGGTAACGTAAGCCACGCCGCGAGTGAAATGCAGAATATAGGCTTGAAGCTGGTCCTTGTTCTCTTGAAGCCGCGAGAAAAGTGGCGACGAAACATTGGTTGCTAACGAGGTAATCTGGCTGGTTGGTAGTGTCGCCAGCGACAGTGCCATGTCATAAATGCCCAACGGATGGTTTCCTAGTACCTTCCCGATGACAACCTTATCGGAATTGTTATACAGATACCAGAATACACGGGTCATCGTTACTTCCAGGCCGTAGCGCACGAGCCCCAATGCAGCACCCAGGCCACGCAGGGAGGTGGGACGCCAGGAGGACAGGTAAAAAGCGGCGATCGACTGCGATAAGGTAGAGGCGACAAACGCAATTACCAGGGACCAGGCTCCGGCCCCATTCCACGCCAGTACCAGTGCCACCATGCTCTGGATGAGAAGACCGGCGATGTTAATTCCCGCAACTGCCTTGAAATGCATCTCCTTGCGCAGAAAGGAGAGCGGCACCGTGCCAATCGCGCCCAGTACAAAAGTGGAAGCCAGCACGACCATCATCGGCTGCAGCGGCGGGCTGTCGAAGAAATTGGCAACCGGAATGCTCAGCAACGCGGTGAGCCCGAACAACACAATACTGGCAAGTAGCGAAAAGCTGAAGCAGCCATTGACTTCAGTCTCGGAGAGCTTAGTTTTCTGAACGATGGCGGCGCCGATTCCGACTTCGTTGAAGAAGCCAACAAAGCCGACCAGTACCAAGGCCATCGACATCAGCCCATAATCGGCAGGGCTCAGCAAGCGAGCCATGATCAAGGTGCTACCAAGCGACACGACTTTGCCGAGGGCACCACCTAAACCGAGGTAGCCGACAGCCTTGACTGTTTTAGAGCGAAGACCGTCATTCATGGCTTGTGTGCTCCGATGCTGGAGACGAAAACGCCGCTCTTGCTGGTGACGGCGCGATCGAACACGCCCGCCAGTTCCTTGGTCCGGCCGGCGCGCGAAGCGCCTGCAATGACGGACTCGCTGGCAATATGGGCCCTGCCTTCGCGGACCTGAGCGACGAAACGCTCCAGTATGGTCGCGATCTGCTTGCTGTCGTCCATGTCTGCCAGGCTATCGAAACCTGCCGCGCTCAACACCTTGGCCGTTTCTCCGGCAGGATCGACCAGCGCCATGATGGGTTTCCGGGCCCGGAAATATTCGTAGACCTTTGCGGGGATCTGCGCGTTGAACTGCGCACCCTGGAAGATCAGCAAGCCATCGGCGTTGAGCATTTCCTGCAATGCTGCCTGATAAGGCACAGGGGCCGCTACCTCGACGATATCGCCGACGCCGTAGCGATCTACCAGCGCGCTCATGTGCGGCAAATCGCCAGGAGCACGCAGCACCACACGCAACACACGAGCGTCGAGTACGCCCTGTTGCTTGAGCATGCCCAAGGCCTCCAGGAAGCGCGAAGGGTCGCGGCCGGTCTGGTACAGGACACCGCTGTGCACCAGGATCAGGGGACCCGTGCCGGGAACGGTCGGCGCAGTCGGCTGGGCATGCGCGAAGCTCTCTTCATCGTAACCATTTTCGATGACGAGAAATTTCTCAGGTGGCAGATCAGGAAAGCGCGTGCGATAAGTCTGCATGGCACTGTGGGTGGTGAAGACGGCAGCCTGGCAACGGGTGACGGTCTGGCGCTCGATCCAGCCATAGAAACGGCGCTGCAGGCCAGAGGTCGGGTAGGCCGGCTGCAGCATGGGGTCACGGAAGTCGGCAATCCAGGGTAAACCGGTAAGACGGTGCAGGGTGAGCCCGATCAAATGCGCGGTTGCGATCGGAAACGTCGACCAGATGACCTGGGGGCGATATTTTCGTATCAGTGACAATGCACTGGGCATCGCGCCGAGCCACCATGACACCCAGCGGTCGGGAAGGGCCAGCAATTCCATATAGCGACCCCGGATGCCAAGATGGCGCTTGGCGTCGAGCGCAAATACCCGCCTTACGATGAGTTCCGGCGGGACGCTCGCCAGTTGGGACGGATTCTGGGCATCATAGGCGCGCGGATGAGCCGATAAAACCATCGGTTCCCAACCATGCTTGCCAAGGTACTTGGAAAAATTCAGCGTACGCTGGATTCCACTGCTCGCAGCCTGTGGCGGAAAGTGGAACGCGATCATCAATACTCGTTTCATCATATCTTTATCTAATTTGGGGAGCGATGCCCATACAGGCCGCCCGGGCGTCAGCGTGGCTGCCCTTGTGCCATCCATCTCAGCAGCCGCAGGCCGAACATGAACGGCGTGCGGTCCCATGGACGGCTGCGTGGCAGCTGGAACCGATCCTGCTCTTTTGTGATCGCACCGATTGCTGTCGTAAACGCGGCAGTAAAACCTGCACGGCGCACCATCTCGACGTGACGCGCATCATAGTCCTTGCCTACTTTGCCGTTCGGGTAGGCGAACAATTGGACTGGTTTGTCAAGGATCGCCTCGAGCTCCTGCTTGCTGACGCTTATTTCCTTTTCGGCGCTTTCGTCGTCGAGACTGGTCAATATCGGATGGGTCACGGTATGCGCACCGATTTCAATGCCATGGCGATCTAGTACCCGAACCATGTTTGGAGTAAGCATCTGCCCGGGCACTGGATGATCTTTCGTCATCAGCTCAAGCTGCTTGACCAGTTCGCGCCGTTTAAATGCCGGCAGGTACTTTGACTGCTCCGTTAAGGCCGCGAGTGTGGCACGACGCTCGCTCAGTGTGCGAAGGGGATAGTCGCTCAATCCGAATTCGCTGAGGTCGAGACGCTCCATAGGCAAGACCTGGACCGCTTCCATGATGCGGTCATTCCACATCATATTGTGTCCAAGATGACCGCTGGTGACGAAGACCGTGGCTGGCAGTTCGAACTTGCGCAAGATAGGAAGTGCGAGATCGTGTACCGCACTATAGCCGTCATCGAAGGTGATGCAGACGGAACGTGGCGGCAAGTCGTTTGTATCGATCCGGGCCAGCGCCTCACGCAAGGGCAGGACGTTGAAGCAGCGAGCCAGCAGCGCCATTTGCCAATGGAAGGTTTCGACGTCAGGTTCCGAAGGCAGCAAGGGGTGAGGATCTTTCAGTACCCGATGGTAATTAATAACGCAAATACGCTGCTTTGCCGCGCCAGCGGCGAGTGCATTTCCCGCAAATTTCAGCAAAGGCTTGGCTGTCCAAGGTAATCCGTTCACATGGGTCATGGTTCTACCATTTCTTTTTGTGTGTGGCGTACCGACGTAAATGGATTAGTTTCAACACGGGGTAGCATGTGTGTTTCGAGCACGATAACCAGGCCAATCAACGCGTAGATCAAATCAAAATACGCGAAGCTGAGTGCGGCGCTGCCGACCGCGAAAGCAAAAATGCTGAGCTGGAGCATGGTCGCAAGCGACGTCAACCATGGCACACTTCCTAGCTTGCGGGCCGTCCGAGCCAGCTTGCCCGCCTTGAAGAAGGCTCCTGCCAAGAAGGTCAGATAAATCCCTAGCCCGACGAATCCGTGATCACCCATTACCTGGAAATACACGCTGTGCGCCGCGCGTGCATTGCTCGGATCGGGGACCGCGTCGCCAGTGTGGAACCATGAATATGAGAAAAATTCCTGCGACAATTCACGCCAGACAGAAAGCGTTTCGAGCGCCTTGAATCCGCCACCGAAGATCGGGTTTTGTGAGGCCAGGATAAAGCTCATTTTCCAGGCTACGACCCGTTGCATGAAGGACTGGTCTTCGTTCGCGGTTTCAATCGTATTGATACGCTCAATCCACTCGGCCGAGACCAGCTGCAGCGCTGCGACCGTGATGATGGCTATCAGGAGGCCCATCATGAATTTGCGTTGGCTTTTGAAAAACAGGTAACCACCCAGCACAGTGAGGGCAATGAAACCACCGCGGGACTGCGTACCGATTACGGCAAACACGAGCAGTGCCATGGTCGAAATCAAGCCTAGTTTCAAAATTCGGGATTGCTTGCCAAATTCACTGAGGAGGTAATAACAGATCGGCAAGGTCATGACGAAGGCAATCGCCAGTTCATTACGATCACCCAGGACATGACCACTCATCCCTTCAATTTTGTGACCGCCGCCAGTGACAACATACTTTAATGCTTCAAGATTCGCATAAAAACCGACTGACAGTACGACGCACCAAAGCAGGAAATCGACATGCAGCTTCTTTTCGACGACCAGGATAACGAATACGAAAAGAGCAATAACTTTCGCAAATCGGTTCCAGATCTCCCATGCGACATCAGGGATGCCAACGGTCATCGCAGTACTCATCGTCGTCCAGGCGAAGAACACCAGCACCATTACGCCAATCGGCCCAAAACGAACACGAGGCTTATCTTTCATCACCATATAGCCAAGAATAGCCACCCCAGCGAACAGCAAGTTATAGCGGAGGTTGCTCGCCAGGCCGTATACCCAACCGTTGGGGAAAAATAGTGCGGTCCAGACCCACATGCCGACGGCGATGAAGGGCCGCTGCGCCATGGCATAAAGAAATACGGGCAATATGGCCAGCAAAAACAGGTCACGCATTGTTATCTCCGGCCTTTACGCTCGCGCTTGGCATCATTCTTATCCTGGCGTAATGCCCACAGGCACAGACCGGCGATGGCAAGCAGGTCGATTGCCCAAAGTAGCGATTCCATGTTTCTTCCTAATCCAGGTAGGCGGGCTTGCCGCTTTTAGTCGGGTTTGCAGCACCGGCCGTTCTCCCCAGCACTGCACTAAAGACGCGCAATTGTCCGGCACTCGTGTCATCCCAGCTGAAGCCTTCGGCGTAACGGCGGGTCGCAGCGCGGTCCGGGTAGGCGGCGCGCAGCGCATTGACGGCATCGGCCACGCCCTGGGGCGTGCGTTCGGACATCAAGATGCCGGCTTCAGGCGCGGCCACCACTTCCGGCGTGCCGTAAACGCGGCTGGCGACGACCGGCGTACCGCAGGCCATCGATTCCAGCAGCACGTTGGCCCAGCCTTCGCGGGAGGAAGCCAGCACCAGGGCGTCGGCCGCGCCGTAATGCTCGCGCAACCGGGCCTGCGGCACGGCGCCCAGGAATTCCACGCGCCCGTCGACGTCGAGCTTGCGCGCCAGCGCTTCCAGCATGCCGCGGTTCGGGCCATCGCCGGCAACGACCAGGCGCACGCCGGGCAGCAGCGGCAGGGCTGCGATGATCAGCTCCTGGGCCTTGACCGGCACCAGGTGGCCGACCGTGAGCAGCGTGAACATCGGGTTGGCGCGGCGTTCGAGCGGGCGGAACAACTGCAGGTCGACGCCGTTGCGCAATGAAGTTACGCGCTCTGCCGGCACGTCCAGCGCCACCACTTCGTCGCGCAGGGCATTACAGACGGTGATGACGGCATCGGCGCGCCGCGCCGCCCATTTGATCATGCGGCGCGGCAGCGCGTATTGCGGCAGCAAGGTAATGTCCGAGCCGCGCGCGGTGATCACCAGCGGCTTCTTGAAGTAGCGCGCCAGCATGGCTGCCGCCACGCCGTCCGGGTAGAAGTAATGCGCATCGATCAGGTCGAAGTCGTAGCCTTCGTCGATCATGCGGGCGATCACGGGTTTCACTGCCTGCGCCAGCAGCAGCGGCGCCAGGTTCATGCCGACCTTCGGCAGCACGGGATAGCGCGGGTGGGCCACCTGCAGGCCGTGGCGGATTTCCTGGCGCGGCACGCGCGCCATGTTTGCATAGTTGCCGAAGCGCGGATTGGTGGAAGGAAACCAGGCCACCGGCGCCACCACGCGCGCCTCGACCTGGCCGGTCGCGACCAGGTGGCGCAGGCGGGTTTCCACGAAAATGCCGTGTCCCGACTTTTCCGTGTTTGGAAACAGCGTACTGAAAGTCAGGATCTTCATGCCGCCTGGGACTCGGTGACACCGGTAGTGGCGCGCCCGGTGAGGCGGCCGTAGATGCTCTTGTAGCGCGCCACGCTGACCTGCCAGTTACGCTCGCTCTCGACGTATTCGCGGCCGGCCGCGCGCAGCGCCGGCCAGCGGTCCTGGGCACGCAGCAGGGCGCCGACCTTGTCGGCCAGGGAAGCCGGATCGTCGGCCTTGAACAGTACGCCAGTCTTGCCGTCGGCGATCAGTTCGAGGTGGCCGCCGACGTCGGACGCGGCCAGGATGCGGCCCTGGGCCATGGCTTCGAGCGGTTTCAAGGGCGTTACCAGCTCGGTCAGGCGCATCGACAGGCGCGGGTAGACCAGCACGTCGAGCAGGTCGTAGTAGGTCTGTACCTGGTCGTGCGGCACGCGGCCGGTGAACACCACCTTGTCGTTGATGCCCAGGTCGTTCGCCAGCTGGCGCAACTGAGCGTCCTGCGGGCCGCCGCCGACCAGCAGAACGCGCAGGTCCGGCAGCTCGCTTGCCAGCTGCGGCACCGCGCGCAGCAGGATGTCCAGGCCTTCGTAGGCATAGAAGGAACCGATGAAGCCGATCAGGCGCGATCCCTGCAGGCCGAGCTTGGCCTTCAATTCCTGGTCGGCGCTGCCTCCGACCGAGAACTTGTCGATGTCGACCGCATTCGGGATCACCGTGACCTTGTCGACCGGAATGCCGCGCGCCACGATATCCTTGCGCAGGCCTTCGCAGATGGTGGTGACGGCGTCCGCGCGCTTGAGCGCATACGTTTCGAGAGCGCGGGTGGCGCGGTAGCGCAGGCCATTTTCGCTGCTGGTGCCGTGGTCGACCGCGGCGTCCTCCCAGAAAGCGCGCACCTCGTACACCACCGGAATGCCGAAGCGCTTGCCGGCGCGCAAGGCGGCGATCGCATTCAGGCTTGGCGAGTGGGCATGCAGCACGTCCGGTTTCACCTGCGGAATGATCTCGGCCAGGCGCCGCGTGAGGCCATCGATGACTTCCTTCTGGTTCAGCACCGGCAGTTTCGACAGCGCGCTGGTCGAGACCGGGCTGCGGTAAAAATGCAGGCCGTCTACGGTCTCCTCGAGCTGCTCGCCCGAATGCTGTTTGGAACCGGTGATGTGGAAGGTCTCCCAGCCGAGGGCGCGCTGTTCACGCAGGATCGAACGGGTGCGGAAGGTGTAGCCGCTGTGCAGCGGGATCGAGTGATCGAGGATGTGAAGGACTCGCATGATCTTGTGGTTCCGGTTCGCTTGTTGCGTTGGTCTTGTTCGTTATGCGGCGACGGCAACTGCGGGGGCGCTATGGCCGGCCGAGCCGGCGGCACCGTTGTTGCGCAGGAAGGCGTCGAACATCAGCACCGACCACAGGGTCGTACCATGGTCCTTCGTACCTGCCGCGTGTTCGTCAACCATCTGTTTCAAGTAGCTGCGGTTGAAGATGCCGGTGTCGAGCAGGGCGGGATTCAGTACCGCGCGCCGCATGGTATCGAGCAGCGGACCGCGCAACCATTCGGACAACGGGATCGAGAACCCCTGCTTCTTGCGATACAGGATGTCGTCGCTCAGATATGGTTGAAGCGCTTTCTTGAAGATATGCTTGCCGTCGCCATTGCGCAGCTTCGTTCCTGAAGGCAAGCCGGATACCCATTCCACGAACTTGTGGTCGAGCAGCGGCACGCGTACTTCCAGCGCATGTGCCATGCTCGCGCGATCCACCTTGGTTAGGATATCCCCAGGCAAGTAGGTCTTCATGTCGAGGTACTGGACCAGCGACAGCGGGTCGTCGGTCGGCGCCTTGGCTGCATAGCCACGCATGACTTCAACCGCACGGTAGCCCTGCAGGCGCTGCTTGAAACCGTTCGAGAAAAGTTGGGCGCGGATGCGGTCGTTGCTGACCGAGACACCGTGGAAGTAGCCTTCGGTGAGATCTCGGGCCAAGGCTTCAAAGGTGGTCTTGGCACGGAGCACGCGCGGTGCCCAGTCGGCCTTCGGGTAGGCCGCACCGAGCAGGCCGAATACCGGTTTGCGCAGTGCAAGCGGCAGCAGTGAGCGTACGCGCTCTTCTCCCATTGCCATGCGATGCCGGCGGTAACCGGCAAAGTTCTCATCGCCGCCGTCGCCTGACAGAGCGACGGTCACGTTCTTTCGCGCAAGCTGACAGACTCGGTAGGTCGGGATAGCCGAGCTGTCTGCATAAGGCTCATCATACAGGGCCGCCAAGGTGTCGATCAGGCCGTAGTCGTCCTTGTCGACCGTTTCGGAGCGATGGCTTGTCTTGTAGCGTTCGGCGACCTGGCGCGCATACACCGATTCGTCGAAGGCTTGGTTATTGAAAGCGATCGAGCAGGTATTGACCGGCCCTTCGGTGACACCGGCCATCATTGCCACCACGGCGCTCGAATCGACGCCGCCGGACAAGAATGCCCCCAAGGGAACGTCCGAGATCAGGTGGCTCTGGACCGCCTCGCGCAGGCGGACGACCAGTTCGGCTTCGATCTCGCGTTCGCTCATGGCAGCGTGTGGGATGAACGGTACGTCCCAGTACTGCTTCGATGCCGGCAGCGGTTGGCCGACACGCAAGCTTAGCGTATGGCCTGGGAGCAGTTTCCGCGCACTCGTAAAGATCGTACGCGGTTCCGGTACGTAGCCGTAGGCGAAATATTCTTCGACGGCCAGCGGATCGATGTCGCGCGTGATATTCGGCAGCGTGAGCAGGGACTTGAGCTCCGAGCCGAAGGCGAAGGTCCCGTCCGGCAGAGCCGCGTAGTGCATCGGCTTGATGCCCATGCGGTCGCGCGCCAGGAACAGGGTCTGTTGTGGGCGGTCCCAGATCGCGAAGGCGAACATGCCGCGCAGGTGGTTGACGCATGCTTCGCCCCATTGTTCGTAAGCATGAACGATGGTTTCGCTGTCCGAAGGAGTACGGAACACGTGCCCTAGGCCCTGCAGTTCGGTGCGCAATTCGCGAAAGTTGTAGATCTCGCCGTTGAATACGAGGGCAATGGTTTCGTCTTCGTTGAAAAGCGGCTGCAGGCCGGCTTCGAGCGCGATGATCGACAGGCGGCGGTGGCCGAAGCCGAGTCCCGGCTCGAGGTGCAGGTCGCCTTCCACCGGGCCGCGGTGGAATTGACTTTCGTTCATCCGATGCAGGAGTTCGCGGTCGATGGGGCGACTGCCCTGCATGTCAAATATTCCAACTATTCCGCACATGGTTCAATGACTTTCTTATGTTTCGATTTACTGCTTGTTAACCGGTCGTACAACGCAAGGTAGACAGAAAGCATCGCGCTGAGACTGTAGCGACGTTCGACGTGCATTCGTGCCAGCGCACCATGACTGCGAGCCAAGGCCGGGTCGGCCACATACTGCGCCAGCGCAGTGGCCAGGGCCTGTGGATTGCGCGCCGGCACCAGCAGGCCAGTGCTTCCTTCCTGTACCAGGTCGGGAATACCACCGACACGGGTCGATACCACCGGCAGCCCGGTAGCCATTGCCTCCAACATCGTTACCGGCGTACCTTCCGCAATCGAACTGAGTGCGAACACATCGAAGCTGCGCATGATGGCTGCGATATCGTTACGTGCGCCCGGCAGGTGTACTACATCGCTTAGTCCGGCTGCCTCGACCTGGCGCTGCAGTGCGGCGCGCAGCGGGCCTTCGCCCACGATGACCAGGCGCGCCCGCGCAGCAAGTTCGGGTTGCTGTTTGCGCAGCAGTGCAAATGCTTCGACAAGGGAAGCGTGGTCCTTGACGTCCTGCACACGGCCTACGGTGCCGATAACGAAGCAGTCGCGCCATTCAGGCCAGCCGGGAGGCGGCGCCGCGCCCGGATCGGGGCGGTAGTCCGTGGTATCGACGCCATTGTCGATCAGAAGATTCTTCGTCGCAGGGATACCAATGCGGGCGAGCCAATTGCGCAGGTCAAGCGAAACCGGCACGAAACAGTCGATGAGCGGCACCAGCAGGCGGCGAAGCAGGTTGTGCTTGCGGTTGGTCCCGTGCGGATCACCTGCGTCGCGCCCGTGTTCAGCATGGACGCGCACCGGTACGCCGGCCAGCAAGGCCGTGAACTGGTACTCGATCGCCGCGAGATTGTAGGTATGCAGTATGGTCGGACGCAGCCTGCGCAGCAACTGATACAGCTTGACGTGGGTCTCGAGTGCCAGGCCCGAAGGTTTGTCGAGGGCGATGATCTCGACCCCGGGACGGGTGATCTTCTTGGCAAAGTCGGTGTAGCGCGTCAGGCAGATGATTGCGTGGCGATAGCGGTCTGCCGGCATGCGGTTGATCGATTCGACGATCAGGGTCTCCAACCCGCCGAAGTCGAGCACGTACGTCAAGTGCACGATGAGTGGAGGCTGCTTCATTGGGTCTTGTCCCATCCGCGCAAGCGCGCCCGCAGGGTCGCCAGGTCAAACGCCCAGTTCACGCCAATGCGCTTGATATTGAACAGGTCCACATCGGCGCCATTCAAGCCCCCATAGGCTGAGAAACACGCGGCATAACCAAGCTTCTTCATCATGTCGATGCGTGCAGCCGTGATGTGGTGCTTGCGCCCGTATGGGTAGGCGATGAACACTTGCTCCTGGCCGAGTTCGCGACGAATGTCATTCAGCGACCCTTGCAGTTCTTCGAGGGCCAATTCATCGCTGATTTCCGCCAGGTTGACATGATTGCGGGTATGGCTGCCGAAATGCAGGCCCCAGTCCCGCATGCGGCGCACTTGTTCCCAGTTCATGTTGTCGAGGCCAAATCCGAGCGCGCGCATATCATGGTCAAACGGTTTGTTCTCGCGTACTTTTTCAGTGCTCACGAAGAAGGTGCAGGGCACCTGATGTTTGATCAGGATCGGCGCGGCGTTCTCATAGTTATCGAGGTAGCCGTCGTCGAACGATACGGCAATGACCGGCTTCGAGGTATTGCGCGGGATTTTGCCTTCAACAATTTCTTTTAACGAGACCGTCACGAAGTTCTTGGCCACATAGGCCATGTGTTCGTCGAAGCGCTCGATCCCGATCGTAACGTGGTCGCGGAACTGGTCGCTCACGCGGTGATAGAGCAGGATAATGACACGCTGCTTGCCGGTGCGCCCATGCAGCCAATTCACCATCGGCATCCAGAGTTGCGAATACGCCATGAACAACAATTTTTTGGCTGCAATTTTGCCCAAGCTACCGCGGGAAGGATCGCGTGCAGCCAGCCTGCGCGCCAGATCCGATTCCAACGCCAGCGGCGGACGCGTATTGGTCTTTCCACCTTGGGGCTGTGGCCTGAACACGGCACTGCCGTCGAGTATGCGGCCTACCGCTTCGCATACCAGTTCTACACCAACGCGATCGAGCTTTGTCTTCAGGCCACGCAGTGTTGAAAAGCGGTCGATTGGCACGCTGGACTCGAGCAGGATGTCGCCCGTGTCGAGGCCGGCGTCGACGCGGTGCACGGTAACGCCGACGCTGGTTTCACCGTTGTGCAGCTCCCAGAAACCCGGCGGCATGCCACGGTAATGCGGCAGGCGGCCCTTGTGCAGATTGATAGTGCCTAGCCGCGGCAGCGAAAAGAGCACCGGTTTGAGAATCGGCGCACCGAGGGCGATACCGATGTCCGGAGCCAGTTGCGCCACCCAGGTGCACGCCTCTTGTCCATTGATGGCGGCAACGCGCTTGATGGTGATGCGCGGATGCTGTTCCAGGGCACGAAGGGTGAAGGCTTGCCCTGGGCGGTCAGGACTGGACTGTGGCCGGGACGAGAAGCGGTCGGCTGCCAAATTGGCAAGCTCAGCCCCTTGATAAGGAATCCAGCGCCAGCCGTGGCGCTGTAGATTTTTCCACTGGTTGCGCAGCAGCGTGGCAAGCTTCTTTTGTGGCGCATGGACCAGTACCGCGATATGGCTTTCCGGATACTGCTCAGCGAGCGACGCGACGTTCCAGCGAACGTTAAAGTCCAGGTTGGCGGTAAAGATGACGATCTGCATGGGATGCCAATGAATTATTTTTGACGGGTTTGAACCAGAACTGCATCGACTGCGGCAAAGTTCTCCGCCAGGAAGGCGCGCAGCACAGCGCGTGCGGCATCCTTGTCGTTCGTGGCCGGGACGGCAATCGTCACGAGCGCGCCATCGTCGCCGCGGAATTTCAGCTTGCCGGCGGCCTGGCGCAGCTTACCGACCACGTTGCTGGCAGTGTACTGGCCATCGATCCACAACACGTGCCAGACGAGCAAGGGACCGCCGGGACCACTCAACACCGCTTCGCGAAGCGGCAGTGTGCGGCCGCCTGCTTCCTCGTTGCGCATGCCGGAACCGACCACATGAAACGCATCTTTCTCACGAGTCAGGCGGTTGATGGAGCTGATCAGCGCTTTTTGCTTGTCCTGGTTGCGGTAATACAGCAGCTGAAGCTGTACCGGACGTCCTTCCGGTGCAGCGTAGGTGCGTGCCAGACGCGCGTCCGGCTCCATGTAGTCGAGCTGCCAGTCCGGGAAGCCGGCGGCTGCTGGCCAGGCCAGGTCCAGGGCAGCCAGCACCACCGGTTGCGGGTTGTGGTTGGCGCGCTCGTTGTAGGCGGCAAAGGCCGGCCAGGCGGCAGCCACCGCCACCACGGCAACCGCCACCGGCACCAGCGACTTCATGGGGACGTGGGCCGCTGCCGGGGTATCGGCGACCTTGGCGGGCGCCGGCTGGTCGTCCTCGCGCCAGTAGCTGCCGATCCAGAACATGATGAACATGACGATGCCGAAGAACAGCCAGCCGTAGACCAGGTGGTCGACGCCGGTGGCCAGTTCCATGCCGCTGGTATGGCCGATCATGACGATACCGTAGGCGCGCAGCCAGTTGGCGACGATCGGCACCACGATCGACAGGCCGATGAAGACGGCCCGCCGCGTGTTCGAGCGGTAGGTGAGGTAGGCGTACAGGCAGCCCAGGGTGATCGAAGAGATCAGGTAGCGGATGCCGCTGCAGGCCTCGACCACCGACCAGGTGCCGGTGGGCAGCTCGAAGCGGGTGCCGTTGCGCAGTACCGGAATGCCGGTGGCCTGCACCGCCCACACCGTGAAGTCGGCGGTGTAGTTGATCAGGGGGGCGACGAAGACTTCGCCGAAGGGCACTGCGAACAGCAGGAATAGCAGCGGGAAGGTGAACTTCGACGCCAGGCGCGGTCCGAGCAGGGTCAGCGCGGCGAGCGGGAGCAGCGACACGAAAGCGTACTGCATCACGACCTGCACTTCGCCCATGCGCCCGGCCAGCCAGCCGGCCCCGGCGCCGGCCATCAGCACCAGGCCGGGCCACCAGGGCCGCGCCGGCAGGCGCGAGAACCAGGCGCGCTCGCGCCAGATCAGCGCCAGGCTGATCGGCAGGATCACATAGCCGTGGGCGAAAGTCTCGGAGCTGTTCCAGGTCGCGACCATCGAGGCCACGGTGCCGGAGTACAGCAGGAAGGGCGCCAGCAGCGCCAGCGCCAGCGCGATGACGCTGGCAGCTGCCCATGGAGCCGGCGCGTTTGCGTTGGCGAGCGGCGTTTGAGCCACACCGGGTGGAGGTGTCAGGAACATTCTAGGCGCTCCCCAATGCAGGCCAGGTTGCTCGGCCAGCTGTATTTGCGTTCGACCCTGGCGCGTGCGGCCAGCCCAATGTCATTGCCGGCGCGGCCCAGCAGGGCGGCGACGGCCTCGGTGAAGCCGGCGGCGTCATGCGCCAGCACCAGCTCGCGGCCCGGTTCGGCCTCGATGCCTTCGAGCGCCTGCGGCGTCACCACCACCGGTGTGGCCATCGCCATCGCCTCGAGCACCTTGTTCTGGATGCCGCGCGCGATGCGCAGCGGGGCCACCGCGCATTGCGCATGGGCGATGTAGGGCCGTACGTCCGGCACGGTGCCGGTGACCACGGTGTTCGGCTGCCTGGCCAGCTCCAGCACGGCCGGGGCCGGACGGGCGCCGACGATGTAGAAGCGCAGGTCGGGGAAGCGTGCGCGCAGCAGCGGCATCGCCTCGGCCGCGAACCACTGCACCGCATCGACGTTCGGCCAGTAATCCATGGCGCCGGTGAACACGATGGCGCGCTCGCCTTCGGCGTAGGGACTGGACTGCACCGCCGCCGGCGAGAAGTAGTCGGTGTCGACGCCGTTGCTGAAGAAACCGATCTTGGCGTCGCTTTCCGGGGCCAGCTGGCGGAACAGGTCAGCCTCGGGCGCCGACACGAACAGCGAGGCGTCGTAGTCGCGCGCCACCTGGCGCTCGTAGGACAGCAGCTGGCGCGCTTCGTGGCGGTACAGCCAGCTCATCGGCCAGGATTTCTTGTCGGCGTACTGGCGCCACTTGTCCGAGTCGACGTCGCAGAAGTCGACCACGCGGCGCGCCTGGCGGTGGTGGTCGACGAACTGCGCCATCGCCGAGGAGAACACCAGCACCCGTTCGATCTTGTGGGCGGCCACTGTCTGGTCGACCCAGCGCTGCAAATTGGCGTCGCGGTAGTAGTCGAGCGACAACGAGCGGTTCTTGACCAGCGCACCCAGGCTGCGCACTCGTGCCAGGGTCGGGTTCAGGCTGGCGAAATGGCTGCTCGCGCACATCTTCTCGACGGTCGGCACGTGCTGCCAGTCGTCGGCGTCGTCGACAAACGTAGCCAGGTGCACCCGGTAGTCGCGCGCCAGGTGCTTGAGCAGATGGTAGGAACGGATCTTGTCGCCCTTGTTGGGCGGGTAGGGGATCCGGTGGATCAGCAGCAGCAGGTCTTCCACGTCTTATCCCAGGTTGCGCACGATGTAGGGGCCGAGGAAGTTCGCCACCGGCAGCGGCAGCTTCTTCCACATCTTGATGAACAGCTGGTATTTCGGGTTCAGCGGGTTGTTATCAGGCAGCTTGTCCGACGCATACAGCTTGTATTCATACGGCAGCGGCGTGGCGGTGAAGCCCCAGTTCTTCTTGAAGTCGTAGGCGCCGGTGCCCAGCTTGCTGCGGCCGTAGTCGAAGATGCGGCAGCCGCGCGCGGCGGCGGCCTGCATCAGGTTCCAGTACATGAAGTCGTTGCCGGCCACTTCGCGCGCCAGGTCCATGCCGCCGCCGTAGTAGGGCACGACCTCGTCGCGCCAGTAGAAGGACAGCACCGAGGCCACCAGGCGGTCGTCTTCGGTATAGATGCTGCGCACCTCGCACTCGTCGCCGAAGGTCTGCTGCAGCAGCGCGAAGTATTTTTTCGGGAACACCGGGGTGCCGAGGCGCAGCACGCTGTTGGCATAGGCCTCGAACATGCGGTCGACGTTGTTCTCGACCACGCCCTTCAGGCCCAGCTTGATCCCCTTGCGCACCATGGCGCGCTGCTTGCGCGGGATGGCGTTCAGGTTGGCTTCGTCGTCCGCGCTGATCTCCTTGCGGAAAGTGACGTACAGCTCCTTGGTATGCCAGCTGCTGTCATCCGGGTGGGCGCGCTGCATGCCGCGGTATTCGAGGTGGCCGACGCCCAGCTCGCGCGCCAGCTTGTCGGCCGCCTCGTCGAGCAGGACGCGCGCGCCCTCGTCGATGGCGGCCACGCCGCCGTAGACGCAGAAGGGCATCGCGCCCAGCGAGTGGCCGAACAGGCGGCTCTTGATCTCGGCCAACGGCAGGACGCCCTGGATCTGGCCGTCCTGCTGGACGTAGTAGAACCAGGTCTTGATGCCGAAGGATTCTTCGATGACCTTCTGCCAGCCCGACAGGTGGAAGAAGCTGGCGTCCGGGCAGGCCCGCACGAAGGCGTCCCAGCGTGCGTTTTCCTGCGGCTGCAGCAGGTGGAGGGTCTGGGGGCCGGTGGCCAGCGCCGGCGCGGCGCGTTTGGCCTGGGCGGCTTCGATGATCGAGTTCATGGTGCGGTTCGCTTCTTTTACTTACTGTCCAGGAAAATGCGGTCCATGCGGTCCCACGCGAAGTCGCGCGCCAGCTGCTCGAGGCGGCCTTCCATGCGTTCGATGTTGACGTAGTGGCGGAAGCGCGACTTGGCGTCCAGGCCTGCGGGGCGCGGCTGGCCCGGGTCGAGTTCCCAGGGGTGGAAGTAGAACAGTGCCGGCTGGCGGTCTTCGCGGTTCACCTTCTGCATCATCCAGCGCGACAGCGCGTAGGGCAGCAGGCGGAAGTAGCCGCCGCCGCCGGCCGGCAGGTTCCGCCCCAGCATGTTGACGGTGGTGACCGGCACTTCCAGCAGACCGTCCGGGCCATGCGGGTAGAAGGCGAAGCGCGGCGCGTCCGGCATGCCGTAGTGGTCGTGCGCGATCGGGTAGATGCTCGAGCTGTAGCGGTAGCCGGCTTCCTGCAGGGCTTCGAGGGCCCAGAGGTTGGCGTGGCCGATCGAGAAGCTCGGTGCGCGGTAGCCCAGCACGGCCTGGCCGCCGATGTCTTCCAGCAGCGCCTTGGACGAGCGGATGTCGTTGTCGAACTGGGCACGGTCCTGGTCCGAGGCGCGCAGGTGGCCGTAGCCGTGGCTGGCCAGCTCGTGGCCCGCGGCCACGATCTTCCTCACCATGGCCGGATAACGCTCGGCGATCCAGCCCAGGGTGAAGAAGGTGGCCTTGACGCCGTGCCGCTCGTAGATGGCCAGGATGCGCTCCATGTTGGCCTCGACCCGGCATTCGCGCGAAGGCCAGGAGTCGCGGTCGATGTAGGGCGCGAAGGCCGAGACCTGGAAGTAGTCTTCGACGTCGCAGGTCATGGCGTTCTTGATGCGCGCTCCCGGCGCAGAAGGTTGGCCAGATGAGGGGCGCGGTGCGGGTGCGTAGAGTTTCATTCCTGGTTGTCCATGTGCTGGGCCGACGCGCCCTGCGGCGTGGCGACGATTTTCTTCAGGATCGACAGCACCGAGACGATCGACTTCTCGAGGCGCATCATGCGTTCGTCGAGCACTTCCACGCTGGCGCCGGCGCGGCGTTCGCCGCTGCGGGTGTCCATCGTGCGCAGTTCATTCTGCTGGAGGGAGGCGTCGGGCGAGCCCATGACCTCGGGCAGCTCGTATTCCTCGGCGATGTCGCGCACCACCTCGTTGATGTGGTCCCCGGTGAAGGCGTGCAGTTCTTCCAGGTAGCCCATCAGGAGCACCCGGTCCATCAGGGTATTGGTCTTGCGCGGGATGCCGCCGCTGTAGGCGTAGATCGCCGCGTGGGCATCGTCGTCGAAGGACGGGTCGCCCTTCCAGCCGACCGTGGCCAGGCGGTGCTCGACGTAGGCGCGGGTCTCCTGCGCATCCATCGGTCCCAGGTGGTAGCTGGCGATCACGCGCTGGCGCAGCTGCTGCATGCCGGGGCTGTGCAGGGTGGCGCGGAACTCCGGCTGGCCGAGCAGGAAGGTCTGCAGCAGCGAGCGGTCGTCGGTCTGGAAGTTCGACAGCATGCGCAGTTCCTCGACCGTGCGCGCGTTCAGGTTCTGGGCTTCGTCGATGACCAGCAGGGCGCGCTTGCCCTGGCGGTCGACGCCGCGCAGGAACTGCTCCAGGCGATTCAGCAGCTCGGCCTTGCTGGCGCCCTCGTAGGGCAGGCCGAAGCTGGAGACCACCATGCGCAGCGTGTCTTCCGGATCGAGGCTGGTGTTGACGATGTGGGCGGCGACGATCTGATCAAGCGGGATCTTGTTCAGCAGGTTGCGCACCAGCGTGGTCTTGCCCGCGCCGACTTCGCCGGTGATGACGATGAAGCCCTCACCCTGCGACAGGCCGTACTCGAGGTAGGCCATGGCGCGCTTGTGGCCCTTGCTGCCGAAGAAGAAGTGCGGATCCGGGCGCAGCTGGAAGGGCTTGGCGGACAGTCCGTAATAAGTTTCGTACATCGCTTGCTGGCTCCTTAAAGCTGGGCGGCCAGGCTGGCCGAGACGGCGTTCTCGCGGAATTCGCCGGCGTTGATGCCGACACCGCCGCGCTGGTGGCGTACTTCGACCGCGGCGCGCAGGTGCTTGCCGACCTGACGCGTCAATCCGATGCGGAACTGGCGGCTGCTGTCCTCGAAACCCGTGCTCAGCGAGCGGTTGCGGCTTGCCATTGCCGAAGCACTCAGGTTGGAGCGTGAGTTGAGACGGTAGCCGTAGCTCAGGCTGGTGCCCAGCTGCTCGATGTTGTCGTTCAGCGAGGACAACTGGCTTCCGAGCAGGCCACTGTCGCTCTGCTGGCTCGACAGGGCGATGCGCTCGGTCCGGAACAGCGTCAGTACCGCGGTAGTGCGGGCCATCGAGAACCCTGCCGACGCCTGCAGCCGCTTCTGGCGCAGGTAACGGTTGCTCAGGTAGTTGACGTTGTCGGCCAGGCTGGGCGGAAGGCCGGTATCGCGGATATAGGCGGCCACGGCCTGCTGGCGCAGCACCGGATCGGGAATCAGGGTCTTGAAGAGGGCGTCGAGCATGGCCGTGGTGTCGATCGTCGACGGCAGCAGGAACTGCGAGCGCGTGGTCGTGACCGCATCGTCGTAGGTGATTTTCCAGACCGTGTGGCGGCTGCGGTGGCTGGCGTCGAGCGCGCCCGTGTTGCCGAAGTAATGGCGGCCGAGCGAGGCTTTCAGGGCGGTACGAAGCGAAGGCTGCCAGTCGAAGCCGGTGGACCAGTTGCGGCCGGCCGTGCGTCCGCCAAGCGACTGGTAGTCGTAGCGGTCGTAGCCGGCGGTCGCGGTCAGCGCGAAGCGCGGGTTCAGCGCGTAGCGCAGATTGGATCCGATGATGGTGGTCGAAGACGGTCCCGCCAGTTCGTTCTCGAGGTTCTGGCGCATGAAGCTCAGGCCCCAGTCCAGGGTGCGGAATCCCGGACCGCTGTTCAGGCTGGCGCTGAAGCTGTCGCCCGTGCTGCTGCCGAAGCGGTTGCGCTCGCCGGCATCCACGGAATCGCGCGCGTAGCGCAGCGACAGGTGGGCTGCGCGGCCGAGGCGCTGCTCGAGGTGGGGACTGACGCGCCAGGTCTTGATCTGCGTGCGGTTGCCGAGCGAGTACAGGTTGTTATACGGCTGCGGGCCGAAGGCAGAGATGGCTTGTGGCGAGGATGATGCGGCAGCCTCGATGAACAGCAGGTCCTCGGCCAGTTCGCCCTGGCCGCTGAATGCATACTCATGCATGCTGTCGACGGTGTTCGCTTGCCGGGCATTGCGGTAATCGAAATGGCGCCATTGGCTGCTGGCTGCGACCTTGAAGCGGCGGCCGGAGCCGACCACGGCGATACTGGGCAGGTACTCGGTGATCCACTGCGAATCGGCGAGCTCGTCGCGCTGCAGCGTGACGTTGTCGGTCCAGGTTTCGGTCAGGGTGAAGCTTGGCAGCACGCGCCAGTCCGCGTGGGAGGGTGGTGCCACCAGCAGCAGCACGGCGGCAGCCAGGGGGGCCATGCCGACGGGCAGCGCGGCACGCGGCCGCGCCGGCCCTTTAACCATAGTGGTAATCATACGTCTCTTCGATGCCGGGAATGTCCCTGGTCTTGTTATAGATGAGGTTTACGTTGGGGCAGCCCTCGAGCTGGCGCAGCGCCTCGCTGACCGCGTGCTGGGTGGTCTTCTGGGCTTCGACCACCACGACGATCTGGCCCATGTGGCTGGCCAGGGCACGTGCCTCGCTGGTGAGCAGCAGGGGCGGCGAATCGAAGATCACGATCCGGTCCGGGTAACGGTTGGCGATCTCGTGCACCAGGCTCGTCATGGCCGAGCTGGCGAGCAGCTCGGTGGCACGCGGGGTGCTGGTGCCGGCGGCCAGGATGCTGAGGGTGTCGACATTGGTGCGCAGCAGGACGTCGGAGACGTCGAGCTTGTCGTCCACCAGCAGGTCCATCAGGCCGCGCTGGGCCGGCAGGCCGAGCGTGCCCAGCACCGAGGGGCGGGCCACGTCGGCGTCCACCAGCAGTACGGTATGGTCGAGTTCCATGGCGATGCTCATCGCCAGGTTGATCGCGCAATAGGTCTTGCCTTCGCCCGGCAGCGAACTGGTCAGCATGATCAGGTTGGCCGGGTTTTCGCCCTTGGCGCGTTCGGCGAAGGCGCGCTTGAGCAGCGGGCGCTTGATGATGCGGAAGTCTTCCACCAGCGAAGTACGGCCGCCGGCGGCGGTCACCATGCCGCTGGCGCGCATTACCGCCAGGTCGAGTTCCACCTTGCGGGTAGGATGCGAGCCCGTGTCCGCGGCGGCGCCCGTATCGGCTTCGAGGACAGGGGCGGCGGGGGGCGCGGGGACTGCGGCAGGCGCCGCGATGGCGACCGGTTCCAGAACCTCGAGGTCGGCATCTGGCGCCACGGGCACCGGCACCGGTGCCGGCGTTGCGGCGACCGGCAGCGGCGCGGCCTGGCCGCGTTCCTGATCAATGCGGCGCGCTGCTTTTTCGATAATGCTCACGTCTGCTCCTTGTGATCGTTACAGGCCCGGGCGGACCAGGATGGCAGTCACGCCCGCGCCATAGATGCCGAACAGCAGCAGCACGGCGGCGCCGAGCGCGACCACGCGGCGCTTGCGGCGGACGGTCTGCTGTTCGGTCCAGTTCATGCTGATCGAGCCCAGGATCGGCAGGCCGGTGGCCTCGCGCAGGGCGGCCTGGCTCAGGAAAGTCGGACGCAGCTGGCTCAGCAGGAATGCGCCAGCCAGGCCGGCGGCCAGTGCGGCGACGAACACCGCCGAGAACAGGCGCAGGCGGTTCGGTCCGGACGGCAGCGGCGGCGCGGTCGGCGGATCGATGATGCGGAAGCTCAGCATGTCGGTGGCCGAGGTCAGGTCGCCCGACAGCTTGGCCGATTCGCGGCGCTCCACCAGCTTCTGGTAGTTCTCGCGGTTGACTTCGTAGTCGCGGTTGAGCTGGGCCAGCTGTGCCTCGACTTCCGGCGCCTGGCTGCTCTGGGTGCGCAGACGCGCCACCCGCTCCGAGTATTCATTCACCCGCGCCCGCAGCGATGCCACGCGCGCCTCGGCTTCCGACAGCGACACATTCAGCTGCTGCAGCATCGGGCTGTAGCCGGCGCCCGGGTCGGCGCTCGGCTTGCCGTTCTTGGCCAGCTCCTGCTTGCGCGCGTTGAGCTGCTCGAGCAGGCGGGCGTTGGCGATGATGTCCGGATGGGCTTCGGTGTACTGGGTACGCAGGCTGTCCAGGGTCTTGGTGACGGCGGCGACGCGTGCTTCGAGTTCCGGGTCGGTGATCCGGATCGGCGTGGTCTCGCCAGGGGCGGCTTCACCGGAAATGCGGCGGCGGATCGCATTGCGCGCCTGCTCGGCTTCCGCCAGTTCCAGGCGTGCGGTGTTGAGCGCTTCGCTGGCGCTCACCATGCGCGTACCGAAGTCGCCGCCACCCGTGGCAGGCAGCATGCCCATGTGGCGGATCTTGAATTCCTTCAGGCTGTTCTCGGCCGCCGCCAGCTTCTCTTCGTAGTTGCGGATCTGGTCGTCGATGAACTGGACCGCCTTTGCGGAATCCTGCTTTTTGCCGCCGAAGCTGCCTTCGACGAAGATGGTCAGCAGCGACTGCACCACATCCTTGCCCAGCTTCGCGTCGGGAGCGGTGTAGCTGATGGTGTAGATGTCGTCGCGCTCGGTGCCGCCGATCTTGATCTTCTCCATCAGCTCGTCGACCATCTCGTCGTGTTCCTTCGCATTCTTGGCCTTGACGTCGAGGTCGACCATGCGCATCACGCGCTCGACGTTCGGACGGCTGAGCAAGGTGCGGCGCATGAAGACGACCTGCTGGTCGAGGTTCGGCAGGGTGGTCATGCCGGACAGCAGAGGCTTGAGGATGCTCTGGGTATCGACGTAGACGCGGGCCGACGCTTCATACTGGTTGGGAAGTTTCATGACAACCACCCAGCCCGCGATTGCGACGGCCCAGGTAATGAAGACTGCCTGCCAGCGGTACTTCCCAATTGCCTTGAGGAAATTCAGGATTGCGGCTGTGATATCTGCCATGTTGGATTCTCGCCTAAGAACGTGCAAAAAGATGCAAGCCCATCAATCAATAAAAGGTATTCTGCATGATCGCTTGTTGACTGAGCAATTGCAATTGCGGGTCAGAAAAATAAGCGTGAAGATGAAAAAAAATGATGATCTCTGCAACACAAATTCCTCTAAGTAACAATATTCCGTCGGGTTCTTAAGCAGTTTAGCGCTCAGAAGTTACAAATTTGCAACATTTTACGAGCTGAATTGTTTTCAACTGGAAATTTGCTATCAGTGAACTGCTGACTCGCTTACACTCGTGACCGTTTCTTTAATGAATATTGCCTTGTGTCAAATACGTATTTTAATGTCGGAAAGACAAAAGTGCCCACACGATTGATTCCTAACCGAAATGCTTCAGCGCCGGTTCGGGAAGGCCGCCGGATGGCCCTGTTCTCGCTCCCAGGTATCGCCGCTGCCGTCCTCGGTGCCGCCGCCATGCCGCTGCAGGCCCAGGATCTGCCGCGCACGGTGGCGCGGGTCAAGCCCTCGGTGGTCGGCATCGGCACCTTGCTCCAGACCCGCCAGCCCGCCGTCGTCTTCGTCGGCACCGGCTTTGCCGTCGGCGACGGCCTGAGCATCATTACCAATGCCCATGTCATCCCCAAACAGCTGGATGGTGCGCGCAAGGAGGAACTCGGCATCGTGATCGGCGGCGAAGGCGAGACCGTCGGCTTCCGCCCGGCGCGCCTGGTCGGGCTGGACGCTGAACACGACCTGGCGCACCTGCGCCTGTCCGGACCGCCGCTGGCGCCGCTGGCCCTGGCCGGCGACGACGGCGTGGCCGAAGGACAGGACCTGGCCTTCACCGGCTATCCGCTGGGGATGCGCCTGGGGCTGCACGCGGCGACCCATCGTGCGCTGCTGGCCGCGATCGCACCTGCGGTGCGACCGTCGCTGAATTCGCGCCAGCTCGACGCCCGCGCGATTGCCCTGCTGCAGCGCCCGGGGTTCGCGGTCTACCAGCTCGACGGCACCGCCTATCCCGGCAACAGCGGCAGCCCACTGTTCCGGCCACAAGACGGCAGCGTCGTCGGGGTCATCAACATGGTGTTCCTGAAGGGACTGCGAGAGAGCGCGGTGTCCGACCCGAGCGGCATTAGCTACGCGATCCCGGTGCGCCACGTACGCGAACTCCTGCAGCGCAGCTGGTAAAAACAAAAAAGCGGAGCAAAGGCGTGCAAGGACGCCACAGGTATTTCAATTGTGCAGGTGTTGCCGAAGTGCTATGGTATAGAATTGTGCTTGACAATGATGCACGTACGAAGCAGCCTGCGAATACTCGCGGCGCAGCCAACCAGAGGAATTTGACGTGAGCACGAACATGACCCATCAGATCAAGCGCGCAACCCAGGCCGTTGCCATTACCTGCCTGTTGGCCCTGGGCGGCTGCACCAGCACCCCGCCGCAGCTTCCCTCGGCCGAGGCAGTAAACCCCGAGTATCTGATCGGTCCGGGCGACACCATCAACATCATCGTCTGGCGCAATCCGGAAGTCTCGATGTCGGTGCCGGTTCGTCCGGATGGCAAGATCACCACGCCGCTGGTCGAAGACCTGCCGGCTGCCGGCAAGACCTCGACCCAACTGGCGCGCGACATCGAAGCAGCGCTTGCCAAGTTCATCCAGCAACCGGTCGTGACGGTGGTCGTCGTGAACTTCGTCGGCAATTACAGCGAGCAGATCCGCGTGATCGGCCAGGCAGCTCGTCCGCAGGCCCTGCCGTATCGCAAGGACATGTCGCTGATGGATGTCCTGATCGCCGTTGGCGGCGTCACCGAATTCGCGTCGGGCAATCGCGCCAGCATCATCCGTACCGTGGACGGCAAGCAGCAGAAATACGCAGTACGTCTCGACGACCTGATCAAGGACGGCGACATCTCAGCCAACATGACGATGCGCCCGGGTGACGTGCTGGTCATTCCTGAAAGCTTCTTCTGACGCATTTCTGAGACTGGTGTCGAAAAATCTGACACAGCATGCATGAAGCTCGGTAGACTTCTTGCATGAAGGATGACTCGTCTCCGTCAAGTACTTGTTTTTACAACGAGTTTGCTACCGGCGGCGCGGCACGGCATATTTCTTGCTTGACTGAAATGTCAGCCGTCATGGCATACCATCATCGTGAGGAAGAATACCGTGTCGACCGAAGATCAAGCAGGACGCGCCGACCAGGCCGCTCCGATGACCCCGCGCGGTGCGGCGCGTCGCCGCCTGGCCAAGGCCGGCCTCGGTGCGGCCGGCGTGCTGTGGACGGCCCAGAGCCACGCCATCGACTTCACCTGCGTTTCAGCATCCGCGGCGCTGTCCGGGGGACTGGACAGCAATAAGGTGGATAGCGGGTCCGTGGCTTGCGAAGGCAGGTCTCCGGGGTTTTGGAAGAACCACAGCGGCTGGCCCGTGCCGAACAGCATGCTTTTCAGCAGCGTATTTAGTTGTCCTGAACCCCTGTCAAGCACTTATGGCTCGGCAACGCTGCTGGCCATGGTGGAAGGATGTGATTTCGACAAGCAGAACATCGGCAAGCATCTGACTGCGGCTTACCTGAATGTGAAATCGGGAAAAATCGGCTTCCTTTCGGAGCGGACTTTGCTGCAAATGTGGAATGAACTGCGGACTTCCGGTCATTATCAGCCGGTGCGCGGTGTCTTTTGGGATGTCGACAAAACCAAGGAATACCTCGAGGGTACCTACAAGGGCGAGTAAGGATGTTGCAGGCCGATTTGCCGCGTGCCCTGTGGCGTCTGGTGAACGGACAGTCGCTTCGATACCGCTGCTGGGATGACGAAGCCGTGCTGTACAACGACCTGTCCGGCGCAACCCATCTGCTCGGACCGGCCGCGCTCTGTGTGCTCGAAGCGCTGCGCCCCGGTCCCGCTTCCGCGGTGTCACTGGCTTCCAGGCTGCTGAACGAATTCGACGTCGACGACGCCGCCGCCCTCGACGGCGAACTGGAAGTACTGCTGCGTGAACTGTCGCAGCTCAGCCTGATCGAGCATTGTCCATGCTGACCGTGGCCAGTCTTGGCCGCGAGGAATGTCGCCGCCGTCTTGCCCTGACCGGGCCTGGCCTGGTGCTGCGCACCGGGCCCTTCCGCAGCCGCATCCATACCGATATTCCCCACCTGACCAATACCATCGCACTGCTGTATGCCGACTATCCGGTCGAGGGCGAAGACGGGTTTGCCGACTTTCAGCTGGCCTTCCGCCGCTCTGGCGGCCTGCGCCGCTGGTACCGTCCGCAGGTACGGTTCGACAGCGACGGCCGGGTGCCGTTCCAGCCGCTGCCGCTGGCCCAGGCCTACCCGATGTTCGAGTGGGTGATGAACTGGTGCGTGTCGAACCATGCGCATGGCTACCTGATCTTCCACGCCGCCGTACTCCAGCGCGGCAATGCCGGCGTGATCCTGCCGGCGCCGCCAGGTTCGGGCAAGAGCACCCTGTGCGGCGCCCTGGCCAGCCGCGGCTGGCGCCTGCTGTCGGACGAGCTGACCCTGGTGCGGCCACATGACCTGGCCCTGGTGCCGCTACCGCGCCCGGTCAGCCTCAAGAATGCCTCGATCGGGGTGCTGCGCAGCTTTGCGCCGGACGCATTGTTCGGTCCCGAGGTCCACGGCACCACCAAGGGCACCATCGCCCACATGCGCGCGCCGGCTGCCAGCGTCGCCAGCGCCGGCGTCACGGCGCGCGCCACCCATATCGTGTTCCCGAAATACATAGCGGGTGCAGCGGCGCAACTGGCGCCGCTGCCGAAGGCGCGCCTGTTCACCGGCATGGCCGACAACACCTTCAATTATCCGGTGCTGGGGGCGCAGGGTTTCGACACCCTCGGGCGCCTGGTGGAAAGCTGTTCTGGCCACGCATTCAGCTACAGCCGGCTCGACGATGCCATGGCCCTGTTCGAGCGCTTCGCCGAGGGGAGCCAGTGATGCCGAACGCCCACTCTCTACCCCTCCTGATCGAGGTATTGCGCGATCCCGCACGGTCGACGACGCTCGACCTGGCCGGTTGGGACTTTCTGTTGCGCCAGGCTGCCAACGCCAAGCTGAGCGCCGGCCTTGGTGCGATGCTCGTGCAAGCCGGCCTGCTGGAAGCAGTGCCGCCGGCGCCGCGCCGGCACTTCGAATGGGCCGAGGTCGTGGCCGCACGCCACCGGCGCGCCGTGCGCTTCGAGGTCGGCCAGATCCGGCGCGCACTGGACGGCCTGGGCCTGCCGCTGATCTTGCTGAAGGGCGCCGCTTATGCGATGGCCGGCCTGCCGCCAGCTCCCGGACGCATCTTTTCCGACGTCGACATCCTGGTGCCGAAGGAGCGCATCGGTGATGTCGAGGCGGCGCTGATACTGCACGGCTGGGCCACCGTAAAGCAGGATGCCTACGACCAGCGCTACTACCGCGAGTGGATGCATGAATTGCCGCCGATGGAGCACGTCCAGCGCGGCAATGCGATCGACGTCCACCACGCGATCCTGCCTGAAACCGCAGCCGTGCGGCCGGACCCGGCCCTGCTGCGGGCAGCAAGCCAGCCGATTCCGGGCAACGAGGGATTGTGGATGCTGGCGCCGCATGACATGGTGCTGCACAGCGCGGTACACCTGTTCTCCGAAGGCGAAATGGACCATGGCCTGCGCGACCTGCTCGACCTGCACCGGCTGCTGCAGCACTTCGGCGCCATGCCCGGGTTCTGGGAAGGTCTGGCTGCCCGCGCCGTGCAGCTGCAACTGGCACGGCCGCTGTTCTATGCGCTGCGCTATTGCGCCCGGCTGCTCGGGACCACGGTCCCGCCGGCGGTGCTCGCTGCGGCTGCGGCGGCAGGGAAGCCCCCGGCGCCGCTGCTGGCCTTGATGGATGCGCTATTCCTGCGCAGCCTGGCGCCACCCCATCCCGGCTGCGCCGACCGGTTCACCCCAGCGGCGCAGGGCGCAATTTACTTACGCGGAAATTGGCTGCGCATGCCCCCGCTGATGCTGGCGCGCCACCTGTTCCATAAGGCCTTCCTGTCGCCGCGCCAGGATGACGTGGCGGCCTGACCGCCTTCCTTCCTGATCAGTTCGATAATGCAAAAGGCCGGGCCCATGAGGGTCCGGCCTTTTTTGTCCACACTACCGGGATGACCCGGCAGCGGTGGAATTACTTGGCAGCGCGGCGGCGGCGCAGACCGGCCAGGCCGGCGAAGCCCAGGCCCAGCAGTGCCAGCGAGCCCGGTTCCGGGATATTGCCTTGCACGTCGCCGGTTGCGTCGACGGTCCAGCCAGCCAGTTTGGACGTATTGGTGACCTGGTAGGTGGCTTTCAGGGACATGTCGCGGGTGTTGCCGAGAGCATCTTTGACCGAGTTCTGGTCGAACGCGTCGGCCCATGCACCGCCGGTCACGTCCAGGTAGCCTGCGCCATTGCCGAAAATGCTGTCGAGTTGGAAGCTCGAGTAATAGCTGTACCCTGGTTGAGTCGCCCTTGCGGTACCGGCAAACTCGGCCGACAGGGCGAGAATGCCACCCGCCTGGTTGGTGACGCCTTGGTATCCCATTGCACCCAGGCGACCGTCCGGACCGATGGTCGGATCGTAGTCCTGGCTGGTCAGGTACATGTTCAGCCAGCCGCCATTGGCGTAGGCAATCGCCGTATCCATGCCGAACACGTCAACTTTCTGGTCGGCCAGGCCGCCGAACATGCCGATCAGGAAGCCGTCCACGCCACGGGTGAAGAAGGCATCGCCGGTCTTGATGTTGGTGATGGTTTGCACCGAGAAGATACCCCAGGTGTCTTCGCTGCCCACGCCGTACGGCGAAGTGTCCGGGAGAGCGTCAGCATCGCGATCGGTGTCGACGACGACAGCATCGCATGATGCAGTAGTGTTGCAAATGGTGGTGGTCGCACCAGGAACGTAGCCGACGGTACCTGCATCATAGGCGTTAAAGGTAATCTTGTAGTCGCCCGACACCAGGGTGACGCCAGCGCTTGCTGGAGCAGCCAGGCCGAAAGCAAGTGCAACACCAGCTGCGACGCCCGAAATCTTCTTGATCATGTTCATTATTCAATCCTCACGTGGTAGTTATACACAACAGCGACATGGACTATTAAGCATGTTCCGTGCCAGATTTAATTCTTTTACTTAACATGTTGATTCAAAAGGAAAAGCTGAAAGCACGTTCAAGTAGGGGCCCTGCGCCTGCTGGGGTACTGTAAGAGAATTCGACAGTGAGCCAGCGAACATAACTATCGCCTAAGGCAATAAATTGAACTAGGATTCCTTTATTGCTCACCCGACCACGAGATACGAGATCCGATGAATACTTTTAACTACGATGAATTTACCAAGCGAAACAGTGGATATATCCACGCCACGACTCAGGACAAGATTCGGAATACCCGTATCCTGTTTGCCGGTTGTGGGCTCGGCAGCGGTCCCGTCATTTGCGCAGCCCGCACCGGCTTCCAGCATTTCGTGCTCATCGACGGTGACACTGTCGATGCGCATAACCTGAACCGGCAGTTTTTCGATTTCGAAGACGTAGGAATGCCGAAGGTTGAGGCATTGAAAAAACACATCCTGCGCATCAACCCGGAGGCCAAAGTCGAGGTCCATGTCGCCATGCTGGACAAGCACAATGCAGCCGACCTGGTCGACAAGGTCGATGTCATCTTCGACACGATCGATTTCGTCGATCTGGAAGCAGTGCTTGCACTGCACGGCAATGCGGCCGCCCGGAGCAAGCCTATCTTCACTGCAATGAACATCGGATTTGGTGCGGGGGTGCTGTACTTCGCGCCGGACTCGGGGCATTCGCTGCCCGCGATTCTGCAGCGCGATGTCGAGGCCGCCGCCGCTGAGGGAAATTTGAGTTATACCGCCGTGTTCACGCGGGTGATGGGACGTATTGGCGCGCACCTCGACCAGCAGGTGAGGGAAGAGGTAGCGAAAGCCTTGACCATTATGGCCGACGGTACGGCATGCCCGGCGTCGCAGATTGCCGTAGGCAGTTTCTCAGTAGCAGCGCTAGCGATGGCGATGATGCATGACATGCTTGCCGGAATGGAGGTGCCGCAGGCACCGCATATGGTCATCCATAGTTTCCGCAATCATGTCACCAAGCTGGTCAGTATCGCTGCTTAGTTGATATCGTTGCCCAGCCCTGGTTTGCGTACCACGTGTATGCGCGAAGGATGGGCATGTTCGACAACTGGCGGCTTTTCAGCAAACCAAGCCGCCAGCGTTGGATTACTCGTCGCCAACTTGCGCCGCAAATCGTGCAGATCGAGCACGTATGGTGTTACCGAACCATAATAATTAGCTTCCGGACCGATTGCCATAAATCGGAATCCCATTTTCTTCAGTGCATGCGCCAGTGAGCGCTCCATTGCCGCAAACCAATAGCGAATTCCGGTGTCTTCACTGTGCCGGAACATTTCGCGGTACATTCCGAGCAAGAGCATCGGCGACGTGCGGTCGCGCCGGTCGACGGCGGGATCGAATTCGACTCCTGCCTCATTGTTCTGGACGAAACCAGGCACGCCGAGCACGCTGTCGGCACGCCGGCGCCGGTGGCTTTTCTTGACCACCAGGCGCGAAATTTCAGCTGCCTGCTCACGTTCAGGAAAGTCGTAATCGCTGAATACTTCGCAATGCAATTCGAAGGGATAGGGCTTTGGTACCTGCGGCTGCACGAGTCTGACGGCGCCAACCAGCTTTTCGTCCATCGTGTAGGCCGCGAAGTGGGTGGATGCGTCGTCATAGTCGTCGAGTTCAAGTCCGTCGACGTACTGTTCGGGTTGCAAAAATGCACATTCGAGGCAGTACACCTGATGGCGCAGCCTGAAAATGTCATTAGGAATATTGTTGGGATTGCAGCCCCGGTAAGCCCGGAAAATCTTGCGGTTGACGTGGTCGATTGTTTCTTGATGTGCCCCGAACTCAACACGGGACAGGAAGGCGTCAGGGTTGACGCGTAGTTTTCCGTTGTCCATCTGTCCTTCCAGTCTGGAACTAGTTATTTTTTCCTGAGCCCTCCCAGGAAGTTTCCGGCCATAGTCTTCACCATGATCCAGAAGGGAATCGGTTCATCGTTGAACCAGGCTGCCAGGAATTTATTTTCTCTCTCTAAACGCCCGATCAGTTCATCCAAGTCGGCCATATGGGGGGTGACGGGGCCGTAGTAGTCGACCTGTGGCCCGATTGGCACAAACTTGAATCCCATCTTTTCTAGCGAGCGCGCCAGTGACCTCTCCATAGCGGCGTACCAGTAACGGATCCCGTTCTGACGGCTATAGCGGTACATCTCCCGATACATTCCCAACAATAATAGCGGACTATTTCCACGCTTGTCGCGCCGTACGCTTGAGTGCGGTTTGATGGTCTTGGCGCTGCCTTTTTCGACAAAATCCTGAGAGATGCCTTCCATCGAATCTCCCCGGCGCCGGCGGTAAGACTTTCTCACCACCAGGCGCGAGATTTCGGCAACCGATTCGCGGGCCGGCGCGACAAAATCGGGAAAAGGCATGCAATGCGATTCGAAGGGGTATTCCTGGCCCGGGTGGGGCTGTACCAGGCGCACAGTGCCGACAATATTGTTGTCGAGAGTGTAGGCAGCAAAGTGGATGGAACAGTCGTCGTACTCGTCCGTCTCGAGACCCTCTTCAAATTCACTCGCTGCAAGGTACTGCCGCTCCAGGCAGTAGACCTCGTAACGGAGTTTAAAAATTTCCTTCAGGACATTAGATTCGATATTACCCTTCAAGACTCTTCGGAAATTGAAGTATGGAATGAGAATGTCGCGTTTCCCATTCAAACGCTCTACCATTTGAGAAAAGAATCCACCTACAGCGCGTTCGCAATCTTGTTGTTGGGTAATGGAATTCATTGTCTTGTCGGGCGGTATGGTGTTGAGGTAGAGGGGCGGCCGCACGGCGGCCGCCTCAGGCCTTATAACTGACGCAACAGAGCTTTTGCCTCATCCATCGCGGCGAAAGGCTCGCCGCTGGCGAGCGATTTTTCGACTTCCCTGCGCGCCCCGGCCTTGTCGCCCGCTTTCGCCAGCGCAGCGGCGAGATGGAAGCGCATATCCAGCGATTTCGGCGAGGCGTCAACGGCTTTGCGCAGCAGATCGACACCGCGTCCGGTTTCGCCTTGCTGTACGAGGATCCATCCCAAGGTATCCATCACGGCAGGACTCTTCCCGGCAAGCTTGTAGGCCTGCTCCGCCGTCGGTAGTGCACGCGCATCATTTTCTTGCTGGTAAGCCCAAGCCAGGTTGTTGAGCGCAACAGGGTTCGAAGGATTCGTCTTCAACGCTGCCTGTAAGGCTGCGATGGCGGGTTTGTACTGGCGCTTGGCCAAATAGCTGTCGGCCACCAGCATGGCAATCTGGTCATTACCCGGATTGGCGGCGTGGTACTTCACCAAGCGCGCTTCGCCTTCCGCCGCCCTGCCGTTTTGAGCAAGCGCCTGATGGATTTTCATCAGCACCTGGGGGGATTGGGAGGTGGCGAAGGCTTTTTCGAAGGCCGCCAAGGCCGGGGCAAGCTTTTTCTGCGACAGGAGCAGCTCTCCTTCCAGCAGCTGGCCAGTCACTTTCTTTGGATCGTCCGCCTGGATCTGACGGGCGATCGCAAGCGCTTCCTCGTGCTTGCCGCTACGGTTTGCCAGTTCGATCTGCCCCAAGCGTGCCAGCAAGAATTTTGGATCGATTGACAAGGCGCGCTTGAGGCTTTCTGCTGCAGCACTGTCGTTCTTCATCATCATCTGCACGGACGCCAGGCGCACGTGGGCCGGCGCCGACTTCGGCACCGCCGCGGTCAGCTTGCTGTATGACTCGAGCGCACCGTTCAAGTCCTTGCTGGCGACTTGTGCCTGACCCATCATGTCCAGCACGGCTGGGTCCGCGGGATGCACTGTCAGCGTCGAACGCATCAGCACCAGGGCTTTATCGGCCTGCTTAGCGTTCAGATAATGGCCGGCCAGAGTTAATGCCGGGGCGACATCTCCCGTGTTTGCGGCCTGCGCTTTTTCCAGCCAAGTGGTAGCCTCAGCGACTTTGCCCTGAGACAATTCGAGCGCTGCGAGCGAACGCATGGCGTCAAAATGCTTGTTATCTTTCGCCAAAACGGTTTCAAAGCGCTTTTTTGCGCCAGCGACGTTTTTCTCCGACATGTCGATCCGTGCCAGAAGGGAAACCGCAGGGAAGTAGGTGGGATTCAGCGCGACCGCTCGGTCAAGGCTGGTACGGGCGTTCTTGACATCTTTCGTAGCCAGGTGAACGGTAGCTTTCGCGGTATGGACGGCCGGATTGTCCGGCTGGGCCTTTTCGAGCTTTTGAACGGCGGCCATGGCCTTGTCGAATTTGCCTCGGCGCAGTTCGGCCTGGACCAGGGCAAAGCCGGCGTCGGTGTTCTTCGGGTCGAGGGTGGCAGCGCGCTCCAGTTCGCCGATCCCCTTGTCCAGCTCGCCCTGTCCGAGCTTCGACAGACCGAGCGAGGTATGGATGCTGGATGCGCCCGGTGCCAGCACGCTGGCCTGTTCGAGGTAGGCCGAAGCCTTGGCAAAATCACGCGCCTGCAGGTAGGACTGGCCGGTCAGCGCCAGCAGCTGCGGATCCTGGCCGCCGTCCTTGAGGGCCGGGGCCAGCACCGCCGTCGCCTCGCCCGGCTGGCCTGATTTCAGCAGAACTTGCGCCAGCAGCTTGCGGGCGTAAAGGTTATTTGCGTTCGTTTGGAGGTATTTGCGCAAGTACTGCTCGGCCTGTTGGTTGGCGCCCAGCTTTAATTCCACAGCGCCGGACAGCAGGATGCTCGGCATGTGCTCTGGGGAGACCCTCAAGACTTTTTGCAGGGATTCTTTTGCTTCCGCATTCTTACCGTTCGTGTAGTCGAGCAAGGCTTGGGCATAAGTCACGTTGAGATCGCCGTTCCACTGTTTCCGAGCGGCATCGAGGTCGGCTTTTGCTCCAGCCAGGTCGCCAGTTCCGATGTGGACGTAGGCTTTTTCGACATGGGCGCTTCGATGTCCCGGATTGATCTCGAGTACCTTGTCATAGGCAGCAAGCGCTTCCTTGGCGTTGTTCGTGCTGCGCAAAAAGTTACCCTTCATCATCCACGCTTCGACATGGCGCGGCGCACGGGTCGTAGCCTCCTCCACGTAGCGCTGCGCGCCTTGCCGATCATTGGCAACGGCCGCATGGCGCGCCAGGCCGATCAGCGCGTCGCCAGAATTCGGATCCAGCGCCAGCGCGGCATCAAAGGCTTCCTTCGATTGTTCGCGTTGTTCCAGCCAGAAGTGGGCGTCACCGCGGCGGGCCATCAGTTCGGCCGATTTTTGTGCTTGTTCCGGCTTGATTTCTTCCAGGACTTCCTTGAATTTCCCTTGCATGAGCAAGGCGCGCGCCATATTCGGCAGGATCCTGTCGGATGCGCCACCGAGACTGGCTGCCTTGCGCAGTTCCTTATCCGCGGAAGTGGCATCGCCGAGTTCAAGATGCAGGGTGCCGAGGCGCAGGCGCGCCTCCGCGTTTTCCGGGTTTTGTGCAACAGCATTCTTGAGCTGGATCAGCGCAGCCTTGTGGTCGCCCTTCTTTTCATACTGTTGCGCTTCGGCAATCAGCTCTTCCGCAGTTTGCGAGCGGCTGCAACCCGCCATGCCCGCGCTCAGCAGGATGGCGCCGGAAACCACGGCAACGGCAAGTTGTTTCTTGGTGAGAGTACTCGGCATTGTCTTTCCCTTTGATGAAGGCGCTTGCGTAAAGATTGTTTTCGGTACAAGCGAAGTTTCCCGAGTGTTAATAATACCCTAAGGAATCCGTTGTCAACGTCATCATCTGATTCGTATCTATAAATAGCCGGTTACTGTTGCTATTGTGCGAGATGGAACGGGTTTTCGTGTTGATTTATGGAAAGATAACAGCAGTTCGCTGCTGATTGCAGCCCCATGGATGGGGGATCAGCGCATATGCTCAAGGTTTGCGCAGGCGGCTGAGGAGGGCTTCGACATTCTCACCGACAGGTAAACCATGCCGGCGCAATAACTGGACATGCAACACCAGGTTTTCCAGCACCAGCTTGGCCGATACCGCGAGCAGGGTCATCAGACGGTCTTCGGTGCTGAAGTTTTCCATCGCCGCCGCCATCTCGCACAGGTGGGTGGCGACCAATCCACGCAATTCATCCTCGGGAAAGGGAAGGTCGGCGAAATCGATCGGGTCTTCCAGTTCGACTTCGCGCATCAGGGCGGCGAGCTGTTCGGGTTGAATCGGCATGCGTGAACTCCGCTGGTTGTCGTCAGTCCATTCTAGGCCAGGGCAGCGAGGGGCGGCCACGGGATTGGACAGTAGCCGCCCCG
Source organism: Massilia sp. LjRoot122 (assembly GCF_964252725.1). Lineage (NCBI taxonomy): Bacteria > Pseudomonadati > Pseudomonadota > Betaproteobacteria > Burkholderiales > Oxalobacteraceae > Massilia > Massilia sp. LjRoot122. Next base: position 100,058 of record NZ_CAXUPB020000002.1, read on the forward strand.
GTCCGACAGGCATAGAATGGCATTTCGCAAGAGAAACAACGAAGGAGCGTCAGGTCGGCCATGGCACAGCTGTTCTTCACCCAGCAATTGGCGCGCTTTACCAGCGTGCCGCAAGTCGCGTCCGCGGCGTGCGAGCTCCGCGCCGGGCTGGAGGATGCCTTCGCCATCAATCCGCTGCTGCGCGGCTACGTGCTCGATGACCAGGGCCGGCTGCGCGCGAACGTGACGATCTTTATCGACGGCCGGCGTTGCCGCGACCCCGCGCGCCTGGACGACCCTTTGCTGCCTGACAGCCAGGTCTACGTGCTGCAGGCACTTTCCGGAGGCTGAAACGATGAGCGAGCGTGCATATCTGTCGACCCGCAAGGGCCTGTTCGAACTGCGCAAGGAAGGCGGACGCTGGGACTTCGGTCCGGTTCATTTCCTTGGCGAGCCGGTATCGATGGCGCTGCCGGACCCGCGCGACGGCGCCCTGTATGCGGCGCTCAACCTGGGCCACTTCGGCGTGAAGCTGCACCGCCGCCGCGCCGGCAGCGAAACCTGGACCGAACTGCCGGCGCCTGCCTATCCGCCCAAACCGGAGGACAGCGAGGACAAGACCGACTGGAACAACCGGATGATCTGGGTGCTGGAGGCAGGCCATGCCAGCCAGCCCGGCCTGCTGTGGGCGGGCACGCTGCCCGGCGGCCTGTTCGTCTCGCGCGACCATGGCGATTCCTGGCAGCTGGTGCGTTCGCTGTGGGACGTGCCGCAGCGCGCCAACTGGTTCGGCGGCGGCTACGACGTTCCCGGCATCCACAGCATCAGCATCGATCCCCGCGACGCCGGGCGCCTGCTGGTGGGGGTATCCTGCGGCGGCGCCTGGCGCAGCGAGGATGGCGGCGAAAGCTGGACCGTCAGCGCGACCGGCATGCGTGCCGACTACATGCCGCCCGAGATGAACGAGAACGAGGAAGTGCAGGACCCGCACCGTATCGTGCGCTGCGCCGGACAGCCGGACGTGCTCTGGTGCCAGCACCACAACGGCATGTGGCGCTCGCTCGATGGCGGTCGGCGCTGGCAGGAGATCAGGGGCGCGCCGCTGTCGCATTTCGGTTTCGCGGTGGCGGCCCATCCGCTTGATGCCGACACGGCCTGGTTCGTGCCGGCCGAGGCGGACCAGCGCCGCATTCCGGTGGGCGCGGCCCTGGCGGTGCTGCGCACCCGCGACGGCGGCAAGAGCTTCGAGGTGCTGCGCCATGGCCTGCCGCAGGAGCATTGCTATGACCTGGTGTACCGCCACGGACTGGCGGTGAGCGGCGACGGCCGCACCTTGCTGATGGGGTCGACGACGGGCGGGGTGTGGATCTCGGAAAACGGCGGCGACAGCTGGCGGACTTTGTCCACCACGCTGCCGCCGGTGTATGCGGTGAGTTTCGGCTAAAAACTCACCGAAGGATTACATATTGCGGCGGTACTGCCCGCCGACCTCGAACAGCGCGGTCGTGATCTGGCCCAGCGAGCAGACGCGCACGGCGTCCATCAGCCTGGCGAACACATTCTCGTTGTCGATCGCGGCCTGCTGCAGTGCTGCCAGCGCGGCCGGGGCCTGGTCGGCATTGCGTGCGTGGAAGGCTTCCAGGCGGGTCAGCTGCGACTGCTTTTCGTCGTCGGTCGAACGCGCCAGCTCGATCGTCGCCGGTGCACCGGCGCCGTTCGGGTTGCGGAAGGTGTTCACGCCGATGATCGGCAGCGAGCCGTCGTGCTTCTTGTGCTCGTACAGCATCGACTCTTCCTGGATCTTGCCGCGCTGGTAGCCGGTTTCCATCGCGCCCAGCACGCCGCCGCGCTCGGCGATGCGTTCGAACTCCTGCATCACCTGCTCTTCGACCAGGTCGGTCAGCTCGTCCATGATGAAGGAACCCTGGTTCGGATTCTCGTTCTTCGCCAGACCCCATTCGCGGTTGATGATCAGCTGGATGGCTAAGGCCCGGCGCACCGATTCGTCGGTCGGCGTGGTGATCGCTTCGTCGTAGGCGTTGGTGTGCAGCGAGTTGCAGTTGTCGTAGATCGCGATCAGGGCCTGCAGCGTAGTGCGGATGTCGTTGAAGTCGATCTCCTGCGCATGCAGCGAGCGGCCCGAGGTCTGGATGTGGTACTTCAGCTTCTGCGAACGCTCGTTGGCGCCGTATTTGTCGCGCATCGCCACCGCCCAGATGCGGCGCGCCACGCGGCCCAGCACCGTGTATTCCGGATCCATGCCGTTCGAGAAGAAGAAGGACAGGTTCGGGGCGAAGTCGTCGATGTGCATGCCGCGCGCCAGGTAGGCTTCCACAAAAGTGAAGCCGTTCGACAGCGTGAAGGCCAGCTGCGAGATCGGGTTCGCGCCGGCTTCGGCGATGTGGTAGCCCGAGATCGACACCGAGTAGAAGTTGCGCACCTGGTGGTGCACGAAGTATTCCTGGATGTCGCCCATCACCTTCAGCGAGAACTCGGTCGAGAAGATGCAGGTGTTCTGGCCCTGGTCTTCCTTCAGGATGTCGGCCTGCACCGTGCCGCGCACGTTCATCAGGACCCAGTCCTTGATCTTCTGGGCCTCGTCGTCGGTCGGCTGGCGATGATTGTCGGCCACGAACTTGTCGATCTGCTGGTCGATGGCGGTATTCATGAACATCGCCAGGATGGTCGGGGCCGGGCCGTTGATGGTCATCGACACCGAGGTGCTCGGGCTGCACAGGTCGAAGCCGTCGTACAGCACCTTCATGTCGTCCAGGGTCGCGATCGACACGCCCGAGTTGCCGACCTTGCCGTAGATGTCGGGACGGATGGCCGGGTCGGCGCCGTACAGGGTCACCGAGTCGAAGGCGGTGGACAGGCGTTTCGCGTCCATGCCGGTCGACACCAGCTTGAAGCGCTTGTTCGTGCGGAAGGCGTCGCCTTCACCCGCGAACATGCGGGTCGGGTCTTCGCCTTCGCGCTTGAAGGCGAACACGCCGGCCGTGTAGGGGAAGGAGCCCGGCACGTTTTCCAGCATCAGGAAGCGCAGGATCTCGCCGTGGTCTTCGAACTTCGGCAGCGCGACCTTGCGGATCGGATTGCCGGACAGGGTCTTTTGCACCAGGCGGGTACGGATTTCCTTGTCGCGGATCTTGACGACGTAATCGTCGCCCGCATAGGCGGCCTGCATGTCCGGCCACATGGCCAGCAGCTTCTTGGCGCCGCCTTCCATGGCGTTGTCGCGTTCCGTGATCAGGTCGTCGAGGACAATCTCACGGTTGGCGGCGGCCAGCATGCGCTGGGTCTCGCTGAGCTGCTGGCGCTCGCGTGCCAGTTGCACCTGCTTTTTCACGTTGCGGTGGTAGCCGCGCACGGTGTCGGCGATCTCGGCGAGATAGCGCGCACGGGCCGGCGGAACGATCACGTTCTTGCCGCTCGAGTACTTTTGCGTCGGCGGGGCCAGGCGGCTTGCATCGACCTTGAGGCCCAGTTCCGCCAGCTTCGGCAGCAGGCCGTGGTAGAGGGCAGTGACGCCGTCGTCGTTGAAGCGCGACGCCTGGGTGCCGTAGACCGGCATCTCGTCAGGCTGCTTGCTCCACAGTTCGCGGTTGCGCTGATACTGCTTGGCGACGTCGCGCAGGGCATCCTGCGCACCCTTGCGGTCGAATTTGTTGATGGCGATGAAGTCGGCGAAGTCGAGCATGTCGATCTTCTCGAGCTGCGAGGCGGCGCCGAATTCCGGGGTCATCACGTACATCGAGGTGTCGACGTGCGGCACGATGGCGGCGTCGCCCTGGCCAATGCCCGAGGTCTCGACGATGACCAGGTCGAAGCCGGCCACCTTGCAGGCGGCGATCACGCTGGGGAGCGCCTGCGAGATTTCGGAGCCGGCTTCACGGGTGGCGAGCGAACGCATGAAGACGCGCGCCTGGCCGTTCCACGGGTTGATCGCATTCATGCGGATGCGGTCGCCCAGCAGGGCGCCGCCCGACTTGCGGCGCGACGGGTCGATCGAGATGACGGCGATGTTGAGACGGTCGCCCTGGTCGAGGCGGATGCGGCGGATCAGTTCATCGGTCAGCGAGGACTTGCCGGCGCCACCGGTGCCGGTGATGCCCAGCACCGGTGTCTTGACGGTATCGGCAACTTCCACGATCTGCTTGTGCAGTTCGGGGTCGGCCTTGCCGTTTTCGAGCGCGGTGATCAGCTGGGCCAGCGGACGGTGGCGCGCGGCGATGTCGCCCTGCTGCAGCGCTTCGATCGAGCTCGGTGCGTAGGAGGACAGATCGACGTCGCAGCTTTCCAGCATCGAGCGGATCATGCCGACCAGGCCCATGCGCTGGCCGTCTTCCGGGCTGAAGATGCGGGTGACGCCATAGGCGTGCAGGTCTTCGATCTCGCTGGGGACGATCACGCCGCCGCCGCCGCCGAACACCTTGATGTGGGCGCCGCCGCGCTGGCGCAGCAGGTCGATCATGTACTTGAAGTATTCGACGTGGCCGCCCTGGTAGCTCGAGATGGCGATGCCTTGCACGTCTTCGGCCAGGGCCGCGGTGACGACTTCGTCGACCGAGCGATTGTGGCCGAGGTGGATCACTTCGGCGCCGTTCGACTGCAGGATGCGGCGCATGATGTTGATCGAGGCGTCATGGCCGTCGAACAGGGAAGCGGCGGTCACGAAGCGCACCTTGTTGGCCAGCTTCGGCTGCTCCGGCAGGTCGAGTTTCGCGGCGGTGGTGATGTCGTTCATTGGATTAGGTCCTTGGGAGTTCGGGAGGACAGGGGTATCCTGGTACGGTATATGACGTTAACGTTAACGTCAAGCTGGGCGCGCGGAAGGGGAGCGGCAATCCGCCCCCTCCAGTTAATTACGCAGCGCGACGCTTGATGTTGCCGGAAAGCAGCTCAGCCTTGCGTGCACGGAACTCGGCCACGGCCTTTTCCTTCACGTGGCCGAAGCCGCGGATCTGTTCCGGCAGCGAGGCCAGTTCGACGGCATCCGCATGGTTGGCCGCGTCCAGCGTGGCGATCAGGCCTTCCACCATCTCACGGTATTCGCCAATCAGGGCACGTTCCATCTTGCGCTCCGCGGTGTGGCCGAAGATGTCGAAGGCACCGCCGCGCAGGCCTTTCATTTTCGCCAGCAGCTTGAACGCGCCGAACATCCAGGAGCCGTACTGCGCCTTGACCATGTGGCCCTTGGCGTCCTTCTTGGCGAACAGCGGCGGGGCCAGGTTGAACTTCAGGCTGAAGTCACCTTCGAACTGGGTCTTGAGCTGCTCGACGAAGCGGCCGTCGGTGTAGAGGCGCGCCACTTCATACTCGTCCTTGTAGGCCATCAGCTTGAAGTAGTACTTGGCGACAGCGGTAGACAGCTTGTTGCCCAGGCCTTTCGCGGTCTCGGTAGCCTGCACGCGTGCCACCAGGTCTTCATAGACACGTGCATAGGCAGCATCCTGGTAGCCGGTCAGGAATTCGACACGCTTCTTGACGATCGCCCCCAGGCTTTGCGGCATCTGCACCACGATCGAATGGGTCGGCGTGGCCTGCTTCTCGACGCGCTTGAAGTCCACGGCGGCGCGGCGGCCCCACAGGAAGCTCATCTTGTTGGAAGCGACGGCCACGCCATTCAGCTCGATCGCGCGCAGCAGCGCGGCTTCCGACAGCGGGATGCGGCCCTTCTGCCAGGCGTAACCCATCAGGAACAGGTTGGTCGCGATCGAGTCGCCCATCAGCGCGGTCGCGAGTTTGGTCGCGTCGACGAAATCGGCGCCCGACTCGCCACCCACGGCTTCCAGGATCAGGGAGCGTACATCACCGGACGGGAATTCCCAGTCGCGCTGCTGGGCGAAGGTGCCGGTCGGCTGCTCGTGCAGGTTGACGATGGCCAGGGTGCGGCCCGGACGCATCTTGGATACCGCATCGGCGGCGCCGGTGGTCAGGATGTCGCAACCGAGGATCAGGTCCGCCTCTCCGGTGGCGATACGCTGCGCGCGCAGGCGGTCCGGGGTGGCGGCGATCTTCACGTGCGAAGTCACCGAGCCGTTCTTCTGGCTCATGCCGGTCATGTCCAGCACCGATGCGCCCTTGCCCTCGAGGTGGGCGGCCATGCCCATCAGGGCGCCGACGGTGATGACGCCGGTGCCGCCGATGCCGTTGATCAGGATGTTGTACGGGTGCTCGACGCTCGGCAGGACCGGCTCAGGGAGCGAACCCCAGCCATCGTCGGCGCCGTTCTTCGACACGCCGGCCTTGCTCTTCTTGAGCGTGCCGCCTTCGACGGTGACGAAGCTCGGGCAGAAGCCCTTGGCGCAGGAGTAGTCCTTGTTGCACGAGGACTGGTCGATCTGGCGCTTGCGGCCGAATTCCGTTTCCTTCGGCAGGATCGAGACGCAGTTCGACTGGATGCCGCAGTCGCCGCAGCCTTCGCACACGGCTTCGTTGATCACCATGCGCTGGTTCGGGTCGGGGAACTCGCCTTTCTTGCGACGGCGGCGCTTCTCGGCGGCGCAGGTCTGGTCGTAGATGATGACGGTCACGCCCGGCAGTTCGCGCAGCTCGCGCTGGACGTCGTCCATGTGCTTGCGGTCGTGCAGGGTGACCATTGCCGGCAGGTTCGAGCGGTCCGCGTAGCGCGACAGGTCTTCGGTGACGAGCGCAATGCGCTTGACGCCTTCGGCCGCCATCTGTTGCGCGATCATCGGCACCGAGGTCTGGCCGTCGACCGGCTGGCCGCCGGTCATCGCGACCGCGTCGTTGTACAGGATCTTGTAGGTGATGTTGACCTTGGCCGCCACCGCCGCGCGGATCGCCAGGTAGCCCGAGTGGAAGTAGGTGCCGTCGCCCAGGTTCTGGAACACGTGCGGCACCTGCGAGAACGCGGCCTGGCCGATCCAGGGCGTGCCTTCGCCGCCCATGTGGGTGGTCAGCTTGTTCATCTCCGGGTAGATCGAGGTCGCCATCACGTGGCAGCCGATGCCGGCCAGCGCGAAGGAACCGTCCGGCACCTTGGTCGAGGTGTTGTGCGGGCAGCCGGAGCAGTAGAAGGCCGGGCGGAAGGGCGTGGTGATCGCCTTCTGCAGTACGGCGTCCTTGGCTTCGAGGAAGGACAGGCGCGCCTTGATCAGGTCACGGGTAGCCTCGTCGGTGACCAGGCGTGCAATGCGGCCGGCGATCACGCGCGCGACTTGCGCCACCGAGAAGTCGGCCTTGGGCGGCAGCAGCCAGTCGCCGCGCGGCGCGACCCATTCGCCCTTGTCGTCGAACTTGCCGACAATGTGAGGGCGCACGTCGTCGCGCCAGTTGTACAGCTGTTCTTTCAGTTGGTACTCGACGACCTGGCGCTTCTCTTCGACCACCAGGATCTCTTCCAGGCCTTGCGCGAATTCGCGCACGCCTTCCGGCTCCAGCGGCCAGATCATCGCGACCTTGTACAGGCGCAGGCCGACCTTGGCGGCCATGGCTTCGTCGATGCCCAGTTCTTCCAGCGCTTCCAGCACGTCGAGGTAGGACTTGCCGGAGGCGATGATGCCGAGTTTCGCGTCCGGGCTGTCGATGGTGGTGCGATTCAGCTTGTTCTCGCGCGCATAGGCCAGCGCCGCGTAGATTTTATAGTCCTGCATCAGCGCTTCCTGGGCGCGCGCCTGCTGGCCCAGCGGGACCGAGGACAATTTCGTATTCAGGCCGCCTTCGGGCATCGTGAAGTCCTTCGGATACTTCACCTCGACGCGGAAGGGATTGGCATCGACCGAGGCGCTCGATTCGACCGTGTCGGCCAGTGCCTTGAAGGCGACCGCGCAGCCCGAGTAGCGCGACATGGCCCAGCCGTGCACGCCCAGGTCCAGGTATTCCTGCACGTTGCAAGGGTAGAGCACCGGGATCATGCAGGCCGAGAAGATGTGGTCGGACTGGTGCGGCAGGGTCGAGGAATAGGCGCCGTGGTCGTCGCCGGCCACCAGCAGCACGCCACCGTGCTGCGCGGTGCCGGCATGGTTCATGTGCTTGAAGACGTCGCCGCAGCGGTCCACGCCCGGGCCCTTGCCGTACCACATGGCGAACACGCCGTCGTACTTGGCGGGTCCGATCAGGTCGACGGTCTGGGTGCCCCAGACCGCGGTCGCTGCCAGGTCTTCGTTCACGCCCGGCACGAACTGGATCTTGTTCGCTTCCAGATGGCCCTTGGCCTTCCACAGGGTCTCATCGAGGCCGCCGAGCGGCGAGCCGCGGTAGCCGGACACGAAGCCGGCGGTGTTCAGGCCGGCGGCGGCATCGCGCTCGCGCTGCATCATCGGCAGGCGCACGAGAGCCTGGATACCGGACAGGAAGATGTTGCCGGACTTGGCGGTGTATTTGTCGTCCAGGGTAACGGTGTGAAGGCGGGACGAATAGTCCGGCGCCACGGCCTGTGGCGTGACGGTATCTGGCATGCGGGTCTCCATTGTGTGGTTCGGTGCTGTGGCGCCGGCCGCCGGGTAGGCGAGGGCGCTTTTTAACCGCGTGGAGTGTAGGGATTTAGTCCCGGCAGGGCCAATAGGGAATGCGGATGGGGGTATAAGAAAAAATGATGACCGTTATATGGTCAACCCGAGATCAGGCGCGCGCCCGGCCAGGCGCCGCGCGCGCACAGGTCTTCGGTCACTTCGCGCACCAGCTTCCCGATCGCCGCCGCCGCATTCGTCAGCGGGATGTTACGCGACGCGCACAGCGTCACATGGCGCGTCACCGCCGGCGCGCCGACCGGCCAGGCCGCCATCGCGCCGCGCTCGATGTCGGCCAGCAGGGGCGCAACCGGCAGCAGGGTGGCGCCGAGATCGGCCAGCAGGGCCGAGCGCAGGATGGCGAGCGAGTTGATTTCGAGGACAGGGCCGAGCGCCAGGCCCGCGCCTTGCGCCACCTGCTCGACCAGCGGCCGCACGCCGTGCTGGCGCGCCGGCAGGATCAGGGTGCTGGCCAGCGCTTCCTTCAGGGTCAGCGTCGCTGCCGCCGGCGCGAAAGCCGAACCGGCACGGCAGATGAACATCAGGTCTTCCTCGACCAGCGCGGTCGCGGTGAAGTGTCCGGCCGGGACTTCATCGAACAGCACCGCCAGGTTCAGGCGGCCCGACTTCAGCTGCTCGGTGAGGCTGCCCGAGATCTCCTCGGTCAGCTGGAGCGTGATTTCGGGATACCTGGCACGCGCGGCCCGCAGCAACGGCAGCGCCAGTGCACCCGAAATGCTGTGAGGAAGGCCGAGCGACACGCTGCCCGACGGCCGGGTGGTGGACTGGACCACCGCCGAACGCGCATCGGCCACCTGCTTGAGGATGGCCTGGGCATGCTCGTAGAAGATCTTGCCCGCATCGGTGCTCAGCACGCCATGTGCCGAGCGGTGCAGCAGTTGCGCACCCAGTTCTTCCTCGAGCTGGCGCAGCTGCTGCGTCAAGGCCGGCTGCGCAACGTGCAGGACCAGTGCGGCGCGCGACAGCGAACCGTGGTCGACGATGGCGACAAAATACCGGAGTTGACGAAGTTCCATTCTTGGCTGTGTGTCTTATAAGCAACAAACGATGATGGAATGTAACAATATTGCTATACTGCATGATGGCCGACGGGCGCCGACATTATTACAGACAGAGTAGCGATATGTTGAAAAAGGTGGATGCATCACAGCTGAAGGTCGGGATGTTCATCCACGACCTCGATTGCGGCTGGATGGAACATCCTTTCGTGCGCAGCCGCTTCCTGCTGACCACCAACGAAGAGATCTACAAGATCCGCAACGCCAAGATCCGCGGCGTCGTCATCGACTGCAGCAAGGGCATGGACGTGGATGATGCGCCGACCCTGGCCCAGGCCGAAGCCGCGACCGAAGCGGAAGTCACGGCGATCGCCACCAAACCCTTGATCGTCACCCGCGTGTCGCTGGGCGAAGAACTGCAGCGTGCCGCCCAGATCCGCAAGCAGGCCGCCGGCCTGGTGCGCACCGTGATGGCCGATGCCCGCCTCGGCAAGGCGGTCGAGCTGGACAAGGTGGGGCCGGTGGTCGAGAGCGTGACCGAATCGATCCTGCGCAATTCCGGCGCCCTGCTGGGCCTCCTGCGCATCAAGAACAAGGACGACTACACCTTCCTGCATTCGGTCAGCGTGTGCGCGCTGCTGGTGGCGTTCTGCCGTTCGCGCAAGATGGACGAAGACACGATCTACCAGGCCGGCCTGGGCGGCCTGCTGCACGACACCGGCAAGGCGCTGGTGCCGGACGCCATCCTGAACAAGCAGGGCCGCCTGAGCGACGAGGAATTCGACATCATCAAGCGCCATCCGCGCGACGGCTACGACATCCTGGTCAAGACGCCGGAGATCGGCCCGATCCCGCTCGACATCACGCTGCACCACCATGAACGGCGCGACGGCAGCGGCTATCCGGACAAGCAGGACGAAGCTCGCATCAGCGAGCTGGCGCAGATGGCGGCGATCGTCGACGTCTACGATGCGATTACCTCGGACCGCTGCTACCACAAGGGCATGCCGGCGGCCGAAGCGCTGCGCAAGATCTACGAGTGGAGCAAGTTCCACTTCAGCCCGACGCTGGCCCAGGAGTTCATGCGCTGCGTCGGCATCTACCCGGTCGGCACCCTGGTGCTGCTCGAATCGGGGCGCCTCGGCGTGGTGATCGAGCCGCACGAAACCAGCCTGCTCACGCCGAAGGTCAATGTGTTCTTCAGCACCAAGACGCCTGGCTATATCAAGCCGCAGACCCTCGACCTGTCCAAGCCGCTCGGCTTCGGCGGCGGCGACAAGATCCTGCGCCACGAGTCGGCCGAGAAGTGGAACGTCAACCCGCTGCAGTTCATGAACATCGCCTGAGATCCAGGCTGTTCCTTACAGGCCGCCACGGCCTGTCCGCCGCCGTCGCGGATGGACGCCACCAGCGCCGATGCCGCGCCCGGCGCCAGTCATGATCAGTAGCTTGCTCATCTTCCCTCCGCATTCCATGGCTTCCATGCGCACGATACCCGACAATGCGGCGACAATGGCGTTTTCCACCAAGCGGGGAGGGAAGGGCATGGCGGCACCCATCGAATGCTGGTTCGAGTTCGGCAGCAACTACAGCTATCTTTCCGTGATGCGCATCGAGGCCCTGGCCGGCAGCGCCGGTGTGCCCTTGCACTGGAAGCCCTTCCTGCTCGGGCCCATCTTCCGCGAACTCGGCTGGCAAAGCTCGCCCTTCGCCGAGCAGAAAGAGAAAGGCGAATACGTCTGGCGCGACATGGCGCGCCGCAGCGCGAAGTACGGGCTGCCTTTCACGCGGCCGACGAATTTTCCGCGCCGGGCGGTGCTGCCGTTGCGCGTGGCGCTGCTGGGCAGCGGACAGCCGTGGATCGGGGAATTCTGCCGCCGCATCATGCGCGAGAACTGGGTGCACGACCGTGAGATCGACGACGCCGGCGTGGTGCTGGCCGCGCTCGACGGCCTGGTTGCGGATCCCGCCGCGATCGTGCAGGCGGCCGGACAGCCGGATGCGAAGGAAGCGCTGCGTGCGCAGACCGCCGCTGCGCGGGCACGCGGCATCTTTGGTGCGCCGACCTTCATCGTGCAGGGCGAGATGTTCTGGGGCGACGACCGCCTGGAAGATGCGCTGGAGTTCGCGCAGCGGGTTGCCCCCTCGCCTTAGAAGAATTCGGCGGTATCGTTGGTGGCGATGGTTTGCAGCAGGCCGTTCGCGACCAGTTCCTCGTAATGGCAGGCGCGGTTGCGCCCGTTGGCCTTGGCGAAGTACAGGGCCTGGTCCGCGTGGCCCAGGGTCACCACCGGCGAATCGGCGGCGCTGATGCTGGTGAAGCCGACGCTCACCGTGACCCGTCCCACCTGCGGGAATACGTGCGCCTCGACGTTGGTGCGGAAGCGGTCGATGATCTTGCGCGCGTTCTCCAGCGTGGTCGAGCGCAGCAGTACCACGAACTCTTCGCCGCCGAAGCGGAACACCCGGTCCTGCGAACGGAAGGAAGACTGCAGCAGGTTGGCGATCAGGATCAGCACTTCGTCGCCGTACAGGTGGCCGAAGCGGTCGTTCACGCTCTTGAAATGGTCGACGTCGACCACGGCCAGCCATTGCTTTTCCTCGGCCACGTGGTGGCGCCTTTCGAGATGGCCCGGCATTCGCGGCTCGGCGTCCCCGCAGTGCAGCATGCGCGCCAGCTGGTCGTCGAAGGTCTTGCGGTTCAGGAGCCCGGTGAGCGAGTCGCGCTCGCTGTAGTCGAGCAGGTTCTGGAAGTTGCGGTACACGCTCACGATCCCGCTGATGGTGTGGATCGACTCGGCGGTGAATACGTGTTCGTGCGTGATCTCGAGGCAGGTGTCGGCCTGGTCCCCGAACCAGATCGGCAGCCACAGGCGGCGCAGGCCGTCGCTTCCCATGCCTTCGGCGCGCGAATCGTGGTGTTCGAGGCAGTGCGCCAGTTCCGGAAAGAGCGCGATCGGATCTCCCGCGCTCGCGGCGTCGTGCATCTCTACCGGACAGGCCACGCCGCCGGCGCGGATGCAGGCGCGCGGACGGACGAATTTCTGGCCGCAGACCGTCGTGATGCTCAAGACCCGGGTCTGCAGCGCCCCCGCCAGTTCCTGGACCGCTGAAATCACGGAGATGTCGAGCATCGTGTGATCGCGGTGGCCAGTCATGTCCACCATGTGTCTCAGCAGGGAATCCATGTCGGTTTTTTCAGAAACAGAGAGAACTGAATCAGGCAAAGAGCGCGGCCGGGTTGATCGCATAATTGCCGCTTTTTTAAGCGGGCAAGAGGGACAGCATAATGCGTTTTTGTATAGTAGGCAACTATTCTTAACAATAATTATCGTTTTGATGCAAATACGGTAGGCACCCGGATCGCTGCGTTTGTGAGAGCGCAAACGAAATGGCAGGCTCACGTTTCCACATGGAAAACTTGCCCGACATCAACTTGCCGTACGGCACTATTCGGTACAGTGAACTCACTGACAGACGCAGTCGAAAGCAGCACAAGACGGGGCCCCGTCTGTCAGTAAGACCCTGTAGCAGAAGTCCCATCAACTACCATAAGGAGTTCATCATGAGCACCATTACCTCCGCCATCAAAACCTTCGTTGCCGATGAAGACGGTGTAACGGCCATCGAATACGGCCTGATCGCTGCACTGGTCGGCGTTGTGATGGCGGTGGCGGCCGAGTCCCTCGGCGATCAAATCAGCACGCTGTTCGGTCAAATCGTCACGAAGCTCACCATCGCCTAAGCGCAGCCGTCCCTGGGGCCATCCGGCCCCGGGGGCTTTTTTTTTGTGAGCCGATCATGGTTGTCACGCCCTATCTCGACACACTGCTGTTGCTGCTGGTAGCCGCCGCTGCGATCAACGACCTCGCGAGCCGGCGCATCCCGAATCTGTTGCTGCTGTCAGGCTTCGTGGCCGCATTGGCCCTTCATTCCCTGTCGCCGGAGCCCGCCAAAGCCCTGTTGGCCTGTTTCGGCGGCGCCGCCGCCGGACTGCTGATTTTTCTTCCTCTTTACATCATCCGTGGCATGGCCGCCGGCGACGTGAAGATGATGGCCACGGTCGGCGCCTTCACCGGTCCGGCGGCCGCCTTGCACATCGCGGTTCTCGCCTGGTGTGCCGGCGGCATCATGGCCCTGGCCATCATCATCTTCCGGGGCCGCTTGCAGCTGGCGCTGGTCAGGCTCTGGAGCCTCGTGCGCCAGGTCGCCTTGCGACTTCCCGTCACCCGGACGGAGGCGCAGCCAAGCGCCGGTTCGATGCCCTACGGCGTAGCGATTGCCGCCGGCACGATCTACTTCCTGGTGAGCCGTTAAGCCCCGGTTTCGCGGTTTCCGCTTCCTTGCCGGAGGTCAAACGGGGGGGCGGGAGCGATGGTTAGAATCAATTTAACAAATGTAAGAAATATCCGCACCTCATCAGGAGGTTTCCTCATGGAAGTGTTTTCACCATCTAGGCCAAGTGCTCCCTTTGACGGCCTGCCGGCAACCGCAGCCGCCAGTGGGCCTGAGACCGAGCCCGCCCCCGTGCTGCCGCGCCAGCCACGCACGGTGCGCGATACCGGCCTTGACGCGCGCCTGGTCACGGCGCTCACGGTCAAGATCATGCACGCCGGCGGCAAGATGCCGCTCTCGCTGCTGACCGGACGCCTGCGTCTGTCGGTCAGTGTGCTGCGCGAAGTACTGCAAGGGCTGGTCGCGGAACAACTGGCCGAGGTGGCCTGGCATGGCGACTCCGACATCGACGTGCATTATCAGCTGACCGCCTTCGGGCAGCGCGCCGCTGCCGGGTACCTGGCCGAATCGCGCTACGTCGGACCGGCGCCGGTGACGCTCGACGCTTACCGCAGCATCGTGGAACAGCAGTCGCTGCGCCAGCCCGACGCCGCCCGCGTCACCCCCGCCGAGCTGCAGGCCACACTGGCGGAGGACGGCATCGAGCCCGCGGTGCATGAGCTGATCGGCGCGGCGCTGCATTCGAACCGTCCGCTGATGTTGTATGGACCTTCCGGCAGCGGCAAGACGACGCTGGCGCGCAAGTTCGCGCGGCTGCGCCAGGAGCCGGTGGCGATTCCCTACGCGGTGCTGGTCAACCACGAGATCGTGCAGATCTACGACCCGGGCCTGCATCCCGCGCCGCTGCAGCCGCGCACGCTGGAAGAACGGCGCAGCTGCGACGCGCGCTGGGCATTGTGTCAGCGCCCGCTGGTGCACGTGGGCGCCGAACTGGCGCGCGACATGCTGGAGCTGCGTATCGACGCCGCCAGCGGCGTGCTGCGCGCGCCGCCGCACCTGCTGGCCAACAACGGCCTGCTGGTGCTCGACGACATCGGCCGCCAGCGGGTGCCGGCGGCCGAAGTCCTGCACCGCTGGCTGGGCGCGCTCGAGAGCGGCGCCGACCACGTCACGGTACCGGGCGGGGCCAGCCATGCCCTGCCGTTCGACGTGTCCCTGGTGCTGGTCACGAGCCTGGCGCCGCAGGCGGTGCTGGATGAATCCTGCATGCGCCGCGTCGGTTACCGGATTCCCGTGGGTCCGCTCTCCGAAGCAGGCTACCGCGCGCTGCTGTGGCGCCAGTGCCGCCTGCGCGGCATCGAGGCCGACGACAGCGCGATCGATTACCTGATCAACGAACTGCACCGCCGCACCCGGCGTCCGTTGCTGGCTGCCTGGCCGCATGAGCTGCTGGGCCGGATTGCCGACTTCGCCGGGTTCGCCGACCACACGCCACGTCTCGACGTGAACAGCGTGGTCCAGGCGTGGAGCAGCCTGTTCGGTTCTTGCGCGGCGCTCGAACCCGGTAACCTGGGAGATACCCGATGAAAAACAAGCGTGCCGTGATCGTGATGGCGCTCGCGATCCTGTTCGGCGTAGCGGCCGTCCTGCTGGCCTCGCGCTGGCTCCTGACCCAGCCGGCCAAGAGCGCCGGCCGCATCGTGGTAGCAGGGGCCGACATCAGCATCGGCCAGCGCCTGGCGCCCGAGATGCTCAAGCTGGTCGACTGGCCGGCCCACAGCGTACCGAAAGGCGCGTTCGACGACCCCCTGAAGCTCGGCGGCCGGGTGCTCAAGTCCAGCATCCTGGCGGGCGAGCCGCTGAGCGAGGCCAAGCTGGCGCCGGCCGGCACCGTGGGCGGCCTGTCGGCCCTGATCACCGAGGGCAAGCGTGCCATCACGGTGCGCGTCAACGACGTGATCGGCGTGGCCGGCTTCGCCCTGCCGGGGAACTACGTCGACATCATCGTCAGCACCGAGACCGAGGAGCAGGCGCAGGACGGACGGGCGCGCGAGCGGAGCATCTCCAAGATCGTGCTGGAACGGATCCTGGTGCTGGCGGTGGCACAGGAAGTCAACCGCGACGAAACCAAACCGAAGGTCGTGAATGCCGTCACGCTCGAAGTCACGCCCGAGCAGGCCGAAAAGCTCGACCTGGCGCGCAGCGTCGGCACCCTGTCGCTGGCACTGCGCAACCAGGTCGACCCGGCCCCGGCCGAGACCCTGGGCGCCACCAAGGAAAACCTGCTGCCGGCGCAGGCCTCGCCGATCCGGACGGTGGCGCTGCCGGTGCGCCCACCCAGGCCGCGGGCGCAGGCGCCGCGTCCGGCTCCTGCAGCAGTGCCGCGGCGTGACTGCGTCAAGGTCATCAACGGCCTGCACGCTTCACAGGAATGCTTCTGACCTTACCGATCCGGGATGGATGCCATGAAGAGACGCCTTACACTTGCACGGTTTGCCGCTGGCCTGGCGCTGGCCGCCGCCGCGCCCTCCAATGCGGCTCCCGCAGCTGCCAAGCCGGCTCCGGCCAAACCGCAGGAAACGCGGCCGCTGCCCACGATGGGTTGCAGCGGCGAGGCCGCGCGCCCCGCCACGCTGTCGCTCAACATGGGCAAATCGACCATGCTGCGCCTGCCCGAACGGGTGCTCAACCGCAGCGTGGGTAATCCCGCGATCGTGCAGGCGATGCTGGTGTCGCCGGACACGCTGTACATCGCCGGCGTCGACGTCGGCAGCACCAACATGATCGTGCAGGGGAAAAGCGGCCTGTGCAGCGTGGTCGACATCGTGGTCTCGATGGACCCCGCCACACTGCAGGCGACCCTGGCCGCAGCGATGCCCGACGAAAAGGATATCCGCGTGATGGCCGCCGCCGATTCGCTGGTCCTGACCGGCACCGTCAGCGATGCCGGCGCCATCACCCGCGCGGTCGAGCTGGCGACGGCTTACGTGCGGCGCCCGCTGCGCCAGTTGCCGTCCGCCGACAAGGCCAACGACAACGACGGCGTCATCCCGCTGGCCAACAACAATGGCAGCGGCGCAGCCGTCGCCGCGGCAAGCACGCGCGTGGTCAACCTGCTCAACGTCAGCGCGCCGCAGCAAGTGCAGCTTGAAGTCAAGATCGCCGAGGTGTCGAAGACCCTGATCGAGCGGCTCGAGACCAATGCCGCCTTCAACATCAATCCCGGCAGCTGGACCGCTGTCCTGGTATCGGATTTCCTGAGCGGCAAGGCGCGCGGCGGGATAGGCGGCATGAAGTCCAACGGCAATCGCCTGATCGCCGAGGCCGACAAGCAGGACGGCCTGGTGCGCATATTGGCCGAGCCGAACGTGCTGGCCATCAGCGGACAGGAGGGCACCTTCCTGGCCGGCGGCAAGTTCTACATCCCGGTTTCCCAGGACAACAACAGGATCACGCTCGAGGAAAAGGAATTCGGCGTCGGCCTGCGCTTCACCCCGACCGTCCTGTCGGGCGGGCGCATCAACCTGAGGGTGGCGCCGGAAGTGTCGGAGCTGTCGCGCGAAGGGATCGGCGTGTCGGCGTTCGGCATTGCCGGCAACGCGATCCTGCCGGTCGTGACCACGCGCCGCGCCAGCACCACCGTGCAGCTGTATGACGGCCAGAGTTTCGCCATCGGCGGTCTGGTGAAGAACAACCTGGTGGCCAACCTGAAGGGCCTGCCGATGCTGGGCGAAGTCCCGGTGCTGGGCGCGCTGTTCCGCAGTACCGACTACCAGCAGGACCGCACCGAACTGGTGTTCGTGATCACCGCGCGGCTGGTCAAGCCGATCGCGGGCGCCGGCTACGCGCTGCCGACCGACAAGGTGGGCATACCGACGCGCGGCGAGGTGCTGCTCGGCGGCCGCCTCGAGGGGGATGCCCCGGCCGCGACCACTGCTGCCGCGTCCACGCCGCAGGCCGCGCCCCCCGCCGCGCAGACCGCCGGCGGCTTCGAACTCAAATAGGAGGCATCCGTGAAGACCAAGATCCACTTCCTGCTGCCGGCGCTGGTGGCCGCCTGCCTGCAGGGCTGCATGCATACCACGCCGGAGTGGGACCGGCAATTCGGCAGCGCCACGCGCGCCAACCTGGCCGTCCAGGTGCTCGACCCGGCGGCGGCGGCCAACCGCAATCCCGCTACCGGGGTGGACGGCCGCGCGGCCAAGGGTGCGCACGAGCGCTACCAGCGCAGCTTCGCGCAGCCGGAGAGCGCCCCGGCCCCGATCTTCATCACCACCGGTGGTGCGCGATGAGCGCCTGCCTTCCACTTTGACACGATGCGCCAGCAACGAGGCCCGCCATGAAAGCGTTACTCATCAGCCGCGACAGCCAGCTCTATGCGGAGATCGCCTCCCAGGGAGCGGCACGCGTGCCGCCGCTGAACCTCGGGGCCGTCCGTGCCAGCCTGCGCGAGGCACTCGACCGGCCCGAAGCCGACAGTCCCCAACTGGTCATCATCGATGCGACCGAGACCGAGCCTTCCGAAGCCGCCCTGCTCGAACGCCTCAGCCGCCAGTATCCCGAAGCCCACCTGATGCTGCTGACCGACCAGCAGCAGCCGGAACTCCTGATCCATGCCATGCGTGCCGGCGTGCGCGATGTGCTGGCCCTGCCCCTGGTGCACCGCGCCTTCCACGAGTCGATGGACCGCATATCGGCCGCCGCCGGGGTCTCGGGCCTGCGTGACGGGAAGATCCTCGCCTTCATCGCCTGCAAGGGCGGCAGCGGCGCCACCTTCATCTCGACCAATTTCGGCTACGCGCTCGCCACCCTGGCCGCCAAGAAGGTGCTGCTGATCGACCTGCACAGCCAGTTCGGCGACGCCGCGCTGTACGTGTCCGACCAGAAGCCGACCATGACCCTGTCCGACGTCTGCGCGCAGATAGCGCGCGTGGACGGGCCATTTCTCGAGTCCTGCGTGGTACACGTGACGCCGGGTTTCGGCGTGCTGGCGGCGGCCGACGATGCCTCGCATACCAGGGAGGCCAAGCCGGAACACATCGACACCATCCTGCGCGTCGCGCGCCAGCACTACGACTACGTGCTGCTCGACGTCGGCCGCCAGATCGATGCGGTGTCGCTGCGCGCGCTGGACGTCACCGACACCATTTATCCGGTGCTGCAGCTGGCCCTGCCCGACATCCGCGATGCCCGTCGCCTGCTCGACATCTTCCGCTCGCTCGGCTACGTGCTGGATCACATCCGGCTGATCGTCAACCGTTACGAAAAGGGCGGCAAGCTGCGCCTGCAGGACCTGCATGCCGCGCTCGGCTGCGAAGTGGTGCATACCTTCCCCAATGACTACGTCGCCGTGACCGACTCCGTCAACCAGGGCGTACCGGTGCTGCAGCTGTCGCGCTCGAGCGCCGCCGCGCGCAGCCTGGCCGACATGGTCGAGCTGGTGACGACCCGCCGCGTCCAGGAGAGCAGGGGGCTGCTCGACCGCCTGTTCGGACGCGGCGAAGCCGACGACTGATTCCCAGCAAACAGAACGACCGGAGCCACTTATGTCCTTACGTGAACGCCTTGCGAGTTCCGGCCCGGAGCGCCAGCCCGGTGCAGTCCCGCCGGAAGTCGCCAACCAGGCCTACCAGGAGCTGAAGAAGCTGATGCACCAGATGATCCTGGACCGCATCGATCTCGAGCGTCTCAAGCGGCTCACCGCCGAGCAGTTCAAGCACGAGCTGGCCCTGCTGATCCAGCGCATCATCGAAGAGGAGCGCATCGTGCTGAACCAGCACGAGCGCCACCACCTGGTACTCGACATCCAGCACGAGATGCTCGGCTTCGGTCCGCTCGAGCCCTTGCTGAACGACCCGACCGTCTCCGACATCCTGGTCAATACCGCCAGCAAGGTCTACGTCGAGCGGCGTGGCAAGCTCGAACTCACCGACATCAGCTTCCATGACAACGCCCACCTGATCAAGATCATCGAAAAGATCGTCTCGCGCGTGGGCCGGCGCGTCGACGAGTCGAGCCCGATGGTCGATGCGCGCCTGCCGGACGGTTCGCGTGTCAACGCGATCATCCCGCCGCTGGCGGTCGACGGTCCGCTGCTCTCGATCCGCCGCTTCGGTTCCACGCCGCTGTCGGTGCAGAACCTGCTCGACTATAAAAGCCTGACGCCGCCCATGATCCGGGTGCTGGAAAGCCTGGGTGCGGCCAAGGTGAACATCCTGATCTCGGGCGGCACCGGCAGCGGCAAGACCACCTTGCTGAACCTGATCTCCGGCTTCATCCCGCCCACCGAGCGGGTGCTGACGATCGAGGACGCGGCCGAACTGCAGCTGCGCCAGCCGCACGTGGTGCGCCTGGAAACCCGTCCGCCGAACATCGAAGGCAAGGGCGAGGTGACCCAGCGCGCCCTGGTGCGCAACGCCTTGCGGATGCGCCCCGACCGCATCATCCTGGGCGAGGTGCGCGGCGCCGAGGCGCTCGACATGCTGCAGGCGATGAATACCGGCCATGAAGGTTCGCTCGCGACGATCCACTCGAACACCCCGCGCGACGCGCTGTCGCGGCTGGAGAACATGGTCAGCATGGCCGGCGTGAACCTCACCGCGCGTGCGATCCGCCAGCAGATCGTCTCGGCCGTGACGGTGGTGGTACAGGCCTCGCGCCTGACGGACGGCACGCGCAAGGTGGTCAGCCTGCAGGAGATCACCGGCATGGAAGGCGACATCATCTCGATGCAGGAGATCTTCCGCTTCGAGCAGAGCGGCGTCGATGCCGACGGCAAGGTGAAAGGGCGCTTCAGCGCCACCGGGGTCCGTCCGCGCTTCGCCGACCGCCTGAAGATGTATGGCGTGCCGGTGCCGGAAGACAGCTTCGATCCCGACCGGACCTTCGACTGAGGAGGAAGCATGGACGCACTGTTCTACGCTTTCGTGGTATTCCTGTTCGCGGCCTCGGTCCTCGCGATCGAGGGCGCCTACCTGTGGTGGATGGGCACCCATGGCGCGGCGGCGCGGCGCATCGCGCGCCGGCTGCAGGTCATGTCCGGCTCTTCAGGGCGCAGCGGCGAGCGGATCTCGATCCTCAAGCAGCGTCCCTACAGCCGCAACGCAGCCTTCGACCGGGTCCTGCACCACATCCCGCTGGCACACCGGATCGATGCCCTGCTGGTGCAGTCCGGCACCGGCAACACGGTCGGACAGTTCCTGGCCTGGTCGTTCGGCTGCATGCTTGCTGCCGGCCTGGCCTCGCTCGGGTGGCAGCTGCCGGTCTCGCTGCGCGTCCTGGTGGCCCTGCTCGGCTTGTGTGTGCCGTGGGTGCTGCTGCGCCGCGCACGCCAGCGGCGCCTGGTCCGCATCGAACAGCAGCTGCCGGATGCCGCCGATTTCATCGCACGCGCACTGCGTGCCGGCCACTCGTTCAGCAACGTGCTCCAGATCGTCGGTAACGAGTTGCCCGAGCCGCTCAGCGGAGAGTTTCGCATCGCCCGCGAGGAAATCAACTACGGCGCTCCGATGAACGAGGCGCTGCACGCCATGGCCGCGCGCATTCCGCTGACCGACCTGCGCTACCTCATCATCGCAGTGCTGATCCAGCGCGAATCGGGCGGCAACCTGGCCGAGATCCTGGGGAACATCAGCCAGATCATCCGTGCCCGCCTGAAGCTGGTGGCGCACGTGCGCGTGCTGTCGGCGGAAGGGCGGATGTCGGCACTGATCCTCACCCTGCTGCCGTTCGCCGTGCTGGGCATGATGCTGGTGATGAACCCGAAGTATGTCAGCCTGCTCTGGACCGACCCGAGCGGCATGCGCATGATGTGGTACGGCCTTGGCCTGATGGTGGCCGGCGGCGTCTGGATGCGCAAGATCATCCGGATCCGCATCTGAGTCCGCCCCGCATTCCATCCAGAGGTGAACATGACATCCTCCCAGCTGATTTTCCTGCTCATCGTCCTGTGCGTCGTCTCCGGCCTGGCCTGGCTCGGCGTGGTGCTGTTCGCGCCGCTGGCCCTGCGCGAGCGCCTGCGCCGCTTCCTCGGCAATGCGGAGCAGGGCCAGCTCGATGCCGGGGGCGGCTGGGTCGAACGCGTCGCCAGCGCGGCCAAACCGCTGACCAAGCTGTCGGTGCCCGAAGAGGGTTGGGAAAAATCCAGCCTGCGCACGCGTTTCATGAACGCCGGCTGGCGCAATCCGTCCGCCCTGGCGCTGTATTTCGCGTCCAAGACGGCGCTCGCATTGGTGCTGCCGGCCATGGCGGCAGCGTCGACCGTTGCCTACAGCAGGGTGCTGCCGGGTACACGCCTGATGGCCTTGCTGCTGATCGCGGCCGCGCTCGGCTATTACCTGCCGAACTTTCTCCTTGAACGCATCGTGCAACGCCGCCGCCGCGAGATTTTCGAAACCATTCCCGATGCGCTCGACCTGCTCACGGTGTGCGTCGAAGCAGGCCTGAGCCTGGAGCGCGCGCTGGTCAAGGTAGCGGGCGAAATCCACATCAAGAGCGCGGTGCTGGCGCAGGAATTGCAGCTCGTCCTGATGGAAATGCGCGCCGGCTTCAGCAAGGAGAAGGCGCTGCGCAACTTCGCGCTGCGTTCCGGTGTCGAGGATGTCGACACGCTGGTGGCCATGCTGATCCAGTCCGAGCGCTTCGGTACCAGCGTCGGTGACGCGCTGCGCGTACAGTCCGACAGCCTGCGTCACAAGCGGCGCATCGTGGCCGAGGAATGCGCCGCCCGCATCGGCCTGAAGCTGCTGTTCCCCCTGATCTTCTGCATATTCCCCATGCTGCTGATGGTACTGCTCGGCCCGGCGATGATCCAGATTACGCGGACCCTGGGCAAACTGACCGGCGCGCAATGAACACCAAGGAGCCTGTGATGCGAACCAACTTATTCATGCGGCTGGCGCTGCTGTGCGCCGGCGCCGGACTGGCGGCATGTGCGCCGTTCGGTACGCACCCCGCTTTCGACGGCGCCGCCCTGGCCGCCGATGATGCCTACCTGGCGGGGCGCAATCACCACCTCGCGCGCCGCTACGACGAAGCGCGCGCCGCCTACCAGGCCGCGCTGCAGGCCGCTCCCGGACACGTGAACGCCCGCAACGGGCTGGCCACGCTGTATGCGGAACAGCGCGAATTCACGACGGCGATCGCGCTGTGGCGCGCGCTGACGGAATCGCTCACGCTGTCCTCGGGTCCGGGCAAGGCTTACCTGTTCAGCAACCTCGGGCATGCCTACTTCCTGAAGGGAGAGTACGACCAGGCGCTGGTCGCGCTCGAGAAGGCCTGCCTGCTCGATCCGCTGAACCACCGTTCCTGGCAGCTGCTGGGCGAGACCCTGCGCAAGCTCGGGCAGGAAGAGCGCGCGCAGCAGATGCTGAGCCAGGCCGACGCCTTGCGCTCCCATGACCTGCGCGCGGACTATGCCGCAGCAGGCGGCCAGACCACGGTCGCGGCGCTCGACCGCGCGCTCAAGGCACCCGGGCGTGAGGAGGATGGATGGGGCCAGGTGCAACTGGCCGCCGGACCGGATGGCATGCTGGAGCTGCGGCGGGGTGCATTGCCGGCAAGCGCGTCAGCGCCGGTTTCGCTGCCTGCACCGGCGCCGGCCATGCCGGACGGCAATGCTCCAGCCCTCGCGCTCGTCGAAGTACGCAATGGAAATGGCGTACGGGGCATGGCACGCAAGCTGGCACGCCAGCTCGCTACGGACGGGATGAAGGTGGCGCGCCTGTCGAACCAGCCGGGCTTCGGTGTGCGCCAGACCCGCATCGAATTCGAAGCGGCCTACCGCGAAGCCGCGGAGCGCCTGGCCGGCCGCTTCGGCAAGGTGCAGCTGCAGGAAGTGGCCAGCTGCGCGCCCGCCAAGCTGCGCGTGGTGCTCGGACGCGACCTCGCGCGGCGCGGCTTTGCCCTGCGGCCGCCGGCCAGCGACGCCGCAGCGCCGGTACTGGCATTGAACAAAGCTGACTGAAAAAAGGTCCGCTCGCACGTTTGTTCGGCATCAAACGCGAATCAAGGGCTGCCGAGAGAATGGGCTGGTCTGCCTTCTCTCGGGAGCCTCCCATGAATTTTTCCTACCGCATCCATTTGATCCTGCTCGGTCTGGTGCTGGCGATCCTCAGTGCCTGCGCACCCTCGACCGCGCAACGTGGCACCGGTGAATACATCGACGATGCCGCCATCACCACCCGGGTCAAGACGGCCTTTGCTGCCGACGCCCAGGTCAAGGCAACCGAAGTCCAGGTCGAAACCTACAAGGGAACGGTACAGCTCAGCGGCTTCGTGGAGTCGCCCGAAAGCGCCGCACGGGCGGCGCAGCTTGCCCGTGACGTGCCGGGGGTGAAGGAAGTGCGGAACAGCATGGTGGTCAAGGAGCGGCTCAAGCAGTAGCGCCGAACCCTGACAACACTTGCGCGGCTTACTTCCAGGCCACCTTGCCCATGCCGTTGGTGTTGGCCTTACGTGTTGCCGGGTTACCGTAGACGGTGGCCGAACCCATGCCGTTCAGGTCGATCTCGGCCGCACGGGTCGCGTGCACCGTCGCGCCACCGAGGCCGCTCATGTCGAGGTCGACGGACTCGGCACGCAAGCCCTGTGCTTCCAGGCTGCCGACACCCGCCAGCTTGGCACGCAGGAGCTTGCTCTCGCCGTTGATGCTGATGCGGCCGGCACCGCGCAGGCTGAGGTCGACGCGCTCGGCGCGTACGCCGTTCAGGGCAAGGCCGCCGACGCCGCCCAGACGTGCGTCGATGTTGCGGTAATTGCTGTTCATGGTCACCGATCCGGCACCATCGAGGGCGACCTGGATGGAATTGCCCGAGAAGCCGGTAAGGGTCGAGGCGCCCACGCCTTCCGAGCTGAATTCGGCGAGGTTGGGGACGGTCAGCTCGGCGCGCAGTTTCTCGTTCATGTCGCCACGGCGGGTATTGAAGGATTCGGTGCCGATTTCCAGCGTGTCGCCACGCTGGGAGGTGGTGATGCGCTGGACGAAGCGGCGGTCGCCCGAGACGACGAGCGAGGGCGTGTTGCCCTGGCGTACAACGAGGTCGACGATGCCGTCCAGTTTCACCTTGGTGACCTTGGCATCGACGCTGCGGTTTTCGCGCACGAGGTCATTGGCAAAGCTTGGGCTGGCGACCAGTGCGAGCGTGGCGGCGACGGCGGCGGCACTCAACATTTTTTTCATGCTTGTTCTCCGGTAGGGTGGCGATGGAAGCACTATAGGGCGCTGCCGCGCCGTCACCGAAGCGATTGCGATGAACTGCGCAATTTGCGGTCTGGAGCGTAAAAAAGCCGGAATGACGGGGACGGCGCCTGCTGGCTCTGCTGCCTTGGCTATTGCGCAGGCGTGGCGCGCCGGTAGACGCGTACATAGTCCACCAGCATCTGTTGCGGTAGGACCGTCGTGCTGTCCGGGTAGCCGGGCCACAGGCCGCCGACGGCCAGGTTCAGCAGCACGAAGAAGGGGTGTTCGAACACCCAGTCGCCCTTGACCAGGCTTGGCCGCGCCGTGTGGTACAGGATGCCGTCGCGATACCAGCGGATTTCGCCGCGTTCCCATTCCACCGCGAACACGTGGAAATCGTCTGCATAGATGCCGCGCTCCAGCGGCGAGGGACTGCCGAAGGCCTTGTCGCCCGAATAGCCGGGCCCGTGCAGGGTGCCGTGCACGATAGCCGGCTCCTTGCCGATGTTTTCCATGATGTCGATCTCGCCGCTGCGTGGCCAGCCGGCCTGCTTGATATTCGCGCCCAGCATCCAGAAGGCTGGCCAGATCCCCTGGCCCTTCGCCACCTTGATGCGCGCCTCGAAGCGGCCATGCAGTTGCTCCATCAGGCCGGCGGTCTTGATGCGCGCCGAGGTGTAATCCTTACCGCCATAGCCTTCCTGACGCGCTTCGATGACGAGCATGCCGTCCGCCACTCGGAGATTTTCCGGACGGTCGGTGTAATGCTGCAGTTCCTTGTTGCCCCAGCCATGGCCACCTGTTTCGGCCACCCACTTCGTGCGGTCGAGCTGGGCGCCATCGAATTCATCGCTCCAGGCCAGGGTCCAGCGGGGTGCCGTGGCGCAGCCGGCAGTGGCCAGCATGAGCAGGGCAGCCAGCGCTGCAGCGAACAAGCGGATCGGTCTCATGCTTCTCCTTGTGCTTTCAGGGCGTCACAGGCTTGCGGGCCTGCTGCTGCCTGACGTGTTTCATGATGTTGATGAAGCTGTCGGTCCAGACCTGGCGGCGGTGGTCGGCGAGGAAGCGCAGCAGTTCGTCGTGAGCTTGCGTGGAGACGCTGAGGTAGTCGCCGCCGATGCCATGGAAGGTGAAATTGACCATGGTCCCGCGCTGCATCGCCTGGCGGACGATGGCGATCAGCTGCGCGCCGCTGCTGCCGCTGGGCGCCGCCACCGGCACCGCGAGCGGGTCGAGCGACTGCATCGCGTCGATGATGCCGCTGTTGTTGCCGACCTTGATGGCCACGAAGCTGTCGCGCAGCGCGGGAAGGTAGTCGCGGCCGCCCGCCAGGGTATCGCCGCAGGGGGCCGTGAACGTGCGTTCCTGGCGCCCGTCGATCGCCGCCAGCATGGTATTGGCCAGCAGGACCTGGTCGCGCATCTGTTCCGCGCTGGTGGTGTCGAGGTTGCGGTGCGGTGCGACCCAGTCGCGCCCGGGTTTGCTGCGCGCACATTGGTGGAACAGGCTGTGGTTGCCGAGCTCGTGCCCACGCCGCGCGGCCGCGCGCCAGTCTTCCATGCGCCGAGCTACCGACGGATTCGACAGCTGCAGGTAAAAGCTGGCCTTGAATCCGGCTCTGTCGAGGGCGGGCAGGGCGTGGTCGAGCTGTGAATCCAGGGCATCGTCGTAGGCAAGGCTGACCGCGGCGCGCGCCCCATGCGGCCAGGTGAACGTCGGCACTGCTTCGCTTGCCTGGACCGCCGGCATGCCCGCATGCAGTCCGACGAGCAGCGCAAGTCGCCGGCACCATCGCCGCGCCTCCGGCCTGTCCCCGCGTCGCGCCATTCCTTACCCCTTTTGGTCGAATATTGGAAACGTTACCATAAAATCCGGCCGAGTGTTGCAAATCAGCCGCATTTCGGCGCATACCGACGTGGAATATTCCGTTGACAATTTTTTTTGCTAACCCTAATATTCAGACAAGCGACATGGAAACGTTTCCACGCAAGCCTGAGCGAACACAGATGAACGAGCGCGACGCGCAAGCTTTTACCCGCTACCTGGCAGCGAGGTGGCGAGGAGGTGCCCGGCGATAGGGGCGGCAGCAGGGACGACAGCATCGAGCGCCGGCAGCGTGCAGCCCGGCACAGGTAGTGGAGACACCGTTGGATTGGGTGACGGTCATTTTAAAAAAAACAGGAGAGCACCATGTATTACCCCAAGGCTAAACAGACATTGATGAGCCTGGCAGTAGCCAGCGCGTGCGCGGCATTCATCCCGGCCTATGCCCAGGAAGTCGCCTCGACCCCTGGCGCTGCCGCCACCACCGATCCGGCCGCGGTCACCCCCCAGGAAGCCAGCACCCCCTCCTCGCCGGCCGGCGTCCAGACCGTCGTCGTGACCGGCCTGCGCGCCAGTCTCGAATCGTCGATGAACCTCAAGCGCAATGCGCAGGGCTTCGTGGACGGCATCGTCGCCGAAGACATTGGCAAGTTCCCGGATACCAACCTGGCCGAATCGCTGCAGCGCATCAGCGGCGTGTCGATCGACCGCAGCATCGGCGAAGGCTCGAAGGTGACGGTGCGCGGCGTCGGTCCCGACTTCAACCTGGTGCTGCTGAACGGCCGCCAGATGCCGACTTCGAGCCTGGGCGACCGCCCGGGGCGCGCCTACGACTTCGCCAACATCGCTTCGGAAGCGATCTCCCAGCTGCAGGTGTATAAATCGGCGCGCGCCGAGACCCCGACCGGCGGTATCGGCGCCACCATCAACGTGCTGACCGCACGCCCGCTCTCGCGTCCGGGCCTGCAGGCCAGCATCGGCGTCAAGGGCGTGTATGACCGCTCGGCCGACAACCTGCCGGCAGATGTCCAGCGCGGCGGCAAGGTCACCCCCGAAGTGTCTGGCATCTACAGCAACACCTCGGCCGACGGCCGCTTCGGTATCGGCCTGTCGGCCAGTTACCAGGAACGCAATCTGGGCTACAACGTGGCGTCCGTCGGCAACGGCTGGAGGGGTCCGTTCCGCGGCGACGAGAACAACTGGGGCACCATCCCGCAGCCGGGCACCCCGGGCTCCGAGAACATCACCAACCGTCCGGAGCCGGGTGACCTGTACCAGGTGCCGCAGAACATGAACTACGCCATGAACGGCATCCAGCGCCAGCGCACCAACGGCCAGCTGGTGTTCCAGTTCGCACCGAGCAAGGCCCTGACCACAACCCTCGACTACACCTACTCCGAAAACAAGATCCAGACCCGCCGCCAGGACCTCTCGGCCTGGTTCAACTTCGGTCCGTCCTCGAGCACCTGGACCGACGGTCCGGTCGCCGCGCCGCTGGTGTACACCGAGATCATCAACCCGGCCAACAGCGACATCGCCATGGGCGGCGCCGATTTCGCCACCAAGACCCAGAACAAGTCGCTCGGCTTCAACGCGGCATGGAAGGTCAACAGCGATGTCCGCCTCGAGCTGGACGCGCACCGCTCGACCGCCGAATCGGTACCGGACAGCCCGTTCGGCTCGTCCAACGTCCTGGGCACCGCCAGCTTCAGCCGCGGCACCACCAGCGTCGACTTCTCGAAGGATCTGCCGGTCCTGAGCATCCAGGGCGCCGACTTCCAGCGCGCCCCGCAGCAGGTGACCGGTTCGGTCTTCGAGAACGGCTACGTCAAGAGCGAAATCACCCAGGTGCAGACCCACGGCAGCTGGAAGATGCTGGAAGCATCCGAGCTGAAGTTCGGCCTGGCCTCGACCGACGTGAAGAACCGCTCGGCCTTCTCGGTTCAGCAGCGTGACGACACCTGGGGCGGCGCGACCAAGGCATCGGATTACCCGGCCAGCTTCTTCCACCAGGAGAGCCTGCGTCAGTACTTCGACAACATCGATGGCCACGACAGCCCGAACCTGTTCAACACCTTCTACACCTTCGACTTCGCTGCCCTGCGCCAGCTCGCCGCGACCGTCACGGGCAAGCCGGAGCTGTACCTGCCGAAACCGAACTACACCACCGACCAGCGCACCCGCGAAAAGTCGAAGAGCCTGTACCTGCAGTTCAACACCGACTGGGACTTCGCGATGCCGGTGCATACCGCCCTGGGCGTGCGCTACGAAAAGACCGACGTCACCTCGACCGCGCTGGTGCCGATCGCCACCTCCTACACCTGGCTGTCGCAGAACGAGTTCGCGGTGGGCTTCGGCACACCGTCCTTCACCACCCTGACCGGCAAGTACCACCATGTGCTGCCGAGCTTCGACGCCGACATCGACCTGCGTTCCGACATGAAGGGCCGCTTCAGCTACGGCGAAACCATCGGCCGCGCCCGCTATGACCAGCTGACCGGCGGCCAGGTGCTCGAGGTGCAGGGTCGTATCGAAGGCGGCCGGGGAACCCAGGGCAACCCGGGCCTGCTGCCGGTCAAATCGAAGAACATCGACCTGGCCTGGGAGTGGTACTACGAAAAGTCGAGCTTCATCTCGGTCGGCCACTTCCGCAAGAGCCTGGAGAATTACGCCGGCCAGTCGCAGGTCACCGCCCAGCCCTTCGGCCTGCATACCCCGGTGGGCGGCGCCTACTGGAATGCGGCGATCGGCGCCGGCTGCGCGAGCTCGGACACGACTTGCATCCGCAATTACATCTTCCGCAACTTCGCGGGAAGTGCTGGCGTGACGCGCGGGCCGGATGATGTCAACGGCAATGCCACCGGTTCCATCGCAGGCCAGCCGAACGACCCGATCGCCAACTTCCAGATCACGAGCTACTCGAACCAGAAAAGGGCACGCCTGCGCGGCCTGGAGTTCAACGTGCAGCACATGTTCGGCACCTCGGGATTCGGCGTCCAGGCGAACTTCACCAAGGTCGACTCGGGCCTGCAGTACAACAATGCCAGCATCGGCGAGCAGTTCGCGCTAGTGGGCCTGAGCGACTCCGCCAACCTGGTGGGTATCTTCGAGAACGACAAGTGGAACGTGCGCGCGGCCTACAACTGGCGCGACAAGTTCCTGTCCGGGACCTTCGACGGCGTGGGCCCGAACCCGAACTATGTCGAAGCCTACGGCCAGCTTGACCTGAGCATCGGATACAACGTCAACAAGAACATCAGTGTCCAGTTGGAAGGCATTAACGTGACCGACGAGATCCGGCGCGTGCATGGCCGTAACGAGCGTCAGGCGCTGTATGTGGAGCAGTCTGGTCCGCGTTACATGCTGTCGGCTCGCTACAAGTTCTAAGCTGAGGCTAGCAAAAAAACCAGCGGGCCCTGGCCGATGCCACGGTCCGCTGTGTTCACTTTCAGGTTAGACTTGCCCAGCATTGGTTTTATTGAAAACAAATATGGCGATCACCACCATCAGGCATGTCGTCGTCGTGGGCGGAGGGTCGGCCGGCTGGCTGACTGCCGCCGTCCTTGCATCGAGCTTCAAGGCGCTTGGGGATGGCGGCCTGCGCGTGACGCTGATCGAGTCGCCCGACGTGCCGACGATCGGTGTCGGTGAGGGTACCTGGCCGACCATGCGCGACACCCTGCGCGCGGCCGGCCTGTCCGAATCCGCTTTCTTCCGCGAATGCGATGCCGCCTTCAAGCAGGGCTCGCGCTTCAACCGCTGGGTCAGCGGCGGCGACCACGACTACTACTTCCATCCCTTCGTGCTGCCCCAGGGCTGGGGCGAGGCCGACATGGCCGGCAGCTGGCTCGAGCGCCATGCCGGCGTTCCCTTCGCCGACCTGGTGAGCTACCAGCCGCACCTGTGCGTGCACGGGCGCGCGCCCAAGCAGGCCGCCACGCCCGAATTCGCAGCGGTGGCGAACTACGGCTACCACCTCGACGCCGGCAAGTTCGGCCTGTTCCTCAAGAAGCACTGCCTGGAAAAGCTCGGCGTCGACTACGTACCGGACCACGTCACCGGCATCCGCTCCCACGACAATGGCGACATCGCCGCCCTGCATACCAGGGCGCATGGCGAGTTGGCCGGCGACCTGTTCGTGGACTGCACCGGCATGCAGTCGCTGCTGCTCGGGAAGCACTACGGCGTGCCCTTCCTCCCGCAGCGTGGCGTCCTGTTCAACGACAGCGCGCTGGCGGTGCAGGTACCCTATGTGCGCGAGGATGATCCGATCGCCTCGCAGACCACGTCCACCGCGCAGGAAGCCGGCTGGATCTGGGACATCGGCCTGCCTGCCCGGCGCGGCATCGGCCACGTGTATTCGAGTGCGCACACCGGCGACGATGCGGCCGAACGCGCGCTGCGCGCATACATCCGCGCGACCGGCGGCCCCGACGACATCCCGACGCCGCGCAAGCTGTCCTTCGAACCGGGCTACCGCGAGCGCTTCTGGCACCGTAACTGCGTCGCGATAGGCTTGTCCGCCGGCTTCATCGAGCCACTGGAAGCCTCGGCACTGGCCATGGTCGAATTGTCGGCAGCGATGCTGGCCGACGAGATGCCGGTCACGCGCGCGCAGATGGAGCTCAGCGCCCAGCGCTTCAACGAAACCTTCACCTACCGCTGGGAACGGGTGATCGACTTCCTGAAACTGCACTATGTCCTGAGCCGCCGCGAGGGCGCGGAAGATCCGCATGGCTACTGGCGCGACAACCGCCGCAGCGAAACCATCCCGCAGCGCCTGGACGACCTGCTGGCGCTGTGGCGCCACCGTCCGCCCTCGCGCTACGATTTCAACCGCATCCAGGAAGTCTTCCCGGCGGCGAGCTACCAGTATATTTTGTACGGGATGGGCTTCAAGCCGGAGCCCGGCCTGGCCCGGCGCGAGCGCATCGGGGAGGGCAACGGCGCCATGGCCGACGGCTTCCTGCGCCAGGCCGCCGACCTGACCCGCCGGATGCTGCCCGCACTGCCGGACAACCGCACGCTCATCGCGCACATCGTGCGCCACGGGCTTCCGACGACATAAACAACGAGAACGAAAGAGACGACACCGATGGCCAATCCCGTACTGCTGAATAACATCGATCACAAGGACCTGCGCGTGATCACCCGCCACGGCCGCGACATCACCGACAGCCACGCCTTCGTGCCGACCTTCCCCGCTGAATTCCGGCTGCTGCAGGCCCACTATCCGATCATCTTCCGCAAGGAGAGCGAAGCGAGCGCCTTCGAGCCGGTGGCCCTGCTCGGTTTCGAGTCCGACGAAAACCTGTTCCTGGAAGACGAACGCTGGGATGCCAGCACAATCCCACTGCTGGTTGACCGCTTGCCTTTTATGATCGGCCGCGACGGCGACGAGCTGATGATCCACATCGACCTGGAGAGCCCGCGCGTCAGCAAGCACGAAGGGGAGCCGATCTTCCTGCCGCACGGCGGCATGAGCCCCTACCTCGAGAACGTCAACTCGATGCTGCTCGCCATCCACGAAGGCATGGCAGCGAATGCCGCCTTCGTCGAGGCCCTGGTGAAGCACGAGCTGATCGAAGGCTTCTCGCTCGACGTGACGCTCGACGACGGTTCCCAGAACCGCCTTGCCGGCTTCT
The DNA here is from genome assembly GCF_964252725.1 of Massilia sp. LjRoot122. Lineage (NCBI taxonomy): Bacteria > Pseudomonadati > Pseudomonadota > Betaproteobacteria > Burkholderiales > Oxalobacteraceae > Massilia > Massilia sp. LjRoot122. Next base: position 132,414 of record NZ_CAXUPB020000002.1, read on the forward strand.
ACACCATCAACGAAGACCGCCTGGCCGCGCTCGACGCCGAAACTCTCGACAGCCTGCACAAGGCCGGCTACCTCAGCGCGATCTACTTCCAGCTCGCTTCGCTGTCCAACTTCCGCGCGCTGATCGACCGCAAAAATGCCCGCCGTGCACGCGCCTAAACCCATCCGCGAGCTGGCCGGCCTGACGCCGCGCGACCTCGGCCCCGGCATTCTTGCGTCCACCGAGCCGGTGGTGCTGCGCGGCCTGGTGGCGCAATGGCCGATGGTCCGGGCCGCGCGCGAGTCCGCGCTTGCTGCCGACGCCTACCTGCGCCGCTTCTACCGCGACGCCACCGTCAATGCCATGCTGGGCCCGCCCGAGATCGAAGGTCGCTTCTTCTACAACGAAGCGATGGATGGCTTTAACTTCGCACCGGTGTCGGTGCGCCTGGACAAGGTGCTGGCCGAGCTTGAACGCTACCGCGGCGCTGCCCCGCAACAGCAGCCGGCGATCTACGTCGGCTCGACCACGATCGACACCTGCCTGCCCGGTTTCCACGACGAGAACCCCCTCGACCTCGGCGGGCGCGACGCGCTGGGTTCGATCTGGATCGGCAACCGTACCCGCATCGCCGCCCACTACGACCTGCCGGACAACCTGGCCTGCGTGGTGGCCGGAAGGCGACGCTTCACCTTGTTCCCGCCCGACCAGGTCGAGAACCTGTACATCGGCCCGCTCGACCTGACGCCGGCCGGACAGGCCATCAGCCTGGTCGACTTCCTGAAACCCGATCTCGAACGCTTCCCGCGTTTTGCCACGGCCATGGAGCATGCGCTGGCGGTCGAGATGGAAGCGGGCGACGCGCTGTTCATCCCCAGCATGTGGTGGCACCACATTCAGGCGCTGGAAGACTTCAACGTGCTGGTGAACTACTGGTGGCGCCAGTCGCCTGGCTACATGGACACGCCGATGAACGCGCTGATGCATGCCTTGATGAGCGTGCGCGACCTGCCGCCGGAACAGCGCAAGGCCTGGGCCGGGCTGTTCCGCCACTACGTGTTCGAAGCGGATGAGAAGACCGCCGCCCATATTCCGCCGAACGCGCGCCGCGCCCTGGCGCCGATGGATGCCGACAGCGTGCGCAGCATCCGCGCCCAATTACTGAAAAGAATGAATCGCTGAGGAGGGAGACATGGAACAAGGACTGAACGGCATGGGCAAGCCCGTGCGCCGGGTCGTCATCGCGGGCGGCGGCACCGCCGGCTGGATGGCGGCCGCCTGCATCTCGAAGGTGCTGGGCAAGCGCCTCGACATCAAGCTGGTCGAATCCGACGAGATCGGCACCGTGGGCGTGGGCGAGGCGACCATCCCGACCCTGCTGAACTTCCACAACCTCCTCGAGATCAACGAGCAGGAGTTCATGGCCGAGACCAAGGCCACCTTCAAGCTCGGGATCAGTTTCGAACACTGGCGCAACGTGAACGAGGACTACATCCACTCGTTCGGCCTGACCGGCACCGACCACTGGACCGCCGGCTTCCAGCACTTCTGGCACAAGGGCCGCGAGCGCGGGCTGGCTGGCGAGTATGGCGACTACTGCCTCGAATTGCGCGCCTCCCAGGAGAACAAGTTCGCCCACCTGCCGCGCGGAGGCATGAACTACGCCTACCACCTGGACGCAAGCGCCTATGCGCGCTACCTGCGCAAGTTCAGCGAGCGCTTCGGCGTGCAGCGCATCGAGGGCAAGATCGTCGACGTGAGCACCAGCGCCCTGAGCGGCCAGGTGCGCTCGATCACGCTCGATTCGGGCGTCGACATCGAGGGCGACCTGTTCATCGACTGCACCGGTTTCCGCGGCCTGCTGATCGGCCAGGCGATGGGCGTCGAATATGAAAACTGGTCGGAGTGGCTGTTCAACGACAGCGCCGCCGCATTGCAGACCGCCTCCGTCGGTGACGCCGTCCCGCTGACCCGCTCGATCGCGCATCCCTTCGGCTGGCAATGGCGCATTCCGCTACAGCACCGGGTTGGCAACGGCATCGTGTTCTCGAGCCGCTACGTGGACGAAGAGGCGGCAATCCAGGCGCTGCAGGGGAATATCGAAGGCGAAGCACTCATGAAGCCGCGCGTGATCAAGTTCACGCCAGGCCAGCGCCGCCAGGTCTGGAAGCACAACGTGGTCGCGGTGGGCCTGTCGAGCGGCTTCCTCGAACCGATCGAATCGACCAGCATCCACCTGATCCAGCGCAGCATCATCCGCCTGATGCAGATGTTCCCCACGGAGGGCATCGTGCAGGCCGACGTCGAGGAATTCAACCGGCAGGCCGCGTCCGAGATCGAGCATATCCGCGACTTCATCATCCTGCATTACAAGGTCAACAACCGGATCGACGCGCCGTATTGGAGGGATGCGCGCAACATGGAAGTGCCGAAGTCGCTGCAGCACCGCATCGACCTGTTCCGCGAAACCGGCCGCGTATTCCGCGCGCCCACCGAGCTGTTCGCCGAGAATTCATGGATCCAGGTGATGCTGGGGCAGGGCATCATGCCCTATCGCCATCACCAGACGGCCGACCTGATGGGCGACGAAGAGCTGTCGCAATTCCTTGGCGGGATCAAGGGGCAGATCGACCGCACCGTGGCGGGCCTGCCTTCGCACCAGTCCTACGTCGAGCGTTACTGCTCGGCGCCGAAATAAGACAGGAACATCGACACCGCCGCCTCGATCACGGGCGCCTGCTGCGCAGGCGCCAGCGGGGCGGCGCCCATCGCCACCTGCGGCCAGAAGGCGAAGGCCTTGATCTGCCCCTGCAGCATGGTGGCGGCAAAGGCCGGGTCGCCAGGTTTCAGGCGGCCGTCGGCCTGGGCCGCGCGGATCCAGGCCGTTACGCCTTCCTCGCGCTCGTTCAGGCGCGCAAAGATCGGCAGCGCGCGCTCGGGCGCATGGATCGCTTCCGAGATCGCCACCCGCGCCAGGTCGAGGAAATCCTGGTCCGCCAAGGAGCGCATCTTCAGGCGCACCAGTTCCGTGAGCTGTTCGCGCAGGCCCGCGTCGCTGCGGTAGGGCAGTTCCAGCAGCGACGCGCTGCGCTCGAACAGCTGCACGACGGTCTCCGTGAACAGCTCTTCCTTGCTGGGAAAGTGGTTGTACACCGTCCGTTTCGACACGCCCGCTTCGAGGGCGATCTTGTCCATGCTGGTGGCCTCGAAGCCGTTGGCGCGGAACTGCGCGGCGGCCGCCGTGATGATGGCCAAGCGTTTGCGGTCGGTGAGGCGGATCTCGTTCATCGCTTAATTTTACACCGACCAGTTTACTTTTCCAAAAAGTGAAACTACACTGTGTAGTGTACTTTAAGGAATCGAACCCCCATGCGCACCCTGCTCGCCACCCTCATCCTCGGGATCACCGCCATCATGACTTATTGCAGCCTCGCTTCCGCCGCCGTTCCTGCGCATGCGCAGTCTCCCCAGTTCGCGGACGGCAAATTCCGCAACGCGATCAAGATGCGCGAGTACAGCTTCGGCGAAATGGTCGGGCTGTGGTGGAACGCCATGATCAACAAGCCGGCGGGCACCATGCCGGCGCAGGCCATCCCGGTGCGCGCCCTGAGCCGTGCCGACCTGCTCGCCGCGCCGGACAAGTCCCTGTTCCGCCTGGGCCATTCAACCATCCTGTTCAAGCTGGGCGGCGCCTTCTACCTGACCGATCCGGTGTTCTCGGAGCGTGCCTCGCCGGTGGGCTGGGCTGGCCCGAAGCGCTTCCATGCGCCGCCGGTCTCCATCGAGGAGCTTCCGCCGATCCAGGCCGTGATCCTGTCGCACGACCATTACGACCACCTCGACCATGCCGCGATCATGCAGCTCGCCGCCAAAACCAGCCACTTCCTGGCGCCGCTCGGCGTCGGCGACCGCCTGGTCCAGTGGGGTGTCGAAGCAAGCAAGGTGCGCCAGTTCGACTGGTGGGAGGAGGCGACGATCGATGGCGTGCGTTTCATCGCCACGCCGTCCCAGCATTTCTCGGGCCGTACCCTGGGCGACCGCGATACCACGCTGTGGGCTTCCTGGGTGATCCTGCACGATGAGCTGCGCCTGTTCTTCAGCGGCGACAGCGGCTACTTCAAGGGTTTCAAGGAGATCGGCGAGCGTTTCGGTCCCTTCGACGTCGCCATGGTGGAAACCGGCGCCTACGACAAGCAGTGGCCCGAAGTGCATATGCAGCCGGAAGAGACCCTGCAAGCCTTCCTCGACCTGAAGGGCAAGTGGCTGCTGCCGGTCCATAACGGCACCTTCGACCTGGCCCTGCACCGCTGGCAGGACCCGCTGGAGCGGATCTCGGCGCTGGCCTCCACCAGCGACGTGAAGCTGACGACGCCGGAGATGGGCGAGCCGCTCGACCTCACGGCGCCGCACGCCGGCAAGCCGTGGTGGCGCGAGCTCGAATGAGGCTCAGGACGACACCACCTTGAGGCCGACGATGCCGGCGCCGATCATCGCGATGCACAGCAGCCGCGCCGGCGAGGCCGACTCGCCCAGCAGCACGATGCCGACGATCGCCGTGCCGATCGCACCGATGCCGGTCCACACGGCATAGGCCGTCCCGACCGGCAGGGTCTTCAGCGCGTAAGAGAGCAAGCCGAAACTGACCGCCATGGCCACGACGGTGCCGACCGTGGGCCACAGGCGGGTAAAGCCTTCCGTGTACTTGAGGCCGACCGCCCAGACGATTTCGAACAGGCCTGCGACAACGAGAACGATCCACGCCATGATGCTTCCTTCAAAAAATACGATGGGCCGCATCATATATCTGCAAAGGAGATGGAAAAAGTCAGGAGTTGTCAGTAATATTGAAAGATGGCCTTCGATCTCGATAAGCTGACTGTCTTCCTGGCGGCGGTGGACCACGGTTCCTTCTCCGCCGCCGCGCGCGCACTGGGGCGGGTGCCGTCCGCCGTCAGCATGGCGATCGCCAACCTGGAAGCGGAGCTCGACCTGCAGCTGTTCGACCGCAGCGGCCGCGAACCGAAGCCGACGGCGCATGCCGCCGTGCTGGTTCCGCAGGCGCGCCTGCTGCTCGAACAGCTGGGGCGCCTGAACAGCCATGCGCTGTCGCTGACCCGGGGACTGGAGTCGTCCCTGAGGGTCGCCCTGGTGCCCGAGCTGCTGGCGGCGACGCCCTGGAGCGAAGCGCTGCGCCGGCTGGCGCTGGAATACCCGCTGCTGAAGGTGGAAGTGCTCACCGCGCCGCAGGCCGACGCGCTGGCCATGCTGCAGAGCGGGCGCGCCGACCTGGCCCTGGTCTATGAGCGCTACGGGCGCGAACCCTACGAAGCCTTCGAAGAGGTGGCCGAGGAAAGGCTGGTCGCCGTGGTCGCCCCTGCGCACCCGCTGTGCGAACGCATGGGCAAGGAAGCCATCCGCGACGAGGACCTGCTCGCCGAGCGCCAGGTGCTGGTCGCCGGCCGCGATACCGAGCAGGTCGACAAGCGCATCGCGGTCGCGCGCCTGCAATGGCGGACCGATAACCCAGCCGCGGCGCTGGCGCTGGTGAAGGCTGGCCTGGGCTGGGCCTGGCTGCCTTCCGGCTTCGTGCGCGAGCCTTTGGAGCACGGTGAACTGGTGCAGATCCCGACCGCGAACTTCACCAACGTGCTGCGCTTCTTCGTCGACGTCATCTGGAACAACGAGCGCCCGCCGGGACTGGCGGCGCGGCGCTTCATCGACTTGATGAACGCGCTGCGCAGCGGCGGGCATTCCTAGAACTCAGGCAGCCGTCACAGGCTGCTTGTGCAGGTTCGCGTACTTCAGGCCGAAGTAGAGGATGAACAGGTAGCACACGGCCGGTACCAGGAAGGACGGCTGCAGGCCGATGGTGTCGGCGAACATGCCCTGCACGAAGGGGACGATCGCGCCGCCGACGATGGCCATGCACAGGATGCCCGACCCCTGGCCGGTAAACTTGCCCAGGCCGTGCAGGGCCAGGCTGAAGATGGTCGGGAACATGATGGAATTGCACAGGCCGACCGCGATGATCGCCCACATGGCCAGCTGGCCGTCGCCGAAGGTCGCCAGCAGCACCAGCAGGATCGAGCCGAGCGCATTGACGGCCAGGGTCTTGCCCGGGCTGACGTAGCGCATCACGGCGAAGCCGATGAAGCGGCCCACCAGGGCGCCGCCCCAGTACAGGCTGACGTACTGCGCCGCATCCGCGTGGCTCAGGCCCGCGATGTTGCCCTCGCCGAGGAAGTTGATCAGGAAGCTGCCGATGCTGACTTCCGCACCCACGTACAGGAAGATCGCGACCGCGCCCAGCACCAGGTGGCGGTAGGCCATGGCGCCGCCCTTGCCGTCGACGGCGGGCTTGCCGTCGTCCGCATGGCTGATCTTCGGCAGCTTCGCCACCGCGAACAGCACCGCCAGCACTGCCAGCGCCGCCGCCAGGCCCAGGTAGGGACCCTGCACCGCGGCCGCTTCCGCCGCCTTGTGCGCCGCCTGTTCGGCTGCCGGCAGGGTCGCCAGCTGGTCCGCGCTCAGCGCGACGGTCGACAGGATCAGGATGCCGCCCAAGCTGGGTGCCACCGTGGTGCCGAGCGAGTTGAAGGCCTGGGTCAGGGTGAGGCGGCTCGACGCGGTGCGCGCCGGCCCGAGCACGGTCACAAAAGGATTGGCCGCCACCTGCAGGATCGTGATGCCGCTCGCCAGCACGAAGAAGGCGAACAGGAACAGGCCGTAGCCGCGCGTCGAGGCCGGATAGAACAGGGCGCAGCCGGCCGCCGCGATCATCAGGCCGGTGACGGCGCCGTTCTGGTAGCCGATCTTCTTGATCAAGATCCCGGCCGGCAGCGACACGACGAAATAGGCGCCGAAGAAGCAGAACTGCACCAGCATCGCCTGCAGGTAGGTGAGGGTGTAGATCGACTTCAGGTGCGGGATCAGCACGTCGTTCAGCGAGGTGAGCAGGCCCCACATGAAGAACAGGATGGTGACGATGACGAGCGCGCCGGTATGGGGGTTATGCTCGGACTCGAGGGCCTGCGCCGCCGCGGGCGAAGGATTCTGGGCTGCGTTGTGCATGGGGTCTCCGTGGTTATTGCAGTGCCGCGATGTGATCCGACAGCATCGCGGACACGCCGCGCAGCGCCGGGTACTGCTCGGTGATGAGATAGGTCGGGATACGTGCGAGGTAGGGGCTGAGGCGCCCCTTGTCCTCGAAGCGCGCGCGGAAGCTTGACTCGGTAAACATTTTACCAAGGCGCGGCACGATGCCGCCGCCGATGTACATGCCGCCGGTCGCGCCCAGGGTCAGCGCGACGTTGCCGGCCACGCTGCCGAGGATGCTGCAGAAGGTCTCGACGGTCTTCACGCAGTCGGCGTCGCTGCCATCGATGGCGGCGCCGGTGATGCTGGGTGCGTCGAGGCGCTTGCCGGTCAGCGCCCAGTGGATCAGTTCCATGCCCATGCCCGACAGCAGGCGCTCGGCCGACACGTGGCCGTATTCACTCCACAGCGTTTCCAGGATCGCCACTTCTTCCCTGGTCGACGGCGCGAAGCTGACGTGGCCACCTTCGCCGGCCAGTGCAAACCAGCGGCCGGCCGCCGGGATGACGCCGGATACGCCCAGGCCGGTGCCAGGGCCGATCAGGCCGATGGGACGGTTCGGCAGGTCGATGCCGCCGCCGATGCGCTCGCGTCCCTCCGCCGCCAGGTGCGGCAGCGACATCGCCAGCGCGGCGAAATCGTTCACCACCAGCAGCGTCTCCAGCCCTTGCTGCCGGCGCAATGCTTCGATGGAAAAGCTCCAGTGGTGGTTGGTCATGCTGACCCGGTCATCCTCGACCGGGTTGGCGATCGCGATGGCCGCGTGGCGCACGCTGTCGGCCGCGAGCCCGCGCGCTGCAGCCTTGGCGAGGTAGGCCTGCATGGCGTCGCCCAGGGTTGGGTAGTCGGCGCAGGCCAGCACCTCGATATCGTCGAAGCCATCGCCCGACTGCAGGGCGAAGCGGGCATTGGTGCCGCCGATGTCGGCCAGCAGCTTCATTGCAGTTCCTCGCAGCGCACAGCGTCCGGCTCGTCCGCTGCACCACCGACGATCTCAATATTGGTGAAGGCGGCGGCAAAGGCCGCGTCGCTGCTGACGCTGAACGGCGTGTCCACCCTGGCGAGATCGGTACCTTTCGCCTGGAAGCAGGCCAGCGGAATCTTGACGGTCTGTTTGCCCTTGCCGGCCAGGCGCTTGAACAGGGCCGTGGTGTCGAGCGTGCCGCCACCCATGCGCATCGAAACCTTGCCGCTTGGCGCGGCGGACACGATGGTGTCGAAGCGCAGGGCCGCGTTGGCGCTGGCCGCCGCTGGCAACACCATCGGCCGCGCACCACGCGCCTCGACGGTGGCCGGGCCGGTCCAGGTCACCAGCTTGGCATCCTGCTGGGTGTTCACTTGCGAAGTCTGCACGGTGACGCCCGGCAGGCTGAAGCTCGCATTCAGGTCGGCGCCCAGCACCAGCTGCTGCTGTCCGCTGCGGATCGTCAGCGGGAAGCTGGCGCGGTCGGCCTGGCTGAACACCGGTAAGCTACTGCTCGCGCCGCAGCCGCCGGCCGGGTAGGTGGCGTCCAGCTTGCCGACCTTCGAGCGGGTGGATGCCTTCAGCCCGTAGCCGTAGGCGAACAGCGGAGCGTAGTTCCTGTCGCCGACATTCAGGTCGGTCTGGCAAGCCGACTTCGGCCACGAGAACGGCAGCTTGCCGGTGAAGTCGTAGCGCTTGGACCCGCCGACCAGCAGGTCGGACACACCTTTTCCCTCGGTGCCCGGCAGCCAGGCGGCGACAAAGACGTCCGACAGGTTGAGCAGGTCGTTCACGTAGAGCGGACGGCCCGAGACGAACACGGTGACGACCGGCTTGCCCTTGCCGGCAACCGCCTGCAGCACAGCCAGGTCTTCCGGATAGCGGCCGCTGTGGCGCAGGGTGCCGCTGGGTCCGATGTCGCCGTCGCCTTCCGCATACGGACGCTCGCCGATCACCGCCACCACTACGTCGAACTTCGCTACATCGACACCCTTGGCGTCGGCGCTGAACGTGACATTGTCCTTGCCGGCGGCCTCGCGAATACCGGCCAGCACCGTGTCGGCATTCGGGAAATCGGCATTGGTATTGGCCGTACCCTGCCAGGTAATTGACCAGCCGCCGGTCTGGTTCGATAAATCGTCCGCGGTCTTGCCGACCACGAGGATCTTCTTGCCGCGTGCGATCGGCAGCACCGGGCTGTCGTTCTTGAGCAGCACCAGCGATTCGCGCACCGCGCGGCGGGCCAGCTCGCGCGGCTGCATCGCCTCATCCTTGCCCGCATAGGCGTTCTGCGCCGGGCTCTTGCCGAACAGGCCGGCGCGCAGCTTGACGCGGATGATGCGGCTCACCGCGTCGTCGATGCGCGCCATCGGGATCGCGCCGCTTTCCACCTGCCTGATCGTGTTGGCGATGAAGGCCTTCCAGTCGTCCGGCACCATGACCATGTCGTTGCCGGCATTGATCGCCGCAGCGCAGCTGTCGTTGCTGCAGCCCGGTACTTCACCGTGGCCGTTCCAGTCGGTGATGACGAAGCCGTCGAAACCCATCTTCGTCTTGAGCACCTCGGTGAGCATGACGCGGCTGCCATGCATCTTGCCGTAGTTGCTGCCGCCGGCGACGTCGTTCCACGAGTTGAAGGAGGACATCACCGTCTGCACGCCCGCCGCCAATGCAGGGTAGTAGCCGGCGCCGTGGATGTTGATCATCTGCGACTTGCTGGACTTGTTGACGCCGCGGTCCTTGCCGTGTTCGGTGCCGCCGTCGCCGATGAAGTGCTTGGCGGTGGCGATGGTGTTGGCATCGTCCTTCAGCATGCCCTGCATGCCGCGTACGTAGGCGCCGGCATAGCTTTTGACGACCTCCGGGTTCTCGGAATAGCTTTCGTAAGTGCGTCCCCAGCGGTCGTCGCGCACCACGGCCAGGGTCGGACCGAACACCCAGGCGATGCCGCTGGCGCGCGTGGCCTTGGCGGTGGCCGCGCCGATTTCTTCCAGCAGCTTCGGATTGCGGGCCGCGCCGAGGCCGATATTGTGCGGGAAGAGGGTGGCGCCGAACACGTTGTTGTGGCCGTGGACCGCGTCCGTGCCCCACACGACCGGCACCTTGACCGTCATGTCCGTCGACATCGAGGCCTCGTGGTAGCGCTGCGCCAGCGCCAGCCACTCGGCCGCCTTCGCATGCTTGTTCCCGTTCGGCCAGCTGCCGCCGCCGTTGAGCACCGAGCCGAGGTAGTAGCGCTTCACGTCTTCCGGCGTGGCGCTCTTGATCTCGGGCTGGGTCATCTGGCCGACCTTCTGCGCCAGCGTCATCTTGCCGACGATGTCGCGCACGCGCTGCTCGAGCGCGGCATCGTTCGCGATGGCGCTGCGCACCTGCGGCCAGTCGCTCAAGGGTGCCGCGGCGGCTGGAAAGGAAAGCGCAATGGCAAGCGCCAATACCGGGTTGCGAAGCATGGGTGTCATGGGTCGTCTCGCTGTTTGTTGGTTTATTCGCCGCGCAGGAAGGAGCGGTACCACTTGCCGCTGCCCTTCAGGCGGCGCTCCTGGGTCGTGTAGTCGATGTGGGTGAGGCCGAAGCGCTTCAGGTAGCCCTCGGCCCATTCAAAGTTGTCGAGCAGGCTCCAGGCGAAGTAGCCCTTCACCGGCACGCCGTCCTGGATAGCGGACTTCAGCGCGGCCAGGTGGCGCATCAGGTAGTGGCGGCGCTCGACGTCGTCGATCTCGCATTGCGCATTCACTTCGTCCGCATAGCAGGAACCGTTCTCGGTGATGTACATCGGGCCCGGATGGTAGTCGTTCTCGATGCGCAGCAGGAGTTCGGCCAGGCCCTGCGGCGCCACTTCCCAGCCCATGTAGGTGGTCTCGGCGCCAGGCGCCGGCGGCAGCACGCGCGCCGACAGCGGCGCATGGGCCGGGTCGTGCTGGATGGTCTCGGGGAAGTAGTAGTTCACGCCGAGGAAATCGGTCGGCACGGCGATGGCCTCGAGGTCGCCCGGCAGCACGACCGGGGCGGCGTCGCCGATGGCGTCCAGCGTCGCCTTCGGATAGCCGCGGCCGTACAGCGGGTCGAGGAACCAGCGGTAGCGCAGGCCGTCGTGGCGCTCGGCCGCAGCAATGTCCTCGGGCTGATTGCTGGCCGCGCGCACCGGATGCAGGCTCAGGGCGATGCCGGCCTTCGCATTGCGCACGTTGGCGCGGATCAGCGGCACCGCCTTGCCGTGCGAGAGCAGCACGTGGTGGGCCACCTGCAGCGCCGTCTTGAAGTCGGTATTGCCGGGCGCATGCCAGCCTTCGAAGTTGCCGATGATCGAGGTGCACCAGGGTTCGTTGTGGGTGATCCAGTGCTGCACGCGGTCGCCCAGGCGGCGCGTCACCGCATCGACGAAGGCCAGGTAGGCGTCGACGGTGGCGCGCTCGTTCCAGCCGCCGCGGTCCTGGAGGAATTGCGGCAGGTCCCAGTGGTAGAGCGTGGCCCAGGGCTGCAGGCCGCGCTCCAGCATGCCGTCCACCAGGCGCGAATAAAAATCCAGGCCCTTTTCGTTCGGCTTGCCGCCGACCTCCGAAAAGATGCGCGGCCAGGCGATCGAGAAGCGGTAGGCGTTCAGTCCCATGTCGCGGCCGATGTCGAAGTCTTCCGGCCAGCGGTGGTAGTGGTCGCAGGCGACCGAACCGTTCGAGCCGTCCTTGATCTTGCCCGGGGTGGCGGCGAAGCGGTCCCAGATCGATTCGACCCGGCCGTCTTCCTGGCCGGCGCCTTCGATCTGGTAGGAGGAGGTGGCGCAGCCCCACAAGAAGTCGGGGGCGAAATCGCCGCGCATTGGCGCGCTCGGCTCGGGACGGGATGCTTTTGTCATGGTCTGGTCTGTGTTAGCTCGTTACGCTAGGATATTTGGAAAGCTTTCCAATTGCAATCTAAAAAAAAGGACGGCGCGCGGCCGTGCCTTCTTATTTCTTCTTGTTTCGCGTCGTACCAGGCACTTTTGCCAGCGAAGCGCGCAGCGTCACGCTCACCGGGAAAGTGCGTGTCACCGGGCGGTGCAGGTCGTAGCAGCGGTTGAGCAGGGCGTTCAGGCCGTTCAGCGTCATCTCGCGCCAGGGCATGTGCACGGAGGTCAGGCGCGGGGCCGAGAACGCGGCGCTCGGCGTGTCGTCGTAGCCGATCACCGACAGGTCGCGCGGCACGCTGATGCCGGCCTCCTGGAAGTAGGCGAGGGCGCCCACCGCCATCTCGTCGTTGGCGCAGAACAGGGCGGTGCATTGATAGCCCGAATCGACCAGCTCCTTGGCCGCGGACCAGCCGCCTTGCGGCGAGAAGTCGCTCTCGGTGACCCAGACCTTGTCCGTGTCGATACCTTCCGCTTCCAGTTCGCGCATGAAGCCGTCGACACGGGCCACGTTGTCGGCCAGCGCCGCGGGACCGGCGATGACGGCGATGTCGCGGTGCTTGTAGTCGAGCAGGGTGCGCGCAGCCAGACGTCCGCCCAGCGCGTGGTCGACCGTGAAGCACTGGTCCGGGATCTGGCTGAACTCGTGGTTCAGCGCGACGATCTGTTTCTGCTTGCCGCCCAGGGTGGCCAGGTCCTCGTCGGTGAGGGCGCTGGTCATCATGACGATGCCGTCGCAGCCGCGCTCGATCAGGAACTCGATGCCCTCGATGGCCTGGCGGCGTGCGTCGCCCAGGCCGACCCCGAAGGCCACCACCATGTGCAGGCCGGCGGCGCGCAGCTCGGTGTCGATGATCTGCAGGATCGGGGTGTAGAAGGTACCGCTCAGGACAGGGATGTAGACGCCGACCATCCGGCTGGTGCCGGACAGCAGGGCGCGCGCCGCGTGCGAAGGCCGGAACCCGAGCTCGTCGATCGCCTTGCGCACGCGTTCCAGCGTGGCCGGCGACACCGAACCCTTGCCGCTGACCACGCGCGAGGCGGTACCGAGGCCGACGCCGGCGAGACGCGCTACGTCCTTGATGGTTGCCACTGACGATCCTTCATCGGTAAACGGTTATTCGAAAAACACTGAAGCATACTGCATTCATCTGACACTGACACCTGTCTTTAAAGGCGCTTGCCGCTGGCCGGATCGAACAGCGACACACGTGCCGCATCGATGCCGAAGCGCAGCGCTTGCCCGCTCGCGAGTGGCCGCGGGTCATGCACGATGCTGGACAGCTGGTGCCCGCCACAGTCGAGCCAGACCACCTGGTGGTTCCCCATCGGCTCGACCAGCGTCACGCTGGCCTGCAGAGGACCGTCCTCGCCGAGGTGGATGTCTTCCGGCCGCACCGCCAGCGTCACCGCGCCTGACGGCGCCACGCAGTCCGGCGCCAGGTTCAAGGCAAGCGCACCGGCGCTGAAGCGGCGCTGCACGTCGAGTTCTCCTTCGATGAAATTCATCGAAGGAGAACCGAGGAAGCCGGCCACGAAGCGGTTGGCCGGGCGCTCGTAGACCTCGCCCGGGGTGCCGATCTGCTGGATGCGGCCGCCCTGCATCACGACGATGCGGGTGGCCAGGGTCATCGCCTCGGCCTGGTCGTGGGTCACATAGACCATGGTCGAGCCGAGGTTCTGGTGCAGCAGTTTCAGTTCGCGGCGCAGTTCGGCGCGCAGCTTGGCGTCCAGGTTCGAGAGCGGTTCGTCGAACAGGTAGACGCCGGCTTCGCGCACCAGGGCACGCCCGATCGCCACGCGCTGGCGCTGGCCGCCCGAGAGCTGGGCCGGCTTGCGGTCCAGCAGCGACTCGAGCTGCAGCATCTCGGCCGCCTTCTGTACGCGGCGCTGGATCTCTGCTTTTGGCGCGCCCGAGATGCGCAGGCCGAAGGACATATTCTTCTCGACCGTCATGGTCGGGTAGAGCGCATACGACTGGAACACCATGCCGATTCCGCGTTCGCTCGGGTCGGCGTAACTCATGTCGCGGCCGCCGATCTCGATCGACCCCTCGGCCAGGTCGATCAGGCCGGCGATGCTGTGCAGCAGGGTCGATTTGCCGCAGCCCGAGGGCCCGAGCAGGACCAGGAATTCGCCCGGCTCGATGTGCAGGTCGAGGTCGCGGATGACCTGGTTGCTGCCGCGGGTGATGCACAGCTTGCGCAGATGGACGTTCGACATGGAGTTCAGCCTTTCACGGCGCCGGCGGCGATACCGCGCACGAACCAGCGTCCCGAGATGAAGTAGATCGCCAGCGGCAGCGCCGCCGTCAGGATGGTCGCGGCCATGTTGACGTTGTACAGGCGGGTGCCGGTGGTGGTGTTGATCACGTTATTCAGCTGCACCGTCATCGGCGCATTGTCGCGGCCCGCGAACACCAGGCCCAGGATGTAGTCATTCCACACGCCGGTGATCTGCATGATGGCGGCGACCACCACGATCGGCAGCGACATCGGCAGCATCACCTGCAGGAAGATGCGCCAGAAGCCGCCGCCGTCGATACGCGCGGCCTGGAACAGCTCGTGCGGCACCGAGGCGTAGTAATTCCGGAACAGCAGGGTCATGATCGGCATGCCGAAGATGACGTGCACCAGCACGATGGCCGGCAGCGAGCCGAACACGCTGGCACGCGCCATCATCCACACCAGCGGGTAGATCATCACCTGCACCGGGATGAAGGCGCCGGCCAGCAGCACGCCGAACAGGACATTCGCGCCGCGCGGACGCCAGAACGACAGCGCATAGCCGTTGATGGCGCCCAGCAGGATCGGGATGACGGTGCTCGGCACCGTGATCGCCACCGAATTCCAGAAGCCGCCGCTGACCTGGCTCCAGGCCTTCGTCCACGGCTCGACGGTCGCCAGCAGCGGCAGTGCGAACACATTGCCGTTGCGGATCTCGTCCATCGACTTGAAGGAGGTGATGATCATGACGTACAGCGGCAGCAGGAAGTACAGCGCGGCGCTGAACAGGAAAGCGTAGACGCCGATACGCGCAGGACGAATACGCTTGCGGCTGGTGGCTGGTGCGGCGAATGTCATCACGGGGGCCTGCAGGGTGGTGTCGCTCATGCGCGGTTCCTCCGGCTGCGTGCGTAGGCGTAGGGCGCCAGCAGGACCAGTACCGGGATCAGCAGGGTGACCGCGCCGGCGGAGGCCAGCCCGATGTTCGAACGCAGGAACAGGTGGTCCATGATGAATTTGGCCGGCACCTCGCTGGCGGTACCGGGGCCGCCGCCGGTCATCGCCACCACCGCGTCATACAGCTTGACCACGGCGGTGCACAACAGCAGGAAGACGGTGGCGATGGTCGGCCCCAGCATGGGCAGCACGATCCGCAGGTAGACGCGCCAGGCAGGGATGCCGTCCAGGCGCGCCGCCTTGTAGATCTCGGGATCGACCCCGCGCAGGCCGGCCAGCATCATCGCCATCACCAGGCCGGACGCCTGCCAGACGGCGGCGATGACGATGGTGTAGATGACCATTTCCTGGTCGATGATCCAATCGAAGCTGAAATCCGCGAAGCCGAGCTGGCGCACCGCCCCTTCGATGCCGGCGCCCGGCGCCAGCATCCACTGCCATACCAGGCCGGTGGCGACGAAGGACATCGCGTAAGGGTAGAGGAAGACCGTGCGCAGGAAGCCTTCGCCATTGACGTTCTGGTCGATGAAGGCGGCCAGCAGGAAGCCGAGGACCATGCAGGCGGCGATGAACAGCGCGCCGTAGACGGCCAGGTTGTTCAGCGAGATCAGCCAGCGCTCGTTGTCGAACAGGCGCACGTATTGGGCGGCGCCGATGAAGTGATCGGAAGGGAAGGTACGCGAGGCGGTGAACGAGGTGCGGAAGGTCCACAAGGCCGCGCCGACATAGGCGACCAGCACCGTCAGCGCCATCGGCAGCAAGGCGAGGTGTGGACTGATCTTGTGGGCGCGCAGGGTGAGCATGACGGTCAGTATTTGAGGGCGTTGGCGATGCTCTTCTGGGCGCGTTCGACCGGCATGTTCGTGTTCCAGTAGGCGGTAAGGACGTCCTGCATGGCGCCGTTCTGGTCCGGCGTGAGGTAGACCTCCGTCACGCCGGCCTGGCGCGCGCGGTCCTTCATGATTTCGATGCCCTTCTGGGCGCACAGGTCCAGTTCGGCCGCGTCGACGTCGGTGCGGACCGGGATCGAGCCTTTCAGCTTGCTGAAGCCGACTTGCAGGGCCGGCTGTGACACGACGTTTGCGAGTAGCTGCTGCGCTTTGATGGCGCCGTTGTCGTCGGTGCGCGGGAAGACGAAGACGTCGCCCTGGATCAGGTAGGGCGCGGACGAGGTGAAGCCGGCCATACATCCGTAGTGCTGGCCCGCGACCTGGCGTGCATTCGTGAACTCGCCCTTGGCCCAGTCGCCCATTACCTGGAAGCCGGCCTTTCCGCTGATGACCAGGGCGGTGGCGTCGTTCCAGTTGCGACCAGGCGAGCCGGCATCGACATAGGATTTCAAACGTTTGAAGGCCGTTAGCACCTTGCGGAACTCCGGCGACAGCAGGGTCGCCTGGTCGCGGTCGCGCATCGCCTTCAGGTACAGCTCCTTGCCGCCCATGTTGGCCAGGATTGCCGAGAACAGCACGGTCTCCTGCCAGGACTGGCCGCCGTGGGCGAGGGGGATGATGCCGGCCGCCTTGAGCTTGTCGAGCGCGGCGAAGAACTCAAGCATGCTCGCGGGTTCCTTCGTGATGCCGGCCTTCCGGAAGGCGGACTTCGAATACCAGAACCAGGTCTGCATGTGGATGTTCAGCGGCACCGCGTAATAGTGGCCGTCCACCTTGATGACGTCGATGATCGGCGGCGGCAGCATCCGGTCCCAGTTCTGGGCGCGCGCGACGGCGTCGACGTTGTTGAGCATCCCCGCTTCGATCACGTCGAGGAACTGCTTGGAGGTGTTGAACTGGGCCGCGGTGGGCGGATTGCCGCCGACGATGCGGTTGATGGTCACGGCACGGGACTGGTCGCCGCCGGCGATCGCGGTGTCGATCCAGATGCCGCCGGCATTGCGGTAGGCCTGGGCGACCTGTTTCACTGCGGCCGATTCGCCGCCGGATGTCCACCAGTGGATGACTTCTGCCTTGGGCGCGGATGGCAGCGATGCGGCAGCCTGTGCCGAAGCTGTATCCGTCAAAGCAGCAGCGCACAGCCATGCGCAGGCTGCCGCCAGGGTGCGTCCTGTGAACATCGTGTCTCCGTTCTGCGCCATTATTTTTCGGTAATTTGGAAACGTTACCATTGGCTTGGCCCGACTATAGCACCGGGTGAAATCGTGGTCAAACAAATATTCCAGTGCTGGATTTTGGCACAGTTTAAAGTCCTTTTAAGCAAGCATTTCCTGAAAGACCGTTTTACTCCGCCGCAAGTTGGCGGTGTGGGCTTTGTGATCTTGGTCAAGCGCAGCGCCCGGTGCTGCGCCTGCTCAAGCGTATGCAGTGCCGTTTTCCTAAGATGGATGTGAGAGCGGCCGCCAGCAGGAGGAACCATGTCGGACAAGCAGCCCAGCGCCCAGGCGAAGCCGCCCGGCACCCGGCAGGAGCGTGTCGCCCGCAATGCGCAAGATCTGCGGCACCCGAATGTCGCCGCCTTCCTCAAGGCGATCGCCGCCGCGGAAGGGGGTGGCTACGATTTCAAGTATGGGGCCCTCAAAGGACGGCCGAATGACCGATGGCGCTTCACCGATATGTCGACGCACCCCGGACCTGGTATCGACGGCAAGACGACTGCCGCCGGCATGTACCAGATCACGCGGCCGACCTGGCAGCATCACGGCGGCAAGCTGGGTCTCGTGGATTTTTCGCCCCGGACGCAAGACCTGATCGCGGTCGAGATCCTGCATGGCCTCGGCGTCGTCGAGGAGATCAAGGCGGGGGAGATCGTCGAGGTCATGCCCAAGGTGGCACGGACCTGGGCGGCCTTGCCGAAAGGGCCGGGGCAGGCCAATCACTACCCTCCACAACGGTATGTCGGGTTCGACAGCTTCGTGTCGACCTACCTGGCGGCGGGCGGACGGCTGGGCAAGGGCAGCCCAAGCTGAGCTGGAAATGGTGTTTGTTGGATTCTAGCAACCAAAAGTTCCTATGGACAGGAAATTTCCTTGTTCATCATCCAAGCTTTTCCTCCTTTGTCCAAGACACAAGCTATATTTACCCTGTAAGAATAATCCTACGCGACGTTTGACGTGGGTCAGAAAAATATCCAGGAGACACGGCTGAACCATGAATTACTTTTTTCATAACGTGCGCATCGGTACGCGCCTCGCATTCGCTTTCGCACTGATCCTCGTGCTTGCCACGATCGCCACGGGCTCTGCCCTGCTGGCTGCGCGGTCCAGTGCGCAGGCTACCGAGCAGATGATGGCCGTGCCCCTGGCCAAGGAGCGCCTGGTGTCGAGCTGGTACACGATGACCTACTCCGCGATCGCCCGGACTTCCCTGATCGCCCGCAGCAGCGACAATAGCCTGAGCGAAGTGTTCGCCAAAACGATTTCCGACAGCGTCGCCCGTTCCACCGAACTGATCAAGCAGATCGAGCCGCTGCTCACTTCTCCCGAAGAAAAGGCCAAGCTGGAGAACATCAAGTCGCTGCGCGCCAAATACCAGGCGGCCAAAGTGGCGGTCATGGATGCCAAGAAGGCCGGCGATGCCGCCGCCGCCGAGCGCCTGTACACGAGCGAATTCGAGCCGGCCGCGCAAACCTATTCGGAAGCGGTGCAGGGCCTGCATGCCTTGCAGCGCCAGACGATCGACGAGGCGAACAAGGCGATCCAGGCATCCTTCGAAACGCATGCACGCCTCGTGCTGCTGCTCAATGGCCTGATGCTGGTGCTGGGCGTCCTGGCTGCCGTGGCGATCACGCGCAGCATCGCCCGGCCCCTCAAGGAGGCCGTGCGTGTGGCCGAGTCGGTCGCCGGTGGCGACCTGAGCGGCAGCTTCGACAAGCACCGCGGCGACGAGGTGGGCGATCTGATGCGCGCCATGCAGACGATGAACGACGGCCTCGCCACTGTGGTGTCCGAGGTGCAGCAGGGCACGCGCGCGATTGCCGGCGCCTCCATGGAAATCGCCAGCGGAAATTTCGACCTGTCCGCCCGCACCGAACAGCAGGCCGGAGCGCTCGAGGAAACCGCGGCCTCCGTGGAAGAGCTTACCTCGACGGTGCGCCAGAACGCCGACAGCGCCACCCATGCCAACAAGCTGGTGCAGGATGCCGCCCAGGTCGCGGTGCGGGGCGGGCAGATCGTCGGACAAGTCGTCGACACGATGGGCGCCATCGATGCCGCCTCGCGCAAGATCGTCGACATCATCGGCGTCATCGACGGCATCGCGTTCCAGACCAATATCCTTGCGCTGAATGCCGCGGTCGAGGCGGCACGGGCCGGTGAGCAGGGCCGTGGTTTCGCTGTCGTGGCCAGCGAGGTGCGCAACCTGGCGCAGCGTTCCGCGACCGCGGCCAAGGAAATCAAGGCGCTGATCGGCGATTCGGTCTCCGAGGTCAACAACGGCACCAGCCTGGTGCAGCAGGCCGGCGCCACCATCGGCGAGGTGGTTAGCAGCGTCGAACGGGTCACCGGCATCATGGCCGAGATCGCGGCTGCCAGCCGCGAGCAGAGCATCGGCATCGACCAGGTCAATGCGGCGCTCGTGCAGATGGATCAAACGACCCAGCAGAACGCGGCGCTGGTCGAAGAAGCCGCCGCTGCCGCCGCCAGCATGCAGGAACAATCGGCCCGCCTGGAACAGCTGGTTTCCCACTTCCGCCTTGCCGGCGCCCCGGGCGTGCAAGGGCATTCCCATCAGCTGGTGGCTCGTAACAGGCCTGCGCCAACGGCGCGCGGCCGCCAGGCGCTGGCGTCGGCTGCGGGGCGCGAACTCGCCTCCGCGAACTAGCCGGCGCTGGAAAGCAAAAAGCCCAGCTGGGGAAGCTGGGCTTTTACATGAAACCTGGTGCCGACTGCAGGACTCGAACCCGCCACCTGATGATTACAAATCAACTGCTCTACCTGATGAGCTAAGTCGGCTTAATCTTGCAACAACGATTATACGCTATTTGATGCGCGTCAACGTTGGGCGTCCACCCTTCTTCGGCGGCTCGTCATCGCCATCTGGCGCGGTCGTGGTTTCGACGGGCGATTCAGCCTGCTTGCCTGGCACCGAGGACAAGGTAGGTGCCGAAGCTTCCTCTGCAGACGAAGGCGCCATCTCCGACGCCGTGACATTCACCTCGAACGCCATCCCCTGGCCATTCTCGTTCGCATAAATCGCCAGCACGTTCTGCACCGGAATGTAGAGCTCGCGCGACACGCCATTGAAACGCGCCCGGAAGTGGATCGCGTCATTGTCCATCTTGAGGCCCGAGGTGGCGCCGTAGCTGATGTTCAGGATGATCTCGCCCTTGCGGACGTACTCCATCGGCACCGTGGTAGCGGAGTCGACCTTGACCGCGAGGTAGGGCGTATAGCCGCTGTCCGTGCACCACTCGTAGATGGCGCGCAGCAGGTAGGGCTTGGTGGAAATCTCTGACATGGACGTGATAAAAAAAGCAAAGCTTGCGCGCCAGTTTAGCGGATTCGCCTGTGCGGCGTCCGAAACCGGCGCGTACTGAATCACTGAAGCCGGCGATGCGGCATGCGGGCGCGCTCAGCGCCCGCAGACTGCATCAGCGGCGCATCACCTTCTCGGACGGGGTCAGCGCTTCGATGTAGGCCGGACGCGAGAAGATGCGCTCGGCGTACTTCATCAGCGGGGCCGCGGTCTTCGACAGCTCGATACCGTAGTGGTCCAGGCGCCAGAGCAGCGGGGCGATCGCGACGTCCAGCATCGAGAACTCGTCACCCAGCATGTACTTGTTCTTCAGGAACAGCGGAGCCAGCGTGGTCAGGCGGTCGCGGATTTCATTGCGGGCCTTGTCGTGGCTCTTGTCGTTCATCTTGTTGCGCTCGCTTTCCAGCACGTGCACATGGACGAACAGTTCCTTCTCGAAGTTGAACAGCATCAGGCGGGCACGGGCGCGCATCAGCGGATCGGCCGGCATCAGCTGCGGGTGCGGGAAGCGCTCGTCGATGTACTCGTTGATGATGTTCGACTCATACAGGATCAGTTCGCGCTCGACCAGGATCGGTACCTGGCCGTAGGGGTTCATGGTCGAGATGTCTTCCGGCTTGTTGAACAGGTCGACGTCGCGCACCTCGAAGTCCATGCCCTTTTCGAACAGGACGAGGCGGCAGCGTTGGGAGAACGGGCACGTGGTGCCGGAGTAGAGAACCATCATGGTTTATAGTTCCTTAAGAAACAATGGGGTGAAGCGCCTAGCGATTCACCCCGAAAAATGATTGCCCGTATTATAGCCAACCGGGCAATGAAAGCGAATTTACTTCACTTCTTTCCAGTACGACTTGTTCAAGAGCCAAGCCATGAAGGCGAAAAGCGTCATGAAGAGCAACACAATAACGCCTAACTTCTTGCGTTGGTCTTGCGCTGGCTCAGCCATCCACACCAGGTAGGCAACCAGGTCGGCGGTCGCGGTGTCGAACTCCTTCTGGGACATCGTGCCCGGCTGGACTTGCTCGAAACCGACGAACTTGTGGATGGTCTTGCCGGCCTCGTGCGGGTCAGGCACGTCGGCGAACTTCGCCTGGCGCACGCCCTGTTGCTGCCACATCACGTGCGGCATGGCGACGTTCGGCACGATCATGTTGTTCCAGCCGGTCGGGCGGGTGTCGTCCTTGTAGAAGGTGCGCAGGTAGGTGTACAGGTAGTCCGCGCCGGTGCCCGAAGGCGAAGCCTTGGCGCGCGCCATCACCGACAGGTCCGGCGGCACGGCGCCGAACCAGGTCTTGGCGTCGTCCGGGCGCATCGCCGTCGTCATCATGCCGCCAACCTTGTCTTGTGAAAACAACAGGTTGTTCTTGATCTGCTCTTCGCTCAGGCCGATGTCGCGCAGGCGGTTGTAGCGCATGCTTGATGCCGAGTGGCAGTTCAGGCAGTGGTTGATGAACAGCTTGGCGCCGTTCTGCAGCGACGACAGGTCGCTGCGCTCCGGTGCCTGCTCGAGCGGGAAGCCGCCCTCGGAGGCAAATGCCAGTCCCGGCAGCAGCGCCAGGACCGCGATCAGTTTCTTCGCAAATTTCATGTTCTTGTCCTTGTGCTCTGGTCTGCGATTAGTGGGCCGAGTAGGTCAGGCGCGTCGGGACCGGCTTGAACCGGCCCATCGTGCTCCACCACGGCATCAACAGGAAGAACGCAAAGTACAGCAGGGTCGCCACTTGCGAGATGATCGTGTAGGCCGGCGTCGGCAGCTGGGTGCCCAGGTAGCCCAGGGCCACGAAGCACAGCGCGAACAGGATGTAGACCCACTTGTGCCAGTCCGGACGGTAGCGGATCGAGCGTGCCGGCGAGTGGTCGAGCCACGGCAGGAAGGCGATGATCACCACCGACGAACCGAACAGCACCACGCCCCAGAACTTCGCATCCAGCACCTGCGGCAGCATGCCGATGACCAGCACCAGGCCGACCACCGCGATGATCAGCTTAGTCTTGAAGGCCAGGCGCGACTTGAGCCAGATGAACACGACGTAGGCGGCGACCGCGGCCATCAGCACGTACATGAAGTCGGCGGTGGTTGCACGCAGCACCGAGTAGAACGGGGTGAAGTACCAGGTCGGCGCGATGTGCGGCGGGGTCTTCATCGAGTCGGCCGGCAGGAAGTTGTTGTATTCCAGGAAGTAGCCGCCCATTTCAGGCGCGAAGAACACGATCGCCGTGAAGATCACCAGGAAGGCCGCTACGCCGAAGAAGTCCTTGGTCGAGTAGTACGGGTGCGACGGAATGCCGTCCACCGGATGGCCGTCCGGACCGATGTTGTCCTTGATCTCGATGCCGTCCGGGTTGTTCGAGCCGACTTCGTGCAGCGCGATCAGGTGGGCGGCAACCAGGCCCAGGATCACCAGCGGCAGGGCGATGACGTGGAAGGCGAAGAAGCGGTTCAGGGTGGCGTCCGACACGACGTAGTCGCCGCGGATCCACAGCGACAGGTCCGGGCCGATCACGGGGATCGCACCGAACAGGTTGACGATCACCTGGGCGCCCCAGTAGGACATCTGGCCCCATGGCAGCAGGTAGCCGAAGAAGGCCTCGGCCATCAGGCACAGGAAGATCGCGAAGCCGAACAGCCAGATCAGCTCGCGCGGCTTGCGATAGGAGCCGTACATCAGGCCGCGCGCCATGTGCAGGTAGACCACGATGAAGAACATCGAGGCGCCGGTGGAGTGCATGTAGCGCACCAGCCAGCCCCACGGCACTTCGCGCATGATGTACTCGACCGAACCGAAGGCCAGGTTGGCATCCGGCTTGTAGTGCATGGTCAGGAAGATGCCGGTGACGATCTGCAGCACCAGGATCAGCATCGCCAGCGAGCCGAACAGGTACCAGATGTTGAAGTTCTTGGGGGCGTAGTACTTGCCCCACTGGTCGTTCCACAGCTTCGACAGCGGGAAGCGGTCGTCGACCCAGGCCAGGGCCTTGGCGCCGGCCGGTGCGTTCGCTGGAACCTGGGTTTCCTTGAATGGTCCGCCCATGTTATGCCTCGCCTTTCTCGTCTTTGCCGATCACCAGGCGGTTATCGGACAGGTACATGTAAGGGGGGACGTCCATGTTGGTCGGCGCCGGCTTGTTCTTGAAGACGCGCGCCGACAGGTCGAAGGTCGACCCGTGGCAGGGGCACAGGAAGCCGCCCGGCCAGTTGTCGGGCAGGTTGGGCTGGGGGCCCGACGCCAGGCGCGAGGATGGCGAGCAGCCCAGGTGCGAGCAGATGCCGACCGTGACCAGCACTTCCTTGTGCTCTTCGCGGGCGCGCCAAGCGTTCTTGGCGTATTCCGGCGTCTCCAGCTGATAGGGTTTTTCGGAGTTCGGATCGGCCAGCTCGGGCACGGCCTTGTCCAGGGTGGCCATCATCTCGGGCGTGCGGCGCAGGATCCAGACCGGCTTGCCGCGCCATTCGACCACCTTCATATCGCCTGGCTTGACGTCGGAGATGTCGACCTCGACCGGGGCGCCGGCGGCTTTCGCGCGCTCTGACGGCTGGAAGGTACTAACAAGAACTCCCGCCGTGGACACCCCGACGACGCCACCTGCAGCGCATGTCGCGACGAGCAGTCCGCGTCGGCCTGAATCGACCTGCTTTTCAATACTCATACCAACCCCACTCCGTGAAAATACGAATCTTAAGAATCAATAAAGAGCTTCCAGCAACACAAAATTATATGTGAAGGGCAATACCGATTGGAAAAAAATTATCAAGCGGACACATCCAAGAGGAATATCCTTACCTGCTTAGACCCGTTATACACGTGTGCATCCGCAGCATTCCCGCTTGCGGTATCATGAAATCGCTTGACTCAATAACAACGAAGGGAACAGACATGTCCATGCTGGGAGAGTTCAAAACGTTCGCAATGCGCGGCAACGTCGTCGATCTTGCCGTCGGGGTGATCATCGGCGCCGCCTTCGGGCGCATCGTCGATTCGCTGGTCAAGGACGTCATCATGCCGCCGATTAGCATGTTGTTCGGCGGCCTCGATTTCGCCAATTACTACCTGCCGCTGAACGGCCAGGGCATGGACTTGCCCCTGGCCGAGGCGCAAAAAGCCGGCGCCGTTCTCGCTTACGGCAACTTCCTGACCATCCTGCTGAACTTCATCATCCTGGCCTTCATCATCTTCCTGATGGTGCGCATGGTGAACCGCCTGCGCGGCCCGGTCGAAGCGCCCACCGCGGCGGAAGCGGAAGAAATCCTGCTGCTGCGCGACATTCGCGACTCCTTGAGGAAGTAATGGTGTGAAAGACAGCGTCCACGAACTCAAGCCGCAGGGCATCCGCCCGCGGCGCCAGCCGGGAGCGATCAAGCGCTTCTGGCTGCTGTTCGCGCAGGCCGTCACGGTTGCGCTGGCGCTGTATTTCGTGATTTCCGCCATGCGGCCCGAGTGGCTGCAGCGGGCGCCGACCCAGGTCGCGCTCGGCCCGTCCGCGGTGCCGGTGCTGCAGGGCCCGCGCCTGCCGGCCAGCGGCAGCTACCGCGATGCGGCCGGACGCGCCATGCCGGCCGTCGTCAACATCCTCACCAGCAAGGCTTCGCGTGAAACCCATCCGCTGCTGAAGGATCCCTTCTTCCGTCGCTTCTTCGGCGACCGCCTGCCGCCCGACGAGCAGCTGGCCAGCCTCGGCTCGGGCGTGATCGTCAGCGGCGACGGCTACATCCTGACCAATAACCACGTCATCGAAGGCGCCGACGTCATCGAAGTGGGCCTGGCGGATGGGCGCAAGGCCGCGGCGCGCGTAGTCGGCACCGACCCGGAGACCGACCTTGCCGTGATCCGCATCGCGGCGGACAAGCTGCCGGTGATGGTGCTGGGCGACCCGGAAGCGGCGCGCGTGGGCGACGTGGTGCTGGCCATCGGCAATCCCTTCGGCGTGGGCCAGACCGTCACCCTCGGCATCATCTCGGCACTGGGGCGCAACAACCTGCACATCAACCACTTCGAGAACTTCATCCAGACCGACGCCGCGATCAACTTCGGCAACTCGGGCGGGGCCCTGGTCGACACCAATGGCCACCTGCTCGGCATCAATTCGGCCATCTATTCGCAGACCGGCGGCTCGGTCGGCATCGGCTTCGCCATTCCCGTCAGTACCGCCAAGAAGGTGCTGGATTCGATCGTGGAGCACGGCCAGGTAGTGCGCGGCTGGATCGGCATCGAGTCGCAGGACATCACGCCCGAACTGGCCGAAAGCTTCGGCCTGGGACGCTCGAGCGGAGCGATCATTGCCGGCGTGGTGCGCGGCGGCCCGGCCGACCGCGCCGGCATGCGCCCGGGCGACATCCTGGTGGCCGTCGGCGGCAAGAACGTAGCGAATACCAGCGAGATGCTCAACCTCATCGCCCAGCTCGAACCGGGCGACAAGGCGCCGCTGCGCATCCTGCGCAAGAACCGCGAGTCCACGCTCGACGTCACCGTCGGCAAGCGCCCGCGCCAGCCTCAATAAAAAACCTTCATTCCGGACCCTGCATGCACCTGCGTGACCTCACACAATTCTTAAGCGAGCTCAGCGAAAACAACAACCGGCCCTGGTTCCTCTGGAACAAACCACGCTACGACATCCTGCGCGCCGAATTCCTGCAAGTGGTCACCGAACTGATCCAGGAGCTGGGCACGTTTGATAAGCAGGTGGCCGGCTGCGATCCCAAGAAGGCACTGTTCCGCATCCACCGCGACGTGCGCTTCGCCAAGGACAAGCGTCCTTATAAAACCCATTTCTCGGCCGGCATAGCGCCGCTCAACAAGCGCCGTCCGAGCGCGGCCGGCGGACCGACGTATTACTTCCACATCGAGGCCAACGGCAACCTGCTGTTCGGCGCGGGCGAATACCTGCCGCCGGCGCACCGCCTGAAGGCGATCCGTGAACACGTGGTCAACGATGCGACAGGCTTCAGCAAAATGTTGAAGAATAAGCATCTCCGCACGACCTATGGCGACCTGCAGGAAGAAGACAAGCTGCAGCGTCCACCGAAGGGCGTCGACCCCAACCACCCACTGGTGGAATACCTGAAGCTGAAGAGCTTTTTCGTGTGGGTCGAGGTGCCGCTGCTGCTGAACGCACCGGAACTGCTGGTGCCGCAGCTGGCGAGCGGCATGAAGGATGCGTTCGCGCTGGTCAGCTGGCTGCGCAGCGTGCCGGAGGCAAGAGAAGACGATACAACCGAATAAGGAGGGCGACATGGCCTTGCAACACGCAGTTTCGGGCGAGCGCATCGCATTGCAGCGCGGCGACGACGACATCGCCCATTTCACCTCGATCGCGCTCGCGAAGACCGAGCACATGGAACTGATCCGGCTCGTGGTACCGAAGGAAAAGCCGATGCCCGAGCACTGGGTCGAGGGCGAGATGACCCTGGTGTGCCTGGAAGGCGAGATCGCGTTCGACGCGTATGGCCGCACCACCGTGTTGCGGCCGAACGAGATGGTTTACCTGGAGGGCGGGGTGCCGCATGCGATCCGGGCCAACCAGGATGCGGTGGCCTTGATGACCATCTTGCTGGGGCCGGTCAGGACGGGTGGGCCGACGAATGATTCGCGGCGCTCTGACGAGTTAGCGTAACGCGACGAACTTGGGTCCCCGCCTGCGCGGGGACGACGGTCTTTCGGCTAGCTGCGTGATCGAAGCCGGTGTCTCACTGACAAAACCAACGTCGTACCGGCGAAGGCCGGTACCCAATTTTGCGTGAGCAGCCACTAGCTCACGCCAACTCATCCCGCGGATCCCGTGCCAGCAACTGCTGCACCATCTCCGTCGCCGACACCCCATCGAACAGCACCGCCGCCACCGCCTCGGTGATCGGCATGTCCACCCCCAGCCTGCGCGCCAGCGCGCGCACCGACTTCGCACACGGCACGCCTTCCGCCACGTGCCCCAGTTCGGCCACGATGGTGTCCAGCTGCTTGCCCTGCGCCAGGGCCAGGCCCACGCGGCGGTTGCGTGACAGGTCGCCGGTGCAGGTCAGGATCAGGTCGCCCATGCCGGTCAGCCCCATGAAGGTGCCGGCCTGCGCGCCCAGGTGCACGCCCAGGCGGGTGATCTCGGCCAGCCCGCGGGTAATCAAGGCCGCGCGCGCATTCAGCCCCAGGCCCAGGCCGTCGGCCGCGCCGGTGGCGATCGCCATCACGTTCTTCACCGCGCCGCCCACTTCCACGCCGATCATGTCGTCGCAGGAGTAGACGCGCAGGTTGTTGCCATGCACCGCGGCGACCACGCGCTCGCGCAGGGTTTCCGAGCTCGAGGCCACGGTCAGTGCGCAGGGCAGGGCGCGCGCCACTTCCTGTGCGAACGAGGGACCGCTCAGCGCCGCGCCGGGCACGGCATCGCCCAGCACTTCGGTCTTGACCTGGTGCGGCAGCAGGCCGGTGCCGGCTTCGAAGCCCTTGCACAGCCAGACCACATTCGGAATCGCGCGGCCCTTTAACTGCCCCAGCAGCGGACGCAGGCCGGCCACCGGGCAGGCCAGGATCAGCAGCGGCGCCTCATCCTCGCCGGCATCGCTCACGTGCGCCAGTGCGGCCTCGAAGTCGGCGCCGACACGCAGGCCGGCCGGCAGCGGGTAACCCGGCAGGTAGTGCAGGTTCTCGCGCGCTGCCTCGGTTTCGGCCATCTGTGCGGGATTGCGGCCCCACAGCAGCACCTCATGGCGGGCGGCCAGGGCGATGGCCACGGCGGTGCCCCAGGCGCCCGCGCCCAGGACGGTGATCTTGGATGGTTTTTTCTGCATAGTTTTAAGGAATCACAGGCCCCACACGTCGTTCGAGCGGACATAGCCGTCGATGCCGTCGCGGTGGCGTACCCGGATCCAGGTGATCGCGGTCGGGTCGACCAGTTCGAGCACGACGCCCTTGTCGGCCGTCATCAGCACCTGCGCCCCCTCCTCGGGGCCGGCAAAGACCTTGGCGCCCGGCGTGCGCACCACCACGTTGCGGCGTGCGCTCAGGCCCCTGGCTTCGGTCCAGGCCAGCTCGCCGTTGGCGTCACGCACCTTGACCCACTCGCCATAGCTCGACACCACCTGCAGCGGCATGCCGCGCGGCGCCAGGTACATCTTGGTGCCCTTGCTGGATGGCGTGTCGTACAGGACCACCGGCGCCGCGCCGACGCTCTTGAAATCCAGGGCGAACGCAGCCGGTGCTGCCAGCAGGAGCAGGCTTGCGAGGAGATGGGATGGAATCATGGCGGGCCGAAGGACTGGGTGGACCGGGGCGCCGGAGGCACGGGCACCGCAAGCGATGCCCGTGGATGGTAGAACTTACTGTGCCGGAGCAGCAGCAGCTTGTGCCATGGCTTGCTGGCGCTGCTGGTAGAAGGCTTCGAAGTTGATCTCGGCCAGGTGCACCGGCGGGAAACCGGCACGGCTGATCACGTCAGCGATGTTGGCGCGCAGGTAAGGGTAAACGATGTTCGGGCAGCCGATGCCCAGCAGCGGATCCATTTGCTCGGCCGGGATGTTGCGGGCTTCGAAGATGCCTGCCTGCTTGCCTTCGACCAGGAAAGCGACCTTGTCTTTCAGCTTGGCGGTGACGGTGATGGTCACGGTCGACTCGTAGATGCCTTCGGCGATCGATTCGGCGCCGACGTCCAGCGACACTTCGATGGTCGGTGCTTCCTGCTCGAGGAAGATAGCCGGGGAATTCGGTTGTTCCAGCGACATGTCTTTCAGGTAGACGCGTTGGATTTGGAATACTGGTTGCAGGTTTTCGTCGGACATGGAACGCTTTCGTTTTAAATGATGGTGGACGGACGCGCCGTCCCGGTACTTTGGTCAAACGCGAGGGCAATTGTATCAAAATCAATTCTGATGCAATACCCCCGCGGTCATGGTCACCAAAGCCCGTCAATCCAGGCTGAGTGCGTACTTACTGGCCGGCCAGGAGCGGATCCAGGCGGCCCGCCTGGTCGAGCGCGTACAGGTCGTCGAAACCGCCGACGTGGGTATCGCCCACGTAGATCTGCGGGACGGTGCGGCGGCCGGTGCGCTGCATCATGATCTGGCGCTGCTCAGGATCGAGGTCGACGCGGATGCGCTCGATGTCGGTCACGCCCTTGGCTTCGAGCAGGCGCTCGGCGCGGACGCAATAGGGGCAGCTGGCGGTGTGGTAGAGAACGACGTGTGCGGTCATGGTGCTTCCTTCCAAATGTTTACTTAGTCACCGGCAGGCCGGCCGCGACCCAGGCTGCCTGGCCGCCTTCGAGCGCATGCGCGTCCTCGAAGCCGGCGGCCTGCAGCTGGCGTACCGCCTTGTCCGCGCGCGCGCCGTTCTGGCACACGACGATGACGGTGCGGCTCTTCGACTTTTCCAGCTCGCCGATCCGATTGCTCAAGTCTGCCAGCGGGATGTTTTTCGCGTCGCGCAGGTGGCCGGCAGCGAATTCGTCCGACGTACGCACGTCGAGCACCAGGCTCTTGCCGCGGTTGATCATCTGCGTGGCCTGCAGCGGGGTGGCGCGCTTGCCGCGTGGAGCCAGGGCCGGCCAGAGCAGGGCGCCGCCCGAAATCACGGCGATCGCTACGACGAAGATATTATCGAGAATGAAATTCACAAGGGTTCCAATGGTTGAACTGAATCGGCGCATTATAAAATAGATGCTGGACCGGATTTCAATCGCATTTTTTATTCTCTAAAGAAGAGCTTATGTACAAAATCGTATTCATGCGCCACGGCGAATCCACCTGGAACCTCGAGAACCGCTTCACCGGCTGGACCGACGTCGACCTGACCGAGAAGGGCATCAACGAGGCGAAAAGCGCCGGCCGCGTGCTCAAGGAAGCCGGGTTCAGCTTCGATGTGGCCTATACCTCGGTGCTCAAGCGCGCAATCCGCACCCTGTGGCTGGCCATGGACGAGATGGACATGATGTACCTGCCGGTCAAGAACGACTGGCGCCTGAACGAGCGCCACTACGGCGCCCTGCAGGGCCTGGACAAGGGCGAGACCGCGGCCAAGTTCGGCGACGAGCAGGTGCTGGTCTGGCGCCGCAGCTACGACACCCCGCCGCCGGCGCTGGAAGAGGGCGACGACCGCACCTCCTTCAAGGACCCGCGCTACGCCGGCCTGTCGAAAGAGCAGATTCCGCTGACCGAATGCCTGAAGGACACCGTCGCCCGCGTGATGCCATGCTGGGACGAGGAAATCGCCCCGGCCATCCGCGCCGGCAAGAAGATCCTGATCTCGGCCCACGGCAACAGCCTGCGCGCCATCATCAAGATGCTAGACAACATCAGCGACACCGACATCGTCGGCCTGAACATCCCCAACGGCCAGCCGCTGGTGTATGAACTGGACGCCGACCTGAAGCCGATCAAGCACTACTACCTGGGCGACCAGGAAGCGATCGCCGCCGCCGTGGCGGCCGTGGCCAACCAAGGGAAGGCGAAGTAAGCTTGCGTTTGCCATTCACGAAGTCAGCCGGTAGTGCGCTCCTGTGCGCATTACTGGCGGTCGCGCTGTCCGATTCCGCCTTTGCCCAACGCCAGACCGAACGCAGCCGCCAAAAGGTGACTGCGGAGAAGCAGCGCACCGGTATCCAGCAGAAGCTGGAGGCGATCAAGCGCGACATCGCCCGCACCGAGGATGCGCGGGCCGATGCCGCCGACGAGCTGGCGGAGTCCGAGGCCGCGATTTCCGACGCCAACCGCGCGCTGCGCGAGCTGGCCGAGGAACAGGATGCGACCAGCACCCGCCTGAACGAGCTGTCGACCCAGGGCGAGCGGCTGCAGCAGACAATTGTTAATCAAAAGAAACAATTGTCACAACTGCTGCGCGAGCACTACGTGGCTGGCAACGAAGACCGCATCAAGCTGCTGCTGTCGGGCGACAACCCGAACCGCATCAACCGCGACCTGCAGATGATGGCCTACGTGTCGCAGGCCCAGGCGAAGCTCTTGAGCTCGCTGCGCGCCAACCTGGTCGAAGTCGAGGCCAATCGCGACAAGGTCGAGAACGCCCAGCTGGAACTGCAGGAAATCGCCGGCGAGCAGCAGCAACAGAAGCAGACGCTGGAAAAGGAAAAGGCCAAGCGCACGGCGCTGATGCAGAACCTGTCGACCCGCCTGAGCGACCAGCGCAAGCAGGCCGACCGTCTGCAACGCGACGAGCAGCGCATGACCGAGCTGGTGGACCGGCTGTCGCGCCTGATCCGCGAGCAGGCCGAGGCCGAGCGCCGCCGCCAGGCGGCCCTGGCCGCGGCGAAGGCCAAGGCGCAGGCCGAGGAACAGGCGCGCGCCCTGGCCCGCGCCAAGGCCGCCGCCGAGAAGGCCGAGCGCGACCGCATCGCGCGCCAGAACGGCAAGCCGGTCGCCAAGCCCGAGCCCGAGGCGCCGCCGCCGAAAGTGGCCGAGCAGAAGCCGGCCGATAAGCCGGCTGAAACCCGTCCGGGCACGGTGGAGCAAGAGGTTCCGCTGGCACCGCCGGCGCCGGCCGGCGCCTTCGCCGCCCTCAAGGGACGCTTGAGCTCGCCAATCAGCGGCAATATCCGCGCCCGTTTCGGCGCGCGCCGTACCGAAAGCCTGACCTGGAAGGGCATGTTCTTCACTGCCCCGGAGGGTGCCGAAGTGCGGGCCGTGGGTCCGGGACGGGTGGTGCACGTCGACTGGATGCGCGGCTGGGGCAATATGGTCATCATCGACCACGGCGGCGAATACCTGTCGACCTACGGCTTTGCCTCGGCGGTGCTCAAGCGCCCCGGCGACATGGTGCGCGCCGGCGAGGTGATCGCAAGCGCGGGCAATACCGGCGGTATCGAGGAATCGGGGCTATACTTTGAGCTCAGGCATCGCGGCAAGGCCTTCGATCCGGCAAGCTGGATCAAATTCTAGGGGCACCACACATGGGTAAGGCAAAGAATTTCGGGCTGATCGGACTGGGCATGGTGGCCGGCGTCGCCGCCTCCTTCCAGTTCTCGGCCCATGCGCAAAAGGAAACCGGCGCGCCGCTGCCGCTCGACGAGCTGCGCCAGCTGGCCGACGTCTACGGCCTGATCAAGTCCGACTACGTCGAGCCGGTCGAGGACAAGAAGCTGCTGTCGGAAGCGATCGGCGGCATGGTCGCCTCGCTCGACCCGCATTCCAGCTACCTCGACCAGAAAGCCTTCCGCGAGATGAAGGAAGCGGTGCAGGGCAAGTTCGTCGGCGTCGGCATCGAGGTGGCCAGCGAAGACGGCTACGTCAAGATCGTCGCCCCGATCGAGGATACCCCCGCGCACAAGGCCGGCATCAAGTCCGGCGACCTGATCACCCGCATCGACAACGTCCCGGTGCGCAACATGTCGCTCGACGAAGCGATCAAGCGCATGCGCGGCAAGGCCGGCAGCAAGGTCACGCTGACCATTGCGCGCCGCGGCGAGGACAAGCCCTGGGTGGTGCCGGTGCAGCGCCAGGAAATCGTGGTCCAGAGCGTCAAGGCCAGGATGATCGAGCCGGGCTACGCCTGGCTGCGCGTCAGCCAGTTCCAGGAAAACACCGTCGAGGAGCTGGCCAAGAAGGCCAAGTCCCTGTATGCCGACAACCCGCAGATCAAGGGCCTGGTGCTCGACCTGCGCAACGACCCGGGCGGCCTGCTGCCGGGCGCGATCGGCGTCTCGGCGGCCTTCCTGCCGCAGCCGGAACAACTGATCGTCTCGACCAAGGGCCAGCTACCGGATTCGAACCAGCAGTTCTACGGCCGCCGCGAGTTCTATTCCCAGCGCGGCGCCGATCCGCTGGCCGGCCTGCCTGCCTCGCTCAAGACGGTGCCGATGGTGGTGCTGGTCAACGGCGGCTCGGCCTCGGCCTCCGAGATCGTGGCCGGCGCGCTGCAGGACTACAAGCGCGCCATCATCATGGGCAGCCAGACCTTCGGCAAGGGCTCGGTGCAGACCCTGCGCCAGCTGTCGGCCGACACCGCGGTCAAGCTGACCACGGCGCGCTACTACACCCCGAAGGGCCGCCCGATCCAGGCGACCGGCATCGTGCCCGACATGCGCGTGGACGAAACGGCGGAAGGCGACGCCCTGGCCGTGCTGCGCGTGCGCGAGGCCGACCTGCAGCGCCACCTGGCCAGCGAAGGCGAGCTTGCGAAAACCCAGTCGCCTGCTGCCAAGGAGAAGAAGGACGCCTTCGAGGCCCAGCAGCGCGCCATCGCCCAGCTGAAGGACCGCAAGCCGCTCGACTACGGCAGCAAGGACGATTTCCAGCTGGCGCAGGCGATCAATCACTTCAAGGGGCAGCCGGTACAGCTGGCCAAGGCGGAGCCGGACGAGGCCAAGCCGGCGGCGCCGAAGGTCTTGCCGGGGACGGAGACCAAGCCGCCGGAGATCAAGGCGCCGGCCAAGAAATAAGGTTTGCGTTTCGCATGCAAATTGGGTCCCCGCCTGCGCGGGGACGACGTGCTTCTGTGCGTAGCCGGCCGCAGCGCTGTTTAAACCTCTAGCTTCAAGACCGTCGTTCCCGCGCAGGCGGGAACCCAAGTTGACCTTCGTCGCACACCCCTACGCACGATGAACGACACCCAACTCCTGCGCTACTCCCGCCACATCCTGCTCGACGAGATCGGCATCGAAGGCCAGCAAGCCCTGCTCGACGCCCACGCCCTCATCATCGGCGCCGGCGGCCTCGGTTCCCCCGCCGCGCTCTACCTGGCATCAAGCGGGATCGGCCGCATCACCCTGGTCGACGACGACGAGGTCGACCTCACCAACCTGCAGCGCCAGGTCATGCACACCACCGCGCGCATCGGCCAGCCCAAGGTCGATTCCGGCCGCGCAGCCCTGCTGGCCATCAATCCCGACATCGATGTCACCGCGCTGCGCGAACGGGCTGCAGGCGAGCGCCTGCGGGAACTGGTGCGCGCCGCGACGGTCGTGCTCGACTGCAGCGACAACTTCGCCACCCGCCACGCCGTCAACCGCGCCTGCGTCGAGGCGCGCAAGCCGCTGGTCTCGGGCGCCGTGATCCGTTTCGACGGCCAGCTCTCGGTCTTCGATATCCGCCGGCCCGAGGCCCCCTGCTACGCCTGCCTGTTCCCCGAGGACAGCAACTTCGAGGATGTTGCCTGCAGTACCATGGGCGTGTTCGCGCCCCTGGTCGGCGTGGTCGGCGCCATGCAGGCGGCCGAGGCCATGAAGCTGGTGGCCGGCATCGGCGAGCCGCTGGCCGGGCGCCTGCTGCTGCTCGACGGCCGTGCCATGGAATGGACCGCGCTCAAGGTCGCCCGCAACCCGTCCTGCCCCGTCTGCGCCGCCCGCGCCAGCCAGGCGGCATGAGCATCTG
The DNA here is from genome assembly GCF_964252725.1 of Massilia sp. LjRoot122. NCBI lineage: Bacteria > Pseudomonadati > Pseudomonadota > Betaproteobacteria > Burkholderiales > Oxalobacteraceae > Massilia > Massilia sp. LjRoot122. The sequence continues at coordinate 167,242 of NZ_CAXUPB020000002.1, forward strand.
AACAAGCTCTCATTAAGACAGGGTTAACCAGGCCGTCCCGAGTACAATTGCCTACGCGCACGTGGTAGCCCATGCCCGCATGTGGCCTTATACTGTCTGTCTTCAACCGACGTCCTTACAAAGATTAACCCATGCACATTGATTCGCAACGTAAGCAGCGCCGCGCACGCGGCTTCACCCTGGTCGAGATCATGGTCGTCGTGGTCATCATCGGCATCCTCGGCGCCCTGGTCGTGCCGAAGCTGCTGGGCCGTACCGGCGAGTCGCGCGTCACCGCCGCCAAGGTCGATATCGCCACCATGATGCAGGCACTCAAGCTCTACAAGCTCGACAACCAGCGCTACCCGAGCACCGAGCAGGGCCTGCAGGCCCTGATCACCAAGCCGACCGCGGGCCCGTCCGCCGGCGGCTGGAAAGACGGCGGCTACATCGAGAAGCTGCCGAAGGACCCGTGGGGCAATGCTTACCAGTACCTGTCGCCAGGCATCCACGGCGAAGTGGACGTGTTCTCGCTGGGCGCCGATGGCCAGCCCGGCGGCACCGGTGAGGATGCCGACGTCGGTTCCTGGGAATAAGGATTCCGATGCGGGCCCGCGCCGCCCAACGCAGCAACGGCTTCACCCTGGTGGAGCTGCTGGTCGTGATGGTCATCATCGGCATCACGCTGGGCCTCGCTTCGCTCAACGCCATCCCTTCTCCGCGCCAGGACCTGCAGCAGGAAGCCCAGCGCATCGCCCTGCTGCTCCAGCTGGCGCGTGACGAAGCCATCGTGCGCAATCGCCAGGTCGCCTTCGAGGCCAATCCCGAGCGCTACCGCTTCGTGGTGCGCAACGACACCGGCTGGGAGCCGGTCACGCGCGACGACCTGCTGCGTGAACGCACTTTCCGCAGTGCCCCGCTGCAGCTGGTGCTGCAGCCGACCACCGGCGCCGATCCCAACCAGGTGCGCATCACCTTCGGGCGCGAACCGGTCGACAAGCCTTTCGTGCTGACCCTTGCCACCGGCGGCAATGCGGTCGCGATCCGTGCCGACGGCATCGGCCACTTCACGGTGGAATAGGGCATGCACATGCGCGCACGCGGATTCACCCTGCTCGAAGTGCTGGTCGCCCTCGTCATCGTCGGCACCGCGCTCGGCGCCGGCCTGCGCGCCGTCGGCAGCCTGACTTCCAACAGCGACGGCCTGCGCGCCTCCATGATGGCCACCTGGTCGGCCGAGAACCGCCTGGTGCTGATCCGCCTGAACCGCGAATTCCCCGAGGTCGGCAAGCGTAACTTCCCCTGTCCGCAGGGCGAGCTGAACCTGGTTTGTGAAGAGGAAGTGCTGACCAGCCCCAACCCGCAATTGCGCCGGATCGAAGTCTCGGTGTTTGACGCCGAACGTCCGACCCGCCGCATCGTCAAACTGGTCCAGCTCGTGTTGAGGCCTTCGCGGACATGACGACACGCATCCACAAACGCCGTCGGGGCTTCACCCTGGTCGAACTGCTGGTGGCGATCAGCATCCTCGCCATCCTGGCCGTGCTCGGCTGGCGCGGGCTGGACGGCATCGTGCGCGCCCGTATCGCGCTGGTCGAGCAGATGGAGGTCACGCGCGGCCTGCAGCTGGCCTTTGCCCAGATGCAGAGCGACTGCGAGCACCTGGCCGGGCGCGAGATCCTCGGCCGCCGTCCCAACCTGCAGTATGCCGACGCCCGCTTCACGCTGGTGCGCAAGGTCTATAACGAGAACGAAGCCTCGCAGCTGGTGGTCGTGTCCTACCGCGTGGTGGACGGCACCCTGGTACGGCGCGAATCGCGCGGTACGCGCGACCTGGCCCAGCTGGAGGCGCTGTGGCAGGCGGCCGCCGGTGACGCTCCGTCCGAATCGGCGCCGCCGGTGGCGCTGCAAAGCGGCTTGACCGGCATGAACGTACTGGTCTACCAGGGCAACCAATGGCGCAACGAGCCTGCACCGGCCGCCGATGGTGCCCAGGCCGAGGACCCGACCGGCCTGCAGGTCGGCCTCGTGGTGCAGGGCAAGGACGTCCCAATGATCAAGTTCTTCCTGCTGGGAGGCACCTGATGCGCGCACCCACCAGCTTGCGCCAGCGCGGTGTCGCCGTCGTCACGGCCCTGCTGCTGACCACGCTCGCGATCTCGATCGTCGCCAGCCTGTTCTGGCAGCAGCAGGTGCAAGTGCGCTCGATGGAAAACCAGCGCCTGCACCTGCAGACCAAATGGATCCTGCGCGGTGCCCTCGACTGGGCCAGCCTGGTGCTGCGCCAGGACGCGTATACCTCGCAGTACACCTCGCTCGACCAGGTCTGGGCCACGCCGCTGGCCGAGACCCGGCTCGACCAGTACATCGAGCGCGAACGGGTGCAGGGTGAAAGTTTTGACGCGACACTGTCCGGCAACATTATTGACGCCACGTCGCGTTACAATCTCGTCAATCTTGCAAGGGACCGTCAGAAGGACCCTGCGCAGGTGGAGATCTTCCGCCGGCTGCTGGACAATCTGCGCCTCGATGCGCGCTTGGCCGACCAGGTGGCGAATTTCGTCGCGCAGGGGCAGCAGGTAGGGACGGCGACGGTGGACCCGGCCAATCCGCCGCCACCGCCGCCACCGCCGCCGCCATCGACGCTGCCTCCGGTGCCGGCCGTCAACGGCATACCGATCCCGGTACTGCAGGTGGACGACCTGCTGGCGGTGCAGGGAATCACGCCCGAGGTGCTGGCGAAACTGCGGCCCTTCGTGATTGTGCTGCCCCAAGGTACCGAAGTGACGCAGCTGAACGTGAATACCGTGCCGCCCGAGCTGTTGTCGGCGCTGGTGAAGAACCTGTCGCTGTCGCAGGCCAACGCCCTGGTGGCGCGCCGCAAGACGGCGGCATGGCGCAGCAAAGAGGATTTTAAAAGCCAGGTGCCGGGTGGCGAGGAGTTGCTCGATCAAACCTGGGATATCAGGAGCCGGTGGTTTATCGTACAGAGCCGGATCCGGCTCGACCGTGCGGCGTTGAATGCGGAATCGCTCATCGAGCGGCAGCCCGCCATCACCGTCGGCGGTGGAACCAGGGTAATCTGGACCCGCCAGAACTAGAAGAAAGCGAGACAGTTTGACGACTCTTTATATCCGGCACCCGGCGCGCGCGGAAGGCGAACATGCCCTGTGCCGTTTCGCGGTGGTCGCCGACGGCGGTACCATCGAGCAGCAGGGCGAAGGCCCCTTGCGCAACCTCGGCGACGCGGTCGCCGCCAGCCGCCGCGTGGTGCTGCTGCTGGCCGGCACCGACGTCACCCTGCTGCCGGTCCAGGCCCCGCCCGTGACCGGCGCGCGCCTGCGCGCGGCCCTGCCGGCGCTGGTGGAAGAGCATATCCTGGGCGACCCGCTCGACTGCGTGCTGGTGGCCGGCCCCGCCTTGCCGGACGGCCGCCGCCCGGTCGCCGTGGTCCAGCGCGACTGGCTCGAACCGATGGTGAAAGCCCTGCTCGGCATGGGTGCGCGCGCCGTTGCGGCCCTGCCTTCGCAGCTGTGCCTGCCCCTGCAGCCGGGCGGCGTTTCCGCCGCCGTCGCCAGCGGCGAGCTGCTGCTGCGCCAGGGCCAGTACGAAGGCCTGGGCCTGGCCATGGACGGCAACCCAACCCTCACGCTGCAGACGGCGCGCGCGCTGTCGGGCGATGCACCGCTGACCCTGTATGTGCCGCACGAGCAGTTCGGCGAATACCAGGTCTTGCTGGCGGAAGCCGGCCCCGGCATCACGCTGGAAAACGATGCGTGGGAGCACTGGATTGCAGGTTCGAGGAGCAGCGCGATCGACCTGGTGCCTGGCCTCGGCACGGCCGGCGTCGCCCAGCGCGACTGGAGCCGCTGGCGCTGGCCGATCCGCCTGGCCCTTGCCGCGATCGTGGTCAACATCATCGGCGTCAATATCGAATGGCTGCGCCTGAGGCGCGAAGCCGACGCGGTGCGCCAGGAAATGACCCAGACCTTCCGCAGCGCCTACCCGAACCAGCCGGTGATCGACCCGGTTGCGCAGATGCGCCAGAACATCGCGCGCGCCAAGGCCGCCAGCGGCCAGATCAGCCAGGACGAGTTCGGCTGGATCGCCGGCCTGTTCGGCGAGACGGTGCGTGGCCTTGGACGCCAGCCCGGCATTGCGTCAATGGAGTTCCGGGAACGCGCCCTGACCGTGCGCGTCAAACCTGAAACCGTCGACCCCGCCACCACGAGCCAGCTGCGCACCGCCCTCGGCGCACGCAACCTGAGCCTGGAAGAAAGCGCGCCCGCCACCTGGATCATCCGCAGCACGGGCGTCACGCAGTTGGCCACTTCGGGAGCAGCACCATGAACGCAGTCGCCACCATCCGCACCCGTTTCGGCGCGCTGCGCGAACGTGCGCTCGCCTACTGGCTGGCGCGCACCGACCAGGAGCGCAAGTTCCTGACGATCGGCGCGGTCGTGGTCCTGGTTTCGCTGGTCTATGCGCTGCTGCTGGCCCCCGCCATCGAAGGGCGCGATACCCTGCGCCGCTCGCTGCCCGCGCTGCGCCAGCAGGCGGCCCAGCTGCAGACCCTGGCCGCCGAAGCCTCGACCCTGGCCGCCAATCCGGCGCCCCAGGTGCCGCCCATGACTTCCGACGCGCTGAGCGCCAGCATGGCCCAGCGCGGCCTCAAGGCCGGCTCGATCACCATGACCGGCGAATACGCCAAGGTCCAGCTCAACGACGTGTCCTTCGCCAACCTGGTCGCCTGGCTCGATGCCCAGCGCCGCGAGAACCGGGTGCAGGTGCAGGATGCCGTCTTCACCGCCCTCGCCGCGGCAGGGCAGGTCAACGCCACTCTCACGCTGCGCCAGGCCAGCACGCCGGCCCAATGAAGCGTCTGCTGCTCTGGCTGGTCCCGATCCTGCTGGCCGTGCTCGTCACGGTCATGGCCTTCCTGCCCGCTTCCTGGCTGGGGCCGATGGTCGAACAACAGACCGGCGGCCGTTTGACTCTGGGGGATGCGCAGGGTACGCTGTGGAACGGCTCAGCCTTCGTGGGCGGGGCGCCGGGCGCGGCTGGCGCGGTAACGCCGCTGCTGCCGGGACGCTTCGCCTGGCGCCTGTCGCCGCTCGTGCTGCTGGGCCAGGTCCACATGGAAGTGGAGAACCTGCAAGCACTGGCGCGCCCGGTCCGCATCGACGGCAGCTGGTCGCAATGGCAGGTGAGCAGCGGCGAACTGCTGCTGCCGGCCGAGGGCCTGACCGGGCTGGGCGCGCCGCTCAACACGCTGGCGCCCACCGGCAGCATCCGGCTGGTCTGGAATACGCTCGACCTGCTGCGCCAGCCCAATACGGTGGCGGTACAGGGCCGTACGGTATTGACCATGAGCGACATGGGTTCGCGCATGGCGCCCATCCGACCCCTGGGCAGCTATGAAATGATATTCGACTGGCGCGGCAACCAGGCCGACCTGAACCTGCGCACGCTACGCGGTGCGCTCGTACTGACAGGCTCGGGTATGCTGCAAAATGGCAGGCTGCGCTTTTCCGGCCAGGCCTCGGCCGCCGAAGGATACGAACAGACGCTGGGCAATATGCTCAACCTGCTGGGCCAGCGCCGCATGGTGAACGGCAAAAACATAATCGCACTCGAGTTCAGATAATGACCAATAAAAACGGTACGACCTTCGCCCCTGGCTTCGCCGCCCGATCCAGCTTGCGCCTGCCGGCGCTGCGCCGCATGGCGGCCGGCGCCATGCTGTGCTGCTTTGCAGCCACCACCGCCGGCACCTTCTTTCCCGCGCCGGCCCAGGCCCAGGAGAGTGCGAACGCTGCGGCGCTGAGCTTCGTCAACGCCGACATCGAATCGGTGATCAAGGCGATCGGCCACTACACCGGCATGACCTTCATCATCGATCCGCGCGTCAAGGGAACGATCACCCTGGTGTCGGAAAAATCGCTGAGCAAGACCCAGGCCTTCGGCCTGCTGACCTCGACGCTGCGCCTGCAGGGCTATGCCGTGGTCACCAGCGGCGACGGCTATGCCAAGGTGGTGCCGGAAGCCGAAGCCAAGGCCCAGTCCTCGCCGACCCAGGTCGGTGGCGTGCGCGCCAGCCGTGCCGTCGGCGACCAGATCGCGACCCAGGTGTTTTATCTGTCCTATGAATCGGCGGCCAACCTCACCGCCGTGCTGCGCCCGCTGATTTCGCCGAACAATTCCATCATGGCGAACCCGGGCAACAACACCCTGGTCATCACCGACTACGCCGACAACCTGCGCCGCCTGGCGCGCATCATCGCCGCGCTTGACGCGCCGGTGGCGGCCGACCTCGACGTGGTTCCGATCCGCAACGCGATCGCCAGCGACGTCGCGGCTCTCGTCACCCGCCTGATGGAGCCGAGTGCCGGCGGCGATTCGGGCCGCGTCACCGTGCTGCCCGATCCGCGCACCAATTCGGTCGTGGTGCGTGCGCCTTCGCAGGCGCGCGCCAACCTGGCCAAGTCGCTGATCGCGCGCCTCGACCAGCAGACCTCGTCGCAGGGCAATATCCACGTCGTCTACCTGAAGAACGCCGACGCCAGCCGCGTGGCCCAGACCCTGCGCGCCGTGGTCTCGCAAGACGCCTCGGCGGTGCCGGTGCAGCAGCAGGGCACCTCGGGCGGTTCGATCCAGGCCGGCAGCACCACCGGTACCGGCGGTTCGGGCGGGCTCGGCGGCCAGCAGGGCCAGCAGAGCAGCGTCGGCATGGGCGGCACCGGCAATACCTACGGCCAGCAGAGCCAGCTCACCGCGGGCGGCGCCGGCGGCGGCCAGGGCTCGGGCTTCATCCAGGCCGATGCCTCCACCAACAGCCTGATCATTACCGCGCCGGACGCGGTCTACCGCAACCTGCGCAGCGTCATCGACCAGCTCGACGTGCGCCGCGCCCAGGTCTACATCGAGGCGCTGGTGGTCGAAGTCACCTCCAACAAGGCTTCCGAATTCGGCGTGCAATGGATCGGCGCCTCGGGCGACAGCGACAGCAAGTACCGCGTCGGCGGCGTCCAGTCCTTTACCGGCGGCGCCCAGGGCGGCAACATCGTCGACCTGGCCGCGGCCGCGCGCACCGGTCTGTCGGGCACCTCGGTCCCGACCATCCCGGGCGGGCTGACCTTCGGCCTGTTCCGCCAGGTAGGGGGCGAGCTGGGTCTCGGTGCGGTGGCGCGCGCCCTCGAAAACGATGGCAACGGCAATATCTTGTCCACACCGAACATGATTACGCTGGACAACGAACTGGCGACGATCAAGGTCGGCCAGAACGTCCCGATCATCACCGGCTCGTACACGACCACCGCCGCCACCGGTGGTGGCAATCCCTTCCAGACGGTCGACCGCAAGGATGTCGGCCTGCTGCTCAAGGTGCGCCCGCAAATCTCGGAAGGCGGTACGATCAAGATGGCGATCTACCATGAGAACTCGAGTGTCGACCAGTCCACCCGCAATTCGGCGTCGGGCCTGACCACCAACGTGCGTGCGATCGAGACCAACGTGCTGGCCGACGATGGCCAGATCATCGTACTCGGCGGACTCATCGAGGACACCGAGGGCGATGGCGAAGAGAAAGTACGCGGCCTGGGCGACATTCCGGTACTGGGCAATTTGTTCAAGTACCGCAGCCGCAACCGTACCAAGACCAACCTGATGGTATTCCTGCGTCCGGTCGTGGTGCGCAGCAAGGAAGCCTCGAACTCACTCGCCATGGACCGCTACGAATACATGCGCGCCGTCGGCGCCTCGGGCCAGGCCAGCCAGGAAGAGACCATCCTGATGCGCAGCCTCGGTGCGCCGCAGCTGCCGCCGCTGACCAATGGCCAGCCGCCGGTCGGCGGCACCATGGCCACCGCACCGGTCCAGACCGCTCCGGCGGCCGGCAGTGCCCCGGGCGCGGCCAGTGGCCAGAGCGTTCCGCAAGGGCAGCAGTCCCAGCAGCAGCGCCAGGCCCAGCCGGGGTCACAGCCGACCTCGCAGTTCCGCCCGGTGACGCCATCGAACCAGAGATAAGCTGACCATGAACAATTTGTTGCCTTTCGCCTTCGCCCGTGACCACGGCGTGCTGGCGCGCGGCGGGGACGACCCGGGCCAGGCCGTCGAGGTGCTGGTGTCCGGCGCCACGGCGCCGAGCGCGATCGCGGAAGTCTCGCGCCGCTTCGGCCGCATCACCCTGCGCCGCCTCGAGCGCGGCGAGCTCGACGAAGCCATCGCCAAGGCCTATGCCGGCGCCGGCGGCGACGCCTCGCAGGTGGTGGACGAGTTCGACGCCGACCTCGACCTCACCAGGCTGCTGCAGGACGTGCCGGCCATCGAAGACCTGCTGGAATCCTCGGACGATGCGCCGGTGATCCGCATGATTAATGCGCTGCTGACGCAGTCGCTGCGCGAAGGCGCCTCCGACATCCACATCGAGCCCTTCGAGCAGACCTCGGTCGTGCGCTTCCGCGTCGACGGCGCGCTGCGCGACATCGTGCGTCCCAAGAAAGCGATCCACGCCTCCCTGATCTCGCGTATCAAGATCATGTCGCAGCTCGACATCGCCGAGAAGCGCCTGCCGCAGGACGGCCGCATCACCCTGCGCATCGGCGGCAAGCCGGTCGACGTGCGCGTCTCGACCCTGCCGACCGGCCATGGCGAGCGCGCTGTGCTGCGTCTGCTCGACAAGGAAGCCGGCCGCCTCGACCTGAGCCACCTGGGCATGAGCCCGGACATGCTGCCGCAGTTCGACCGCCTGATCAACCAGCCGCACGGTATCGTGCTGGTCACCGGCCCGACGGGTTCCGGTAAGACGACCACGCTGTACGCCGCGCTGTCGCGCCTGAACGCGTCCACCACCAACATCATGACGGTGGAAGACCCGATCGAATACGACCTCAACGGCGTCGGCCAGACCCAGGTCAATGCGCGCATCGACATGACCTTCGCCAAGGCCCTGCGCGCCATCCTGCGCCAGGACCCCGACGTGATCATGATCGGCGAGATCCGCGACCTGGAAACGGCGCAGATCGCGGTGCAGGCCTCGCTTACCGGCCACCTGGTGCTGGCGACCCTGCACACCAACGACGCCGCCTCGGCCGTCACCCGTCTGCTCGACATGGGTATCGAACCCTTCCTGCTGTCCTCATCTTTGCTGGGCGTGATGGCGCAGCGCCTGGTGCGCAAGCTGTGCCCGACCTGCAAGGTCAGCGACGCCACCGGCTGGCATGCGGTGGGCTGCGAGCGTTGCGGCCACACCGGCTATCTCGGCCGGGTCGGTGTCTACGAGCTGCTCGAGACCACCGAGGAAATCCGTGCCCAGATCCACAACCAGGCCTCCGAAGCCGAGATCCGCGTCGCTGCCCAGAAGACCGGCATGAAGCTGATGCGCGAAGACGGCGAGCGCTGGCTGGCGGACGGCACCACCACGCGCGCCGAGCTGGTGCGCGTGACCAAGGATTAAAGCATGCCGGCATTCCGTTACGAGGCCGTCGACGCAGGCGGTGCGACCAAGAAGGGTGTGGTCAACGCCGACAGCCCGCGCGCGGCGCGCGCCGACCTGCGCACCCAGGGCCTGACGCCGCTGAACGTCGAGCTGATCGCGGCCCAGCTCGACGCCTCCGGCGCCGCGCGCTCGCGCGGCTTCGGCGAGCGCCTGTCCCAGGTCGAGCTGGCGCTGTTCACGCGCCAGCTGGCCAGCCTGCTGGAAGCCGGCCTGCCGCTCGAGCAGGCCTTCACGGCGCTGCTGGAACAGGCCGAGCGGCCCTATGTGCGCGACCTGATCGCCTCGATCCGCTCGGAAGTCATCGGCGGCTCGGCCTTCTCGAGCGCGCTGTCGCGCCACCCGCGCGACTTCGCCGAGATCTACCGCGCCCTGGTGTCCTCGGGCGAACAGATCGGCCAGCTCTCGCGCGTGCTGTCGCGCCTGGCCGACTACATCGAACGCCGCAATGCGCTGGTGCAGAAGGTGCGCCTGGCGTTTACCTATCCGGCGATCGTCACCGTGGTGGCCTTCGCCATCGTCATTTTCCTGCTCACCTACGTGGTGCCGCAGATTGTCTCGGTGTTCGCCAACACCAAGCAGAAGCTGCCCTTCCTGACGGTGATGATGCTGGCGATCTCCAACTTCGTACGGGCCTACGGCATCTACGTCGGCATCCTGCTCATCGGCGCGTTCTGGCTGTGGCGGCGCGCGCTGCGCAACCCGGACCTGAAGCGGCGCTGGCATACCTGGCTGCTGAGTGCTCCCGTGTACGGCAAGTTCGAGCGCAGCCTGAACACGGCGCGCTTCGCCAGCACGCTGGCGATCACCACCGGTTCGGGCGTGCCGATCCTGCGTGCGCTCGAGACCAGCCGCGACACCCTGTCGAACGTGGCGATGCGCGAACTGGTCGAACAGGCCACCGCCAGCGTGCGCGAAGGCGTGAGCCTGGCGCGCGCCTTGTCGGCGCAGAAGCATTTCCCGCCGATGCTGGTGCACATGATCCGTGCCGGCGAGATCACCGGCGAACTGCCCTCGATGCTCGAGCGCGCCGCCAATTCGCAGCAGGCCGACCTCGAGCGCCGCACCCTCACCATCGCCGGCCTGCTGGAGCCGGTGCTGATCCTGGCCATGGGCCTGGTGGTGCTGCTGATCGTGCTGGCGGTGCTGATGCCGATTATCGAAATCAACCAGTTGGTGCGCTAAGAAAAACAAGCAAGGACATCGATGAACAAGCGTTTGCCTCTCCTTTTCACCCTGCTCGCGCTGGTCCTGCTGGTGGCGTCGATCGCCTACTGGTTCCTGCAGCTGTACAAGCCCGCGCAACGCCCGCTGGCGCCGCCGCCCGTCGTGGCCCAGGCCGAGCCGAGTCCGGATGCCGCCGCCTACCTGTTCGGCGGCCAGCCGACCGCGGTGGCGATTTCCAGTTACCAGCTGACCGGCGTGGTCTCGGCCGGCCCCAACAGCGCCGTGATCCTGGTTGCCGAGGGTTCGCCGCCGAAGGCGGTGCGGATCGGCCGCGAGATCGTGCCTGGTGTGACGGTGGCCGAAGTGCATGCGCGCTACGTGATGCTGTCCGAAGGCGGCGTCATGAAGCGCGTCGACCTGGCGCCCGATACGGGCGCCTCGTCCCAGCTGAGCGGCAACATGGCGCCGCCAGTGGTCGGACCGCAGCCCGTCGCGGCCGCGCCGGCGCCCGGTGTCGAACCACAGACTTCGCCGGGCGCCGTGTCGATACCGCCGAACATGCAGTCGGTGCCGCCGCCCGGCGGCCCGCCGGGCGGCACGCCGACCACTCCGGAGAACGCGACCCCGGTACCGGAACCTGCGATGGATCCCGGCGTGCCACAGCAGGGCATGCAGCAGCAGGGACAGACCCCGCCGCCGCCGAATCAGGTGCAGATGCCGCCGCCGACCAGGGCAATCAACAGCCCGGTGGGGCAGGCGCCGCAGACGCAGTAAGCCAGAACGCCGCAAGCATGCGGCGTTTTTTATTGAGCAGGAAGTTCAGTTAGCGAACCCATCTGGACGGACAAGACATATCCCGGTATAAAGTTGCATCCTGTTAAATGCACAATGCCGGAGCCAGCCTTGAATCGTCCTACTACCTTGATCCCGCGAATCGTCCTGTCCTGCCTCGCCGCCCTGAGCTGGACGGGTGCCCAGGCCGCCGACGTCACCATCACCGCCGACCGCCTGCTCGACGTGCGTACCGGACGCATGGTCCAACACCCCGAGATCCTGGTGCGCGACGGCCGCATCGTCAGCGTCAAGCCCGCCGGCTCCACGCCCGCCGGCGGCGACGGCACCCGTATCGCGCTGCCCGGCATGACCCTGGTCCCCGGCCTGATCGACATGCACGTCCACCTCGATTCGGACCCGACCTATGGCGGCTACAGCTATCTCGAATACAACGACCGCTTCTGGTCGGCGCTCGCCGTCACCCATGCCGGCAAGACCCTGGATGCCGGCTTCACCACGGTGCGCAACGTCGGCGCCTCCGACTGGAACGACGTCGGGCTGGGCCAGGCCATCGCCGCCGGCAAGGTGCGCGGGCCGCGCATCATTCCCGGTGCCTGGTCCTTCGGGCCGACCGGCAGCCACTGCGACAGCACCTACTTCCCGCCCTCGATGGAAGAGAAGAACCCGTACAACGCCGACGGTCCCGAGGAAGTGCGCAAGTCGGTGCGCGCGCTGCGCAAGTACGGCGCCCAGGTCATCAAGGTCTGCGCCACCGGCGGCGTGTTCTCGCGCAACACCGAGCCCGGCCAGCAGCAGATGAACCTCGCCGAACTGCGCGCCGCGGTGGACGAGGCCGCGCAGTGGGGCCTCAGGGTGGCGGCCCATGCGCATGGCGCGGCCGGCATCAAGGACGCAATCCGCGCCGGCGTCACCACGATCGAGCACGCCAGCCTGATCGACGACGAAGGCATCGCGCTGGCGAAGAAGCACGGCGCCTGGCTGTCGATGGACATCTACAACGGCGACTACACGGCGGCCGAGGGCAAGAAGAACGGCGTGCTCGAAGATAACCTGCGCAAGGACCGCGAAGTGACCGAGATCCAGCGCCAGAACTTCAAGAAGGCGCACGCGGCCGGGGTGAAGATGGTCTATGGCACCGACGCGGGCGTCCACCCGCACGGCGGCAACGGCAAGCAGTTCGCGGTCATGGTCAAGTACGGCATGAGTCCGCTGCAGGCGATCCAGGCCGCCACCCTGAATGCCGCCGAGGCGCTGGGCAGGAACGATGTCGGCATCGTCGAGGCCGGCCGCTTCGCCGACATGGTGGCGGTGAAGGGCGACCCACTGGCGAATGTCCAGCTGCTGGAAGCGCCGGCCGTGGTCATCCAGGGCGGTACCGTGGTCAAGCGCGAGCTGCCCTGAAGCTTGCGGTAGCGACGACTCCGGGGGATGCCACGTCATCCCCCGCCTGCGAGCGTCGATACGGCACATCTGTTAAAAAATGACAAATGTACTGCTTCAATAGGTCAGATTGTCTCTAGGTCGCCTGTCGGACTAAACCTACACTCATTTTCGATTGGCTCGTGAAGCGAGTTCAAGAATCGAAGTGTTTGCCCAAGGAAACGTCCAATTCACAGGGATTTATTATGGCTGCTGCCCGTACCGTATTCATCGACACCACCTTACCGAATTACGCAGCGCTCGTCGCGCACTACGATGCCGATGTCTTCAACATTGTTCTTCTGAGTAATGAATCCCCTCGTGTCGAACAAATCCAGACCTGGTTGACGAACAACGGTGCCAGCCCGGCGGACATCAATATCGTCTCCTCCATCAATGGCGTCAACGGAGTGGTGACCCCGCGGGTCGTGTTCGTCGACCCAGGTATCGCCGATCTCGACACGGTCATCGCCGGGATGCCGGGTAATGCCACCGTGGTCGTGCTCGATGCCAGCCGGGATGGCGTGCAGCAGATTCACGATTACCTGTCGGCCAATGCCGGCATGGTTTCTGCCATCGACATCGTCACCGACATCGCGAGCGTGGATGTGGTCTCGCATGGCTCGCCCGGAGAAATCAAGCTCGGTTCGACGGTCCTGAACATGGATAGCCTGGCAGGCTACGGCAGCCAGCTCGCCGCCATCGGCAGCCACCTGAGCGCCACCGCCGACCTCCTGTTGTATGGCTGTGACGTGGCCAGCGGCGCTATCGGCGAGCAATTCATCGCGGCCCTGGCGGCAGCCACCGGCGTGGACGTGGCCGCATCGAACGACCTGACCGGCAGCGCGGCGGCGGGCGGGGACTGGGTCCTCGAAGCGAACACCGGCACCATCGAAACCGCGGCCCTGAACATCGCGAACTACGCGGGCCTGCTGGATACGGCCACGTCCATCGCGGCGCTCAAGCTGTCGGATGATACCGGCAGCTCGTCCAGCGATTTTGTTACCAATGCGGTCGAGCAAACGATTACTGGCAGCTTTACTGCGTCTGGCAATGGCAATGGGATGCCTGCCATCTGGGTATCGACCGGGGGCCCCACTGCAAGCCGTACCTTGGCCACCATAAGCAAATATGATGCCGATCCGACCAAGACCGGCAACGGCGACACGGTCGGCGGCACATTTTCGGTGACGGTCAAGCTGGTTCCAGGGGCGGGGTCGATCCAGTTCTGGACCGCGTCGAGCGGCATGGGCAGCCAGATTGCGAATTCCGCCAAGGCTTACACGCTGGACACCACACCGGGCAGCAGTGTCGCCACCTTGGCCCTGAGCCGCGATAGCGGCGCCAGTGCGAGCGACTTCATCACCGATACCGCCGCCCAGACGATCAGCGGCACGCTGAGCGCGAACACGTTGGCAGGCGAGGTCGTGCGGATCTCGGTGGACAACGGCGCTACCTGGCAAACCGCCGCCAATACTGTGGGACAAAAAACCTTCAGCCTGTCCGGCGTGAATCTGCCCGGCAGTGGCACGATCAAGGTGCAGGTCGAAAATGCCGCCGGCAACGCCGGCACGCCTTTTTCCCAGGCTTTTGTCGTGGACACCGTGGCGCCGGCACCGGGTGTCCTCGGCCTCAGCGAGCTGGTCGACTCGGGGACCGCGGGCGATGGCATTACCAGCGACTCGTCCTTCTCCCTGGCGCTGACGGGTAACGAAGCCGGTTCGAGCGTGATCTATGAAACCTCGTTCCAACAAGGCGTATTCGTTCCCACGACGATGTCCCACACCACGCTTGCCGATGGTAGTTACCTGTTCCGTGCCCGTGTGACGGACCTCGCCGGGAATACGTCCACGACGAACACAGTCGCTGTCACGATCGACACCCTTGCGCCCGGGGCACCCGTCATCACCGGCTTTGCCGATAACAGCGGGTCCGGATCCGATACGACGACCACGGACCCGACGCCGACGCTCACGATGTCGGCCGAGGCCAATGTGAAGGTCGAGGTGTACAGGAATGGGGTGTCGGTCGGCATGGCAAGCCAGACCGCAAGCAATAGTGGAACCTACACCTTCGCCTCAGCGGCCCTGCCTGACGGCAGCTATACGTTCACGGCGATGGCAATCGACGCGGCCGGGAATACCAGCCCGGTATCGCTTTCGCAGAGCGTCACGATCGACACCACGCTCACCGCCCCGACGGCGGCGCTGGTGACGGACAGCGGCACGCCCGGCGACGGACTGACCAATACGGCAGCCCTGGCATTCAACAATCCCGATCAGGACGCGAAGCGTGTCATCAAGGTCGACGGTACGGAAGTCGGCAGCTACGATCCCGGTGCGCTGG
>NZ_CAXUPB020000003.1:0-169449 GCF_964252725.1 Massilia sp. LjRoot122
TCTGGAACG
The DNA here is from genome assembly GCF_964252725.1 of Massilia sp. LjRoot122. Classification (NCBI taxonomy): domain Bacteria; kingdom Pseudomonadati; phylum Pseudomonadota; class Betaproteobacteria; order Burkholderiales; family Oxalobacteraceae; genus Massilia; species Massilia sp. LjRoot122. Next base: position 10 of record NZ_CAXUPB020000003.1, read on the forward strand.
CTGCGCTCGCGCGGTGTTCTACGCTGTTCACCTCTCCGCTTTCCACCTGGTAGTCAGCCTCGCCATCCTCAGTATAAGCATTGCAAGTCTGTGCGGTCTTTTTGATGGTCCAGACGTTGCGAGAGCTGCCCAATCTGGAATAACGCCTGAGATGCTTGAGGCCCATTACTACATGATGAGAGTAATTGGAGGCGTCGGGGTTTTCACCGCATGCACCAAGCTCTACGAGGTGGCGTGTAAGGTCCGCAGGCACCCAAACTTCTGACGGAAAAGAATATGGAAATTTTGATGTGGCTTGGCCTAGTTGTTGCAGCGATTTTTGGAGGCCTCGGCATTCGCGGTGGCGTAACCAGTAATGACGAAGGTGCGGCCAAATGCTACCGGGTTGCAGCAGCCGGCGCCGTATTGGCTTGCGGGGCGTTGTCGTACCAATACCTCGGCACCATTCCACACTGATCAGACATACCGGAAATGCTATGCGTTTTGACGAAGCCTGCACGGCTGTAACCGACCTCTCTAGGGCATTGCCGGATCTGTTCGACAGCGTGTCGTTGTCGTTTCACTTTGGCGGCGACAGGTGTTCTATTGGAGATTGGTCAGACCCGGCCCGGATCGGTATGTTGATCTCAGGGGATGGGGTTGGCTGCCTGAGCGGGGTGTACCTCTTCAGTTCAAGCGCTGGTAACGTGGTATACATCGGCAAGGCGGGGAAAAGTAACTTGCACAACCGTGTTTGGCACCATATGCAGACTCCGAAGCTACTACCGTCAGGGCGCCGTCGTTTCCCCAACAATCAATTCGGATCAAAGACATCTTGCCCAATTCTGCGTGCAGAGATCGAGGACGGACACATCAGCCTGGGAGTCATCACGGTTTCCCAACCACATCTTGTGCCGCTAATCGAGGTGTATCTACAAACGTTGCACGTAGAACTCCATAGTAGTCTTCCCGAGTTGAACCTACAGATCGGGTAGGTAGCATCCTCGACAAAATGAACGGAAAAGGCAGAATGACGATTAAACCTTTTAGCTTCGGCGAAGTACCCAAGCAAACTCGCTGCCGCTGGTTCGTGCGCCGCGGAGCGACGACGCATTTCGACCGTGGCTTCCGTGCTAAAGGCGACGCCGGCAACTGGATCGACGCAATGGGCACCAGGCTGGAATGGCGGGCCGGATTTACTTTTCGCCTTCAGGGCGATGACACCGACATCGCAATCGTTGACCGCAAGGGCGACGTTGCGAAACCATAGCGGAGAACAACCTAGTGCCGACTGGCACCCGCATCGGCCGGTAGCCGGGGTTTGCTTAAGAAGAAAATGATATCGAATATGCTGCTTTCTGTCCTGCTGGCCACATTCTTAGCAGGTTGCTCCCAACCTCCCGATGAGGCACTTATTCGTGCTGAAAAAACTCTTACCGAATTCGAATGTTCAGGTGCTGTAACTGCATCGGTCGGGGACCAACGTTTGATGGCCGAAGACAAAAGGCGCGCCCAGGAATTCGTCGCGCAATATAAAGACGGCAAGCACATGTTCACAGTGCCAATTGACGAGATCGTGGGCAACCAGCTCGCAATGTTCCAAGCGTTCTGCCCTAAGGGTTGACGTTTACAACGGTCAAGATCTTCAACGAGAATACTATGAAACTGAAGGACCACTACGCAGCACTTCGCGCAATTCATGCCGAGTTGGCCGCGATTGCTGAGCAGACGAAAACAATGGCGCATGCAAACCTGGCAGATCCTAGTAACACCGACTGGTTATATATCATGGACCGACAGGACGCCTTGCTGGGTCAGCTGAGCCGCCTCGACAATCAGCCCTTGGAACTTTAAGAAAAGAAAATGCCAAAGCTCACAGAAGAACAACTGAACCGGGCACGTGAAATGTTTCTCGCTTCGGTAGACGGCGCGGAAGCGCGGAAGCGTATCGAAGCACTTACGCAGTCGGATGCCGAGTTCATGGAGACCAGCTTAGAAAAACTCCGTGCTGCTCGAACGCTCGATGAGATCGCGTCCTTCGCGCATACGAAACGCATCGACAGTATGGAGTTGCTATTTAGTTTGGCGTCGCAGGACGCTGAAGAATTCGACCTGCTTTGCAAAGCACATAATGAAGAAGTTAAACGCGTGCTAGGGTCATAAAAACTAATTCGGCGGTGTGTCATTGCTTAAGTACCTCGGCAACTAGATCGGAAGAGTTATATATGCATCAGGCAAGAGCCGTTGCGTTATCTGGAGTAGTAAAAATGTCTAGAATTTTGAACCGCCTGGCTTGCTTGGCGGTAGTGGCAACGTTGTCTGCTTGCTCGCCGGCGGGCAATGAGTTTATCGGCAAATGGCAGTCGGTGAAGTACGAAAACCGGACAGCTGAAATCGAGCGTAATGGTGATAACTTCCTCATAAAGAACACCGCACCGTCCCTCTTCGGCAAGGGAGCCGAAACGAAACTCCGGACCGCTACGTACAAAGACGGAGTACTGCAGTTCTCCACCGGCATGGGTACGGCAGACATTGGCTACCGCAAGGATAGTGATATTTTGCTAATGCCAACTATAAGCGGATCGCTCGAATATCGTCGTGTGAAATAAGCAAATGGTGGACGAGACAGGCGTCGATGAGATGTCGTCTATGCAGCAAGCCGAGCCCATCATCCGCATCAGCGATGAGGTGCGTATCTCGCTGGAACGGGTGCCCATTGAGCCGGAAGGAACAGCTGCCGACAAGCACGCCGCGACAATCCGCGGACTCGCCACCGGTGCGCAGTCCACCTAACAGGACAGGAAAAACATGACACTGGGAACCATCATCACGGGAGTTACGGCCATGACCCTGGCGGGGATCATTGTTCACCTCTGGATGAACCTGAAACGGCCGAAGTGGGCCATTACCGCTGCAATCACCTTCCCGATGGCTTGGTGGATCTCAGGAAACTTGCTCAGCTAGAAGTCAAGAAAATGGCCCAGCAGTACCCATTGCCCCGCATAACGGGGCAGCGGCATTGAGAGAGTCTGCGTGGTGCCGGCTCGACAATAGAGCCGATATTAACGAGCAAACCAAACCCGTTGTAGGAACTGCAGCATGCTTCTGATCGCACATGAGTCTCTCGAAGCCGCCCAAGGGTCCGCGGATATACTCAGGACACTTGGCGGCGCCGCGCGCAGGTTGCTGGCGGACTGCGTTGAGCACACGGGGGTGAAGCGTAAGGCACTCTCCGCTGCAGCACGTGAGCTCGAGGCAGCAGGTTTTCTCTTCGTTCGTGACCACAGCACTATCTGGTCGCCGGAGTTTGACCTGGTGCCAACTCTGGCCGGCGAAGAAGCACTAGAAGTACTGGAAGAGGCTGCGGCCCGAACATAAAGAAAGAAAAAATTCAATGAAACCTTATTACATCGTGTTAATTGTTCTGGCCTTGGCCACGCCGACCGTATTCTGGTTAAGCGAATTCATCCGGTCGCGCATACAGCGTCTTCCTATGCGCGGTTTGAATAAGATGTGGCTTCCGATCGGCGTTGGCATCCTATCTACATGGCTCTGCTACACGGTAGGGTCGCAGATATATCTCTCGACAAAGGTGAGCGAGCTAATGGCCCGTTACCAAAGCGAAAAGCCTGTTACAAACGAAGAAGTGGCGAAGCTCACTCAGCTGGCCGGATGGTCACCAACTGCAGTTGGACTTTCAATGAAGCCGGAAGAGCTTGAACAGTACGCTCGGCGAAATGGGTTACACCTTAAGGCACAACCATAGGATAAGGCCCAGCAGTACCCACGCCGCGCTCGACGCGGCTATGGCATTGAGAGGTCGGCATAGTGCTGCCCAAGTTGAACGATAAGCGCGGATTATGGCGAAATTCCTGAATACGAGTGGCACTAACTATTTTCTTGAAGAGCTGATCAAGGACGCAAAAGATCGGGTGATTTTGATAAGCCCGTTCCTGAAGCTTAACGACAGAATCAAGGAGCTATTAGTCGACAAGGACCGGCTCAAGATCGATGTGCGGATTGTGTACGGCAAAAGCGAGTTGCAGCCCGCCGAAATCGAGTGGCTGCGCAGTCTCCCATATGTGCGGACGAGCTTCTGCAAGAACCTCCACGCCAAATGCTATTTAAGCGAAGAGCTGTGCATTATCACCAGCTTAAACCTGTACGAATTCAGCCAGGTTAACAATAATGAAATGGGGATTCTGATTCGACGGTCGGAAGACGCCCAGCTTTACAAGGATGCTTACGAAGAAGCGCAGCGCATCATTCGCATCAGCGACGAAGTACGCATTTCACTGGAGCGCGTGCCAAGTGAGCTGGAAGGAGCAGCCGCCGATGAGGATGGCGCAGATGCCGGGAAGCTCACGACATCCAAGCTTGGGCAGAAACTCGGCCTGAAGACAGCTCAGGTGCTCGAACGAGCGGCCACCGCCGGGTACGTCGAGGCCTTGGGCGACAACAAGTACGGCCCTACGGCGAAGGGCGAACAGGCCGGCATCGAATACATCGCGAAGTCTCGGTTTGGCCCTTACTTCCTCTGGCCCCTCGACGTTCAACTGAGCTAGGAAAACGATGACGGACAACGAAACCCGACTGCCGACCGCGCTTGACCTCGCCGTTGATGCCCTCCTGGCAGCACCGCTGGCAGGCGGTCTAGTGCTGGTGACTGGCGCGATCGCGTCAGGTAAGTCCACGGTAGCGAGAGCGTTGACGGAGCAGTTGGCCAAGAGAAGCAGCATGCCATCCATAGCACTTTCCGACGCCATGTATGTGCCGAACCACCTGTTCGCCGAAAACAAAATTAACGCGGTTGTACTATGGGATGAAATTCGTGACGGGGCAACGTTCCTGGCATTCCTGGCCAGCAGCACGCATCGTTTTACAATAGCCGTTGTACATGAGCAGCACTGGCTCGGAGCCGTTCGCAAATTGCTTTCGCATGCCGGGCAACTGGAGAAAGAGGAACGGGTTGCAGCGGTCAGTGCGCTGAAGGCACGCCTAGTCGCCGTTGTCGAGACCAGTCGGCAACACGACATCACACTCACCACTCCAGTTCCTTGGCCACGATGACTCAGAGAAGAATGAACGGGGAGGATACACATTGAAGAAATCTGGACAATGGTTTATTCGGTGGATAGTACTTTCAATGATTCTGGACGCAGGGTGGGTCGTGATGTTCGGTTGGGTAGAATTCGTAGCTTCAAATTGGTGGAAGGGCTCCACGATGGCAGCACTCGTGATCCTTGTTTGGGCCGCGGTCGCAATTCGATCAGCCGGTGCCGACCAAGCGAACATAGTTGAGTTGTAAAGAGAAAGTATATGTTTGAACGAATCAACGACCTAGTGACGAACCGCAGCTTCGTCTTCCAATCTTGGGATGATCGCTACGGTAAAGGCGTGTGGGCCGGCTTGGCGCCTGCAGAGCATCAGCTCGATGACGTCAGAGACTCAACGAGTGCTGGAGACAGCGACATGATTTCGGCGGTCGAATACATCAGCGGTACAGAGTGGTTGCCGCTGGTAACGGGACACGACTTCATGAGCGCCTTAACCATCTTAGAACAACGTCTTATGACAATTCCAGCCGATCTCTTACAGCGAGGATCGCACTGGTCTAATGCCGTCTCCAACGCCTTTGAACACCTGCGCGACGTACAGCGTGAGCATATCGCGTATGGAGCGGCGAACGGACAATATGTCCCTTTGCCTGTCATGCTTGATGACGTGCTCACTCAGGCGAATAAATAGGCGAAAATGAGTAAGCCCTTTTCCGGCCAGCCGCCGGCATACCTACCGCGACCAGGAACAGAGTTATGAACCAGCCTGTGAACTATCTGCGACAGCCCGTCACCTTAGCCGGCAATGGTCGGCTTTATCGAGCAATCGTTAGCCTGCCGAGACAAATGGCAGGCGAGGCGCTCGAAGAGCGCATTGTATTCTTCGAGGTGAAATCGGGCGAGAGCGCAGGCCGCTACCTTGAAAGCCTGCTAGAAAAGGTCTGGTGCATCGATACTAAGGACTGGTGCGAGGATGGACATATTTACAACGTCAACTCAGCGAGCGAGCTTCATGGCTATTCGCTGAACGACAATGGCGGCCCGAACGACGTGATGTTGTTCGAGACCGGCGGCGGGGGGAGTGGAATCGAGGCAATCGGCCCAAGCCGCACGCATTACGCACAAGCCGACGTAGTCGATATGTTCGTAACGCCGCGGGTAGCCCGGCGGCTGCGCGACGCGCTTGACGCAATCGAGCTCATGCGTGTGGACGAAGCGCGACGGCGCAAGGCCGAAGGCACAGGCCAGTAATCCTCTGCCTGCCAGAGTATACGAGACCACACATGACCATCAGCAAGCTAACAGTCGCTGCGGAGTACCTGGGGAGAGCGATCGAATTATACTTTCGAGGCGATTCGTATTTCTCAGCGCTACACTTGGCTGGCGCCGCCCAGGAACTGCTGGGAAAATTCGTGGAACGGACCGGCGCCGACTCAGCGCACACTTCTCTCGTCAAAGGGGCAGTACGAATTTCCAAGTTCCTGAACGAAGGGGGCGAACCTTCGACCGATAAGGACATCAGAGACATCGTCAACCACGCCAAGAACCGCTCCAAGCACATGAACGCCGTGGGAGATGATGTCGTTGAGTTTGACGCGCGCACTCAAGCACGAGCCATGCTCGACCTGGCGATTTCAGAGTTCTACTACTTGTACGGTAATGGGGCGGAGCTTGAGCTGTCCGACGAAATCGAGCGATACAACCTCTACCAGGTCGAACGCGCTCCAATCGAGTAAAGACCCTTCAGTACTTGTGGCCCGCATGCAGGTCATGCTCAGCAGATTGCTGATCAATCCTTGCTCGCGACTCCGGGTCGGCTCATCTCGCGGAGCACTGTCGCCGCGTTCTCATCCTGATTGTTGCTTCATAGCTACAACACATTGGTTTTCTCAAGGCTCAATCAGCGCTCAGCGATCCGATTTGACGCATCGGACTTGTCAAAAGCTCACAGACGTTTTACTGTATGCCCATACAGTATTATGAATTCTGCTAGATGCCTCACGACAACAACTCGCCGGAAGCAATTCATCCATCGCTCTGGCGAGCCTCGCAGCTGGCCCGCGGTAGCACAAGATGCGTTGACACTGGCCACCCCATTCTGAATGCGCAGTTGCCAGGTGGCGGCTGGCCAACGAGTTCACTCACCGAACTTCATGTGCAAAGTGCTGGCTTGGGCGAGATGCGTCTGATGGAAAAAGTCTTCGCTCATGCCGGCACGCGGCCGATAATGCTCATCCAGCCGCCGCACACTCCTAACGCTCTCGCACTGGCGGCCATGGGCCTAAACCCGTCGCAGATTATATGGGTCCAACCAGACCGTACAGCTGACGCACTTTGGGCTACTGAGCAAGCGCTCAAAACGGGAGCTTGCTCAGCAGTGATGCTTTGGCAAGCGCATGCCCGAAGCGAGTCCATCAGGCGCCTCAACTTGGCGTGCCAAGAGAACCAAGGTCTTTGTTTTTTGCTGAGGCCACTGGCGGCCGCCCAAGATTCGTCACCGGCGCCACTACGATTGGCGCTCCGGCCTGCCGTTGGCGGGCTCGACGTCACGATCCTAAAACGGAAGGGAGCACAGCTCGACGCAAGTCTCTTTCTTCCATTATCCCCTTCTTTCGTTCATCGTCATGCGTCTTTGGATCGGCCTGCACCTTCGCCTGTTGTCGCTGGAAGTCTTCGAGCCGAACTGGTCGAGTGACGGCGTCAGTGTCGTCCTCGAGCAGGAGCGCGTACTCGTTATGTCTCGCGCCGCGCGTGCCGCCGGCGTCAAACCCGGAATGCGTCGCGGTGGCGTCCTCATGCTCGCCCCGGATGCCAAGATCTATGAACGATCGTCCGCGAGCGAGGATGAAGCGCTGCAGGCGGTCGCCCTGGCGCTGCTTCAATACAGCCCACTTGTCGCCCTAGCAGAGGAATCTTCCCTGGTGGTCGATATCGGGGCCTCACTCCGGCTTTTCCGTGGCATACGCGCGCTTTGCAGGCGCGTGCAGGCCGATATGCGCAGGCTCGGCTTCTCGGTCCACCTCAGCTGCGCCCCCACAGCACGTGGCGCCTGGATCCTGGCCAGATGCGGTGGTGGCCGAACCGTCAAAACGGCGACAATGACGCGCCGTCTCAACGTCCTGCCGGCTTTGGTCGTGCCTCCGGTCCGCCCTTTCTCGGCATGGTTCGAGGGGATCGGCTGCGAGACGATCGCAGACCTGCGCCGCCTTCCGCGTCCAGGGCTGCAGCGCCGGTGTGGGCGTCCTCTACTCGACATCCTCGACCATGCGTTCGGTACCGCCCCTGAGTTCTTTGAATGGGTGGTGCCGGCCGAGACGTTCGAGGCCAAGCTGGAACTGTTCGGGCGGATCGAGAATGCCGAGCTGCTGCTCGCGGGGGCGCAGCGCCTGGTGCTGCAGCTGACGGGCTGGCTGGTAGCAAAGCATATGGCAGCCGAGCGGGTAACGCTAAAACTGGACCACGAAAGAGGGAGGACAGCCCGACCGCCAACGGCGGTTGAAATCACTCTCGCCGAGCCAGTATGGGACGGCGATCACATCATTCGGTTGATGAAAGAGCGACTCGGTAAACTCGACCTCGAAGCTCCGGTCATTGGATTGGCGCTCCAGGTCGATCAACTGCAGGCCATGGAACCACCGAGCGAATCGCTTTTTCCCGAACCCGGGGGTAGCGAAGAGGACCAAGTGCGCATGCTGGAACTTCTGGTCTCGCGCATAGGCGCGGATAAGGTGCGTCGGTCAAAACCCGTGGCCGACCATCGCCCTGAGGTCGCGAATGCATGGGTGTCAGTCCAAGAGAAGATCCGCGACGTCGACATAGCCAAGCAGCTGCCGCCGGATATCAAAAGCCTGCTCCGACCTACGTGGCTACTTGCGACGCCGATTCCACTGCTAGTGCGCCATAACCGGCCTTTCTACGGCAGTCCACTGCGGATGGTGCAGGGGCCCGAACGGGTAGAGGCGGCATGGTGGGATGCTACCGCTGCGCGTGACTACTTCATCGCCGAAGGGCAGGGGCACGAACTGTTTTATGTGTATCGCGAGCGGATCATGAGTGCCGCCGGCGAGAATGAACCGCGCTGGTTCTTGCACGGCCTGTTCGGGTAGATACGTATGGCTGATTCGGTTTCACTTCTGTTTGAAGCGGGCGGCAGACCTCTCGCAAGGCATCGACTCGCATTCCCGCAAACCGTCTATGAAGGATCTTTCTCGTTCGATGAATGCCCGAGTAGTGAGTTTCGTCGCACTGTCGCCACTGCCAGGCTGCAGGCGCCGGATGGGAATGATGTTCTGCCTCCCCTGTATGAAGCCAAGCTACTGTGGTGCAAAAATGGCGAGGCCCGCGTGAGTGGCCTCGAAGTCGACGAAATAACGCGAAAGCGAACAGCACAATGCTGGAACGTTCGGTTTGCAGGTTGCGTGAGCACAGACCGGCAATGAGCGCCGGGCAGGGAAGCTGAGTGCCACAAGGCTCGTATAATGCTCGGGTTACCGAAACCGAGCTGGTTCCATGACCCAAGCCCCACAATATCCGATACGCGACGTGCGCCGCATGCTGATGGTGTTGGGGGCCATCGACCTACTCAAGCCTGCCACGCTTGTACGAATAAGTGAGCTCACCGGCTTGGACAAGAAATCGGTCACCAGCTTGATCTCCCGCGCCCAGGAGCAAACCGGCGTCGCAATCGAGAAGACCGGTGCTGTCTACGCCGTCGCGGATTGGGGGCCGGTACTAAAGCGTGCAGGCTGCCGCTTGGCGCTGGAAGGCGAGATCGGAACGCATTAGATCATCACCAGGAGATTTGAATGGGACAGGCAAAAGACCGCGGCACGAAGACAGAACGAGAAGAGCAGGCGAAGTTAAAGCGCCGCGAGGGCAGAACCCCGATCGACATTGACGATCTGCGCAAGGAACATGCTGTACCTCCCGAAGCGAACTTCGTCGGCTTTGTAGTTTGGCTGCGCGAGCGTGATGAGTTCCTCGTCCAGCTGGAAGAAACACCCGCACTGATCAAACGTGGATACGGCCCGCGTGTCGAGCAAGCCGTCCTGTTCAACGATTGGGACGCGGCGGCGCCGCATGCCGAGGCTAGCAAGCATCCCGCACTGGTGGCCGCGGCCTTCGACCTGAGCTCTAAGATGTTCATTATCGGAGGGTAGGGCCATGATCAAGCGTCGATTCACACCGCTTCGATACCAGGAGAGTGAGCTACTCGACGCAGATGTCAGGCGCTACTGAGGCGAGTAGGCTTTATCACTGACGCCGATCCCCGGCCAGATATGCCGTAGTGCTTTTTGAGCAAAGCTCAGGTACAATTTCGCCACCGCACTGCGGCAATGTCCCGACCGCGTCCAGCATCATCCATACGACGCTCTTGAATGCCTGAATCCGCCCACATGGATTCTTTGGCGCCTGCCTTACCCTCTCGACTATCTGTTCTCAGCCGACCATCCGGCTGAATTTTCATGCGCCCGCAAAAGTTAGTTTTCGCACCTGCTTACGGCAGCTGCGAGCACCTGCTCGACGATTTTTCAACGCCGTCCTACGGCAAAAATCGCAAGGAGCACAACAATCATGCGCGAGCTTTCGCAAGAAGAGGTCGACCAGGTGGGCGCAGGTCCAACACTGCCAAATCTCGTCCTTCCCTCCCCAGCAATCCCATTAAGTGCGGCAAACAGCCTGTTCCCCGACGCCCCGCCGGCGTTCGGTAGCATCTTCATTCCTTCCGCCGTTTTTGGAGGGAATGCGACATGACGGGCGAACCGGCCGAAACAACCGACCACACAAATCGCGCAGACTTTGAGATCGAGTCGAAGGTGTTCGTCATGCGAGGCGATAAGAAGCTTGTACGCCACCTTGCATTCGCCAAGGCAGCTGGGCAGCGTCCAAACACTTTGCGCGTCTCTGTGGGATCCGCGCATGGCACTGCGCTCACGCTGAAGAACGCCAGCTTCTCCCGACAGTACCGCAGGGCGATCGACATGATCGCCGACTTCCACGCAATCGCTCAAGACGATCCAATCCGCAACGAGATGGAGAAGACCGGCCCAGCGTTCCTGGAACACTATGGGCTACGCACGCTCCCGTTCCAGTTTCAAAAGCAGGGCGAGCTGAAGGCGATTGAGGATGCTGCGTTCCCGATCGATGACGGCAATGCGGAAAAGTCGAAGCCGTCCAACGGCAAGTCGAAGCTCGCTGCGCCCAAAGCGCTACTTCCTAATGGTCTTGTCCGTGGCGTCACGTTCCGGCCAGCACGCGGTGCTGACCCGGCCCTGATTCACGTTCGGCTTTGGCGCGGCAAGGGCTTCAGCCTCCGCCTTGAAAACGTCTCATTCGCAAAGCAGTATGCGAAGGCAGTCGATGCGGTAGCTGATTCGCTCGGAATCGCTGCAGGCGATCCGTTGCGGAATCGACTGAACCAAACCGGGCAGGCCTTCCTCGAGCACTATGCGCTGACTACTGTCGTTGTCACCATCCCCGACGTCGTCGTGATGAAGAACCCTGACAATCAATCGTGATGTTGATCCACTGCCGGCCCACTTGGGCTGGCAGTGCGTCTCTGATCTGCAATCTGCTTCCTCACGCCTGTGCACCAGGCGTGAGCATCAGCTCAAACGTTCCTTATGCCGACACCGGCATTGTCTCGAACCTCTGCCGCTGCGATCCTCGCGCCGGCGCCACCTGACAACTCCCATGGACGACAACAACAACCTTCTTTTGTTCGCCGAGAACGACCACGACGCGGCACGTATCGAAGCCATCGACCAACTGCACAACGCAACGAACTACTACACGGCAGATGCTGTGGTCGAGCAGCTGCTCGACCATCTGGACTGGCCTCACGACAGGGGCCGCATGATCGACGCCTCTTGCGGTGCGGGTGCCTTCATCGCCATCGCGCTGACCAGGGCATTGGCTGCCCGCGTCTTCACCGACAGCGAGCTGCCGCACCACCTCGAGGGCTGGGAACTGCACCCATTCGCCTGTGCGCAGGCAAGAGCGCGCGTTGCATCGGTCTTGATCTCTTTTGGCCGAACAGCGGGTGTAGCAGCCAAAATCGCAGAGCAGATCATCCACAACAAGGACTTCCTGACCGAAGCGCCGACCGAAGCCCGATGGCACTACCACTGCGGAAATCCACCCTACATAAGAGCTGCGAATATCCCCCAAATTCTGAGGGATGAGTATGCAGGGCATGTGCCGAAATACGCTTCGGCGGACCTCGCCCATGGCTTCTTGGACCGCGCCGCCCGTACCCTGTTCGATGGCGGAAAAATTGGCGTAGTTGTGGCCGATAGAATCTTGATTAACTCGACGGCCGGTGCGCTGCGTGAGGCCCTTGGCACCCGCCTGGGTATCGAACACGTGGAAAGACTCGATGCAACAACGGCATTCTTCAGGCCCAAACAGAGGCGCAAGGGAACACCCGCGCGGGTCCATCCCCTATTGCTCGTCATGAGTCCAACTGGCGCCGTTCCACTCACAAAGGAGCCGATCTATCCTGGTGTCGACGAGACCGAGTACGCAGGCCTGCCTACACTTCAGGAATTAGCGCAAGTGCGCCTGGGTTCCTGGCTAGGTACCGAGGGAGTTTTTACGGTTACGCCAGAGCAGGCTGCTGCCCGGGGCATTCCTCTTGAAGCACTGGTGCATGCGGTTGATATCGACGACATCGTGGACGGCGATAAGCTCGGCCCGCTGAAACGCTACGCGATCCGCACGCATCCTGACCACCGGCCCTGTGACGCGGTGATGGCGCATCTGGACGCAACGATGCACCTCATGGCCGAAGCCGGCAAGAAGGGTGTCTACTGGTGCCCGCCAGAGCGGTTTCATGCTCGCGACCTTTCTCAGGTCACGCTCATGGTCCCGCGGATCGCAAAGACGCCGAGAGCCATCTGGGTCCAGCCGAACACTCTTCCAATCAACCATAACCTGTCTATCGTTTCAGGCGACCTGGAACTCTTAGCCAAGATCGAACGCGCATTGCGCGGCGACCTGGCCGCTAAGTGGCTGCACGATCACGCTCCCCGGATCGAGGGCGGCTTCCACTCTCTGGAAACGAATCTGCTGCGCCGGATGCCCATTCAGCTGGACTGATTCTTCTACAACCGCCCGGTCTTCGACAGAAGCCGGGCATTTCCTCTCCAAGTAACTTTCCCGCGCGGCAGCGCCGGCAAGTTCGCAAGAACGTCGCTTTTTCTCAGCCGGACTTCGGCATTCATTCCCCTCAAGGGATCAACCGCAATAGGCCAGCACCATCGGCCGCAACAAGGAAAAGCATGACTACTATGACGAACAGCAAGCTGTCGGAACAAACCAGCGCCATCGCATCCGCACTCATCCAGTCGGGCAAGCAGGACACGCAGCACGAGGCGGTCTACGTCACCGGCACCCGTCCTGGCGAAAGCGAAGAAGAAGCCGGCCGCCGCGCAGTAATCGTCCACGACAAGGCAATCCAGCGAAGCCTGGGCGACCAGGTGACCGCTGATTGGCCACGCTGGCTGCAGGTCGACTACCTGAGCCGCCTCGAGCAAGTCGACACCATCAGCGCCGCCATGGATCGCTACTACAAACCCGATCGTCTAAACCAGCCGGGCGGCATGCGCGAAACGCTCATTCGCTCGCGCCAGCGTGACTTCGTAGCACAGGGATGGGCAATCCTCGCATCCCACCATGACGCGATTAATGGCCACGGCCTCTATCTCCGCAAGGAAGCCGGTGCCATCGTCCTCTACATGAGCAACAAGTAACTGGAGGCGCAAATGCATTTCAATGAAAAACCCCACATCGTGGCCGTCAACTGGGAAGGCTTTCAAGCGCAAGGTGAGGGCATCGCCTTTGCAGCCAATCCGTACGCCGCGGACCCATTCAAGCGCGCACTGTGGTCGAAGGGCTGGAGCGATAGCTCCAACGGTCGTCCGGCGCCTGAGACAGCGTTCGAGGGCTTCTGGATCGTGGACGACGTTTTGGACGGCCAGGCAAAGGAAGGCTTCCAGGTCTTCTATGGCTGTCCTTTCCGCGCGATCGGGACAAAGCAGGGGGAATTTGCACTCCTCGGCCTGGCGCTGGCCAGCGTGCCCGAAATCGAGGCTGTCTATCGAGTGAAGCTCGCTCGCCGGCATGGTGAGCACTCTGTTGCGCTGATTCGCACAAGTGGCGGTAGCAACGGGAACGTCCGCAAAACCGGACGAGCGGACCTCAACCCAGAAAAGGCATTCGACCAAACCATAATTTCTTGGGAGGGCGATCGAGTTGCAGAAATAATGGAGCAAAAACAAATCGACAATTCGGAAGCACAGGGCATCCATGAAGTCCATGTTGGCCCAGTCAACAAGCGCAGTTCTTGCCGCTACCGCCATCCTTTCGCAGCCGGCCGGCAAACGGAGCTGAACCATTTCGACAAATCCTGACATCTCTCAGTGTACGAATCAGCCCACCTTAATCGGTGGGCTTTTTTTTCGCCCGTAACTATTAGAACTGTTAGGTAGGTTGCACTCAGCACCCTGGTCGGCGAACTTCACCAGTTGGCACGCCATCACCCGAACTATCGTTGCGCAACGCGGCAGTGTGCGCGAGAATGCGATGCTGAAGCAAGGCAACTCAGTACTCCGATGTGGAATTCGCAATCAAGCTGATTAATCTGAGCATCTTAAAAACAAACTTTATGAGCATGAATAGACGACAGGTAATGCGGGGAGTAGTTGCGGCGGCTATCGCTGTAGCAGTGGTTCTTTCTGGCTGTTCTGGTAAGCCGGGCGAGAAGTTCATCGGTAAATGGCAGGGCAAGGATCGGCCAGATACGATGATGGAAATCAAGCGAAATGGTGATGGCTTCGTTATGGATATGACCACGACAAAGCCCAATGGGCAAACGAATACCGGCTCTGTTCCTGCGACCATCAAGGATGGCGTGCTCAACTACCCAAACGGACCAGTGACCGGCACAGTGACACACATAGAGGATAAGGATGAGCTTTTCGTCTCTACCTTCGCCGGGAACTTCCAGTTCATCCGCGTAAAGTAAGCGCGCATCGACCCACAACACGATTAAAGCAGGTACTTTGACTGCAAAGGAAAAGAAACTAATGACTGACCTTTCCAATCTATCTATCGCAGATATGCGCAACCTACTCAAGCAGGTTGAAATAGAAATCAAGCTGCGTGAAGCGGACGAGATCAACAAGGCCCGGGACCAGATCCTCGCTATTGCTCAAAGCGTTGGCGTTCCCCTGGACCAGCTGCTTGGAGGCGCAGGGAAGGGGATCAAGAAGGGAGCGAGCGGTACCGCGCCAGTTCGCTTCAAACATCCGCAAGACGAATCCCTGAAGTGGTCCGGGCGTGGCCGGCAGCCGAAGTGGGTAAAGGAATGGACTGAAGGCGGGAAGCCGCTCGACGAAATCCGCGTCCTCTAACTCACGCCCGTATTCCGGCGCTTCGGCGCCGGCAGCGAGCGGCAATCCAACCACACGTTGTACCTGGTCGAATTGCCATGTAGAATTACATTTGTCGCTCCGCGGCATTGCCAGTCCCAAGTAACTTGCCCGTGCTGCCCAAGCAGCGGCGAGTTCATCAAACTCCCCGATTTTCCAAGCCGCATCGCGGCCGTACGTTCCCAGCAGGCGCCAGCTTGCTTTCAAAATTTCGCCTTGCGGATTCATCATCCGCTCGGGTGGTGTGTCCGCATCAACCGGAGAACACACCATGAAACTCAGAAACCGCGATCCCCGCGATTACATCGGCCGCACCGTCATCTTCCGCCACGAAGCATGGCGCATTGATGGCGTCGACACCGAACACGTCCTGCTCAGCAAACCCGGTCTCGACAAGAAGGGAAAACTACGCCTG
The DNA here is from genome assembly GCF_964252725.1 of Massilia sp. LjRoot122. Lineage (NCBI taxonomy): Bacteria > Pseudomonadati > Pseudomonadota > Betaproteobacteria > Burkholderiales > Oxalobacteraceae > Massilia > Massilia sp. LjRoot122. The sequence continues at coordinate 15,894 of NZ_CAXUPB020000003.1, forward strand.
GAGCTGTTCGCAAGCTGCGAGCTGTATCCGGACGCAGCAGAAATCAGGACCCGCTTCCCGAAGCTGCTCCGCGCACTCGTCACCGTCTGTAACCTGACCTCCCGCGAGGCTGAGAATGCTGTCTTCTGCATGATCACCTACGGCCGCCAGTTCATGGGCTCGGAAGCGATCGCGCACATCGGCGGCCCACAACGCGCGATCAGTCTGTGTTGGCTGCACCGCACTCGTGTACGCGAATTCTTCGCACGCCAAGCGGCGGCACAGACCCCAACGATTGTCGGCGCGAACGCATAACGCAAGCCTGAGCCGACCAGCAAACTTTCTTTACCTGCAAACCTTTTTTACCCCAGGGTGACTTCGCCCGGTGGGGCGTGGTCCCCTTTACCCAAGGAAAATCCATGTCCCTCAAAAAAGCATTTAACATCGCCCGCGCCATCAAAGCTGCCGGCTTCAAAATCGTTGGCAGCAGAAGCATTGGCACGGACGACGGCGCATGCTGGGAAGCTACGCTGGCGTACGGCACCCAGAAGCTCGCCCACGCCAGCAACGGAGGCTTCGGCGGCGATGACGAGATCCGCTACCTGCAAAGCCCGAAAGCGGACTTGCAGCAGATCCGCAAGCAACTGGAGCTGTTCTTCGCCATCCCTGAAGCTCAGGATATGCTGAAGGACGCGCTCATCGTCGGGGAAGGCTATTCGCTCCAGTTCGGGTCGATCACGCAGGCCCAGTTCAACGCAAAGAAGGCAGAGATCCTGGCCAATCCGGTTCAGCTGAACGACGAGACGGTGATCGCCGCGATCATGGCAATGTGCGCTACCAACGATGTCCTCAAGGTAGCCAAGCGCGACGTGAAGTCGAAGCTGTCCGCCATGCTGGAAGGCGACGACGCCAAGGAGACTTGGCATACCTGGAAGGGTCTCGATACCCCGGCAAACCGCGCTTCCGTACAAGCCCATCACAAGGTGGACTGCTTCCTCGCCGATCTGATCGACGGGCTGTAAGAGCGGCGCCATGACTGGACTAGCAAAAACCTTCTCCGGGTCGCTTGACGGCCGCTATCCTAATCCCGACGAAGCCGCGGAGCTATACCGCCTCCGCGCACTCGACGTAAAGGCCCTGCAAAGCAAGCCCGTCATTACGCTGGCCGATATACAGGCCCTGGACCGTTTGGGCCGCTTCCATATCGCCAACGAAAGCTTCGATAAGTGCGACGCGGAAGCGCAGCACGCGCTTCGCCACGACGCGCATCATTCGGTTCGCTCCGCCGTCGTGACGTTCCGGCCTGCACGCTCTTCAAACAACGGCGCTGCTCTCGCAGCATAACCGATGCTCACCCCTCCGCCGCCAGGCGGAGGAGGGGGCTTTCTCAAGCCTACGGCTTACGTCGAACGATCGACGCCAGCTCACGAATTCATCTGCCGACATCGGCAACCTTCTGATGCATTAACAAAAAAAATTCACGCGCCGAGCTGGCGCTATTTCGACAAGGAAGACCCCATGCTGACAAACGGATTCACCCGCGAAGAACTCGCAGCCTGCACGCCAGGCGCTACCCTCAACTGCATTAAATCGGTCGTGATGTACGAAACCAGCGAAGTTACTTTTACGGCCGGACGCACGTACACCGTGGACTCGGCTACCGAAACAATGATGGTGTTGAAGAACGACCACGGCCGTTCGCACATGGTCGGCGGATACTTCTTCCGCGACCACTTCACCATCGTTGCACCCACTGCACCGCGCCAGGTTGTACACCTCTCGGAAACGGGCCTGCATGCGGGCCGCCGCTTCTGCGGCGCCGCACGCGACGATGGTAATCGCAGCGTTCACGGCATCTATGCGCCACTGCACGCGCCAGAGTTTCGCAAGGAGGTCTGCGACGCGTGCCTGACTATCTGGGCAAACGAGGCTTACGATGATGGCGACGAGATGCCCGATTACGTCGTTGAGGCGAGGCAGAAACACAAGGCCGCCTCCACCGGCGCCGAAGGGGCAATGGTAAGCGCGGCGCAACCGTCATTGGAACTGCGATGAACGCCCGCGTGATGATCGACGACGAGACCGTCGCTCGAGCACTCGCAGCCGACAAGACCTGTGCCCGCGTTCTCGCCAAGGGCCGGCGGCCCGCCCACGGGGATCTCGTCGGGGTTCGGCTAAACCTGAACCTGTTCAAGTCGCAGAAGATCGCGGTCCAGACCATCCACAAGGGGAACCGGTCTGGTCGTTACAAGGAAGGTGCAGGCTTATACAACGGTGAGTCGATCTGGTATCAATCGGCCGTTGTACTGGCCGGCTGTTACTTCAATGTCTCGCAGCCAGGCCGCTCGAAAATCGCCAGCGGGGAGGTATCCAAGTTCCCAATGGCGTCGTGCGATGGCCACCTCGTTGACGATCCAGAGCCATCCCTCGACGGGGTAGAGATTCGGTTCGATCCACGACGTTGGCACCTGTTCGTGGACACGGAAAACAGGCCTGTTCGCTGGGCTGAGTTGGTCACGGTCTACGGCCACCGCGCTTTTGCTCGCGGTGTGTTGGTCTACCACGACGAAGAAACTGCGCCGCCAAAATGCGGTGACGCACCGAGCGAAGTAGTGTTCTGACCTCAACAGCTAGGAGACTTAACAACCCCGACGCGGCACGGCTATCCTTCTGGATTGGTCGTGTCGCAATCGGTATACCGACCGCTATTTTCTTGCAGGAAACTCATGTATTATTGAGGAACGCTCTGCGGAAATGTCACCACCCTTAACGCTTCTCTGTCCTAGACAGATGAGCGCTGCTCAAAGCTTTTCTACGCCGGACTTTCGGCATACACCTTAGGCTGCGTCCTCGCAGCCCTATCAAAAAGCCCATCGGGATTCGCTCCCGATTGGGGTGCGGATCCCTCCATTTCTCGGAGATTCGCACATGAAAACCATCAACGCAGCAGTCCGTTCGAACGGTGCCCTGGCTATCGCACTGGCATTTCGCCGTGAGAATGGCTTGAATGCCGGCTCGATCAAGCAGCAGAGCAGCCGCCAGATGCGTCAGCGTCTCAACGCTGAACTGCGCCAGCAAGTCGACGGGATCTACCTCGAGGCAGCTGAAGCTGCTAAGAGCCGTCGCGTCTACGAACGCTGGAGCAACGATATGTCGAAGCTGTTCGACTATGACGTGAACGCTCCGCGAAACGTCGTCGTTGAAGCGAAAACCGCGCACCAGGTGACTGTCGTTCGCAAGCTCGGCGGCTCCCCGTTCGAGCGTAAGCAAGTTCGTGTCGAGCTGCTTGCAGCTTAAGCGACTACCCAGCCTATCAAACCGCCAGCCCACCCCGCTGGCCAACGCCAACAATCAATGCCCCGCACACAGTGGGGCATTTCTCATTACGGATATACCAATGACACACCCTGTCACCCCGAAAAGTCAGCACACGGTCACGGCAAACGATGGAAAGGTTCACGCGATCCGGCTGTCCGCGCCAGCGGATTGGTCAGGCAACTGGCCAACCGATCGAACAGGCGACATCCTCGTTACTGAATACCCTGGTACGCAGGACGGAAGTGTCTTCATTTACTGGCTCGGTGACTTGACGTTCGAGTCTCCGAAAGTGATGGAGTGGATCCAGACCCATGTGACCGACCATGACGTGGTTGGTGTGCACGTAGTATTTGGATTCCCAGCGCATGCCCACTCGTCGTTGAAGGGCGATCTGGCCTCTCTGAAGGTCCGTGCAGCGGCCCGCAAGTACGGCTCCCTGCTGGCCGACGTTCCTGTTGCGTGTGACGCGAAGCGGGAAGCAATCGCCATGGCTGACGCCTTCCTCAACAACGTCCTTCTGCCCACGTACACCGAACTGGTGGAAGCACTTCGCTGGAGGCCCATCTCCACGGCGCCCAAGGATCGCTACATCCTGGGTCGCGACCCGGGCATGAAGCGCCCGTTCGTGATGATCTGGAACGTGCGTGAACAGGCGTTTATCGCATCGCCTGGCCTCGACGACGAAGAGCCAACCGAATGGATGGACCTTCCAGAAGTCTGACCATCTTCAGCATCAAAACCGCAACCGCTTGCACTCCGCAGGCCATACATCCCATCGAAAAGGAATCACCATGAAAAAAGCAATCGCAATCATCGCCCTCGCACTGGTCGCTGCAGTTAACGTAAGCGCAAAGGAAGTGACCGCCACGATCGTCAGCGTCACCCCGGTCTACGCGGACCGCGTCCAGCAGGTGCAAATCTGCGACGTCGCCCAGAGCATCCAGCCGCAACAGGTCTCCCCAATGAACGCCGGCACCGTCATCGGCGGCATCGCCGGTGCACTGCTCGGCAGCCGTGTCGGCGACGGTAATGGCCGCCTGGCTGCAACCGCAATTGGTGCCGTTACCGGAGCCATGAGCGGCGACCGCCTGACGCAGCGTTACAGCCAGCCCCAGCAGGCCTGCCGCTGGGTCCAGCGCGTCGAACAACAAGTGAGCAGCTACCGCGTCACCTACGCGTATCAAGGCGACCAATACGAAGCCTTCTTGCCGTATGACCCAAGCCGCGGCGGCTCGGTCTCGACCGTCACCGCGCAGATGACCCTGAGCATGCGCTAAGCAGCGCTCATGGCCCCTGCAGGCGCCGTATAGCACCTTAAACAATCACGCAGTTACACACCCTTGCGGGCCACCCGCGAGGGTGGCTCCGCGTAAAAATCACCGGAGCACACCATGACAACATCCTGCAGCGACTTCCACAGCCACATCTGGAACCGCCTGGTCGCACTCAATCTCATAAGCGGGGCGAGCGTCGATCCCGAAGACCTGGACGCACAGTCAACGATGGCGCTGGAAGCTATCACCACGCTGTCCGACAAGGTTTCCTTGCTGGCCAATCTGCTCGAGCAGCTGGTCGGCAAGCTTCCTGCAAACGACGCCCAGGTCGAGCTCCCGCTCGGCACCGCGGAGCTTGGCTCCCTCGAGCCAGATCTGCGCGAGAAGATCATGACAGCGCTGCGCGGCGAGGCATTGCGTGAAGCCGTTCATGGTCCGGCCGCCCGCTTCATGCAGGAAGTGCTGGACGCTCACGATTGCGTCGCAGGCATCGTCGAGCAGTACAACGATCTGACGCTCGCTGACGTGCTCTACCTGCACAGTGCAATCCACAAGAAAGGCTACATCGAGGTTCTGACGCCTACCGACTCTCGCATTTGCGAGCTTGTACGCCAGCTGCCATCTGCCGATTTCTGGCAAGCACATATCTTTGTGATTGCTGAAACGATGGCGGCCTGACCTTCGACAACTGATCCTGGATCGAGTACATGCCCCTTCGGCCTGTACTCGACGCCAGACAACGCCGCCGGCGCCGATCGGCACTCCACCTCAATTCACCCGCTTTTCTCTGCATGGCAGCGATGAGCCTCGCTCGACGTTTTCATTCGCCGGACCTTCGGCACTTAATTGCAGCCTTCGCTGCACGACAATTTCGCCGACAGGGCAAGCCCTGTAGGGCTGTCCGTTGGCTTCTCCCCTGGAGCTACGAATGCAACGTCAAGCAGTATTTCAACAATCCCTGATGGGCCTCGACGCCGACGACTTCGATTCCATCTTCCCCGAAACAACTGGCCACTACCGGGCGCCGCGCTACAGCGAGGTCGACCACACGTCGGTCAAGAAACTACAGACTCCGGTCACTCGCTACGCCGGCGAAATGCAGGAGGCGGCGATCACAACCCTCCTTGGGCTTATCCGTAAGGGCCATTCTCTCGTGGCCGCCGCAAGCTTTGGCAAGGACTCCAGCTGCTGCGTCGTTTTGATGGTCGAAGCGGTTCGCCGCGCTGTGGCGGAAGGCATCTTCATTCGCCATTTCGTTACCACGAGCTCTACCGGCGTGGAAAATCCGGCGCTGGAAAGTCACGCGCTCCGTTGCCAAGACGAGATCCGGGCGTTCTGCGAAGAGCACGGCCTTCCGATCGAGGTTTACACGGTCTATCCATCACTGGCGTCGTCGTTTGTCGTCTCAACGGTCGGCAGGGGAACTCTGCCGAGAACACCAGAGAATGGAAAGGCTCGTGCATGTTCGAGCTCGTGGAAGGTGCTCCCACAACAGCGACTTGCAGCGGAGCTAAGTGAGCAAGTCCAGCAAGAAAACGGCCGCTCGACAGTGACGATTATCGGCACACGCCTCGAGGAATCTGCGAGCCGAAAGGAGCGTATGGATGCCCGCGGCGAGTCGGCAACAACACCAGTACGCAACGACGACGGTCATCTGGTTCTCAGCTTAGTGAAGCACTGGACACTTAACGACGTGTGGGATCTTGTGTACTCGATCGCGAGCCCCGAAAAGAGCGCCTACCCGGTGCCGCTTTCGTCGCAAAGCATCGAACGCTTGTTCACCCTTTACCGGGATGCGAACGAGGGAACCTGTGGCGTGATCCTGGGCGACGGTGGCAACCGGGCTGCTTGTGGTGCGAGGCACGGATGTTGGTCATGTCAGATCGTAGGCGACAAGGACAAGAGCATGGATAGCATGCTTAAAGCCGACAAGTACGCCTATATGCGCCCGCTAAATGACCTACGCAATTATCTCGTGGCGTCTCATAACGACTTCGAGAAGCGCGAGCTGGTTGGACGCAAGGTTAGCAAGGCCGGGTTCATCGGCATCAGGCCCGACGTGTTCAGCTACCAGTTCCGAAAGGAGCTGCTGTGGTACCTCCTGAGCATCGATGCGGACGAGCGCGAGCGAGCTGAACGCATGGAGGATGACATCGCCTTGGGGCGGGTGGAGGACACCCCTGACAACCGCATGCTTGCCAGCCCTATGTTCGAGAACGTCAGCCTCCGGCAGTTAGCACTCGTCGACTTTCAGTGGTCTATGCACCGAGAGGCAGAGCACGCTTTTCCGGCTTTGGCGATCTGGTATGAAGTCAACGTTTTTGGCCGTCGGCGCAAGGTGCCGAAGCGCTTGAAGGCGCCTAAGATTTCTGTCCCTACGACGCGCTGGTTCAAAGTCGGGAGCTTCGATCATGACCAGATCCCTTCGGAAGGCCTTCGATCCTATCAGGACGAGCTGTGGAACAAGCATCGGCATCCTGAGCGGATCTTCACGCATCGGGAAGTGGATGGTGAACGAGTAGTCTGGTTCGAGGAAGACGAGAACCTGGCCATCGATGCGGAAGAGGCATGTGCATTCATAACCTGCACCTATCCCTCGATGTTCATGGACGCACGCAGTTATTCTGCAATCGACGGTGCGCGACTTTGGCTCAACGAAGGAATCATCAAGCTACCGAAAGGGCAGGCAGCCCGGTATCAGAACATGGCGAAGCGGAACCAGTACTTCGTCAATCTGGCCGCTAAGTTGAACCTGTCGCCGAACGAGTTGAACAGCTACCTTGTGAAGCACTCGATCACGAATGCCGACCATGAAAGGCTACTTGCCGACGCTGCGGCGAAGGCAGCTGGCTTCCAACACGATCTGTTCGGACTGCTGCTTGCGGCTTGACGTAAACACCCGTCTGCCTCGGCAGGCGGTTCCTCAACAACCTCCCTGGATAAACATGGAAGACACACATCAAAAATTGATCGACGAGATCCTCGCGCTGAAATTGCTGAACCCAGTTTCAGGCGTCGACGTCGAGCCTGACGACATCTATGCCTACATCGATGAAGCCGAGGCGCAGCCATGCGTTGACGGCTTCAAGGCCTGGCTGCTCGCTTGAAGCTCGAAAGACACTTTACGAAAAAGTTAGTTTGAAGACCCCGCTTCGGCGGGGTTTTTTTTCGCCCGATGCGTTTGCCAATGATGAGTTAACGGTACATTAGATGCGCTCGCCCCCGCGAGTACGATCGATTGGCATTTGGCTCCTTGAATGGAGCCTTTTTTTCGGCCAAAAAAAAGCCCGCTACTAGCGGGCCTGAAGACTATTTTCTTGGAGGAGAATAGTGGAGACAGATCAATGATGAGCTATCCGAAGCCATTTCTCCAATGAAGACTTGTGATACCGGCAATCACTAGAAGCCATAACTGACGCACGCGGTGCGCGGTGCACGATGCTTCTCACATCCGACATTAGAGACGTAATTTTTGGCGTACATTTATTGCCTTGCGTTTACGCAATTGATGGGGTACATTAATTCCTATGGACACACCTCTGAAAGTTAACAAAGCTGGACGCCCGCGCCTACCCGAGCAGCAGAAACGAAGTGGCCGGCTATCGATGCGCGTGTTCCCAGATGTTGAGGCGAAAGCGCGCAGAGTAGGGACTGAAGCCGTTGAGAAGGCAATTCGTGCTATCGAGGAATCTGAAACCGAGACCGCCACGAAAGAGCCGAAGTAGCGCCCGACCCAGCCTGCATAACCGTGCAAATCCCGTTGTATTTCGCACCACCGCCACACAATAGTTGCCCTTAAGAAAGTAAAATAGAGGTGCGCAACTTGAAACATATCGCCTGAAACTGAGACCCATGACCGACAAGACACAGCCGACCCTGATCAATTTTAAGCTCCCCAACGTCATCGACCTGTCGCTGCCAGGTGCGAAAATCACTTTCGGCCTGGAAGCGACGGATGGACCTGATGGCAGCGGCATCGGCACCGTGCAGATCGAAATCGATCGGTTCATTAGCGGTGGAGTACTGCGCAAGCACGTTATCTGGAGCCCAGATCGTACTTCCGCCGACGGTCAGATCGTAAGTACCGACAACTTCGCTGACTCGACTCCAACAACTGCAGCAAACGACTTTAACGTTGGCGCGGGGACGCCGACCGGGACCGTCACAATCACGCGAATTTCGATCAGCGACCTGGCTGGCAACTTCAAGTGGTACACCACTGCCGATTTGGCTGCGATGGGCTTCAACACTACAATCTCGCTCGTCAACGCAGCCGCGCCGGCAGCACCAACCGCGAGCCTAGTAAGCTCGGGCGCTGACGCATCCAGCTCGGTGCGCACGTTCGCGGGTGCCAGTGCAGCAGGTACGACGGTATACGTCTCCACGTACAGCAACGGGAAGTGGATCGATCTCGGCAAGACGACCGCCGGCGTTGATGGTAAATGGACTCTTCAAAGCACCGCACTGAGCGATGGCGTGTACAACAAGACCTCGGCATGGGCCGTCGACGCAGCTGGAAACGCATCGGCGCTGAGCACACAATTTTCGTTCGACATTTGGAAAGATGGGCTTGCAGCGCCTACCTTGTCCCTTCCAGTCCACGCACCGAATCTTCTGCGCGTTGACAATCCGGTGATCAGCGGGACCGGCGTTCCGAAGGCACTTGTGACCCTCTTCGCCGACGGTAAGGTGGCTGGTACCGGCCGCGTTAACGACAACGGGACCTGGTCGATCCTGACCGACAACCTCACTGAGGGAAGCCACACCTTTACGGCATCGCAGTCTACCGATGGAGGCCGCACGTCGCCGGCGACCCAGGCCGTGCAGGCAATTGTGGCGGTGCAGCCAACCACTGGCTTGAAGTTCGTCGTCTCGTCGCTTACGAGCTCCGTCAGTAACGCAGACAGGACGTTCATTCAAAACATGCTCGACGACACGGCCGCAAGATTCAGCGAGGTGTTGGATGCGAACCAGACGATCGCGGTTGCAGTCAACGTCCGAGATTTGGGTAACGCATCCGCGAGCGCTGGCGCCGCCTACATGGGTACCGACGCATCCGGCATGCCACTTATGCCAAGCGCGGTGTTCAATCTGAACAGCAACCAGCCGGCCAACTACGCCAAGTCGGAGGCGGCTCCAGCCTTCCTGTACGCACACGAGATGCTCCACGTCCTTGGCATCAATGCTGGCACGGCGGCATTCAGCGCTCACGTGCGCCAGCAGGCGGACGGCATCTTCTTCGTGGGGCCGAATGCGATGGCCATCAACGGAGGCCCGGTTCGCCTGGACAGCAGCCGATCGCACCTTGATGGCAACGACGATCTCATGGGTTCAAATGGTGGCCTTCACGATAGCCATGCGTTCAGCGCGGCCAATCCATATGCACCGTTCTCTGCTCTCGACCTGGCTATCCTCAAGGATATCGGCTGGACCACGAAACCCGTGCTGGTCTCCGACGATGGGCACACCTTCGTCGCCGGAAGCGGCAAGGCCGGGTTCGACCAGGTCGACGGGACGGCTGGCCTGGACACGTTCTTCATCAGCCAGAACCGCGGCTCGCTGAGCGGCGCATGGGTAGGCGGCGAGTATGTGCTTAGCAATGCGGCGGATGGCACCGCGCACAGTCTGAGTGGCATCGAGCGCGTGCAGTTCGCTGACAAGATGGTGGCCCTCGACGTAAACGGTGTTGGTGGGCAGGTCTACCGCCTCTATCAAGCCGTGTTCGGACGCACGCCGGACAGCGCAGGCTTAGGCTTCTGGATCGACGCGGCCGACAACGGCCAGTCGATCGCGCAGATTGCAGACCAGTTTGCCGCATCGAACGAATTCAAGACCCTTTATGGCGTGGCGCCAAGCCCGGACGAAATCGTTACCAAGCTCTACGCGAATGTCTTGCACCGAGCACCTGACCAGGGCGGATACGACTATTGGCTTCCGATCATCAAGAGCAATCCAAGCCTGGTGGAGGAAGTCTTGGTCGCCTTCAGTGAGAGCGCCGAGAACAAAGAGCAAGTGGCCAAGGTGATCGGCAACGGCTTCGAGTACGAGCCTTGGGGCTAATCATTCGGCCATTTAAACACCTACACCTCATTCGCATTTCATGAACCGCAATCATCTGGATCCTATCGATCACGCTGCCAACGTGCTTCCCACGGATGCTTACAGCGTTCGTATGGACAAACGTGCCGAATACGAGAAAAAGTACCCTATCGTATACTTTCACGGTTCCGATGCCGCCAATGCTTTCGTCGCACGCGCAGTGGTGGCCATCCTCCTATGCGCGATGTTTTTCTTTGCGCTCTACGAGCCTTGGGTAGAACCAATCGTTCCGAATGCTAGTATCTTCATCCTGGCCCCGGTTTGCCTGTTTCTCGTCGTTCTTGCCTACCGGTCCATAGGCTTCGCCACCTCCGTTCTGGTTATCGGGTTTCTCGGGGTAATTGCTGCAACCTTCGTGCAGGATTCCCGTAACGAAGCTGCTGAACGCGAAGCTGCCCTACGCCAAAGGCAACGAGCAGATGCTCCCCTTGGAGCTTGCGGGATCTATGCCGCAGCGTTAGCACGTCATCAAAAGGAGGGTGAGCGACTTAGAGCGCAGGCATGTCTTGCAGCAAGGCGTGCTGAGCAATCGAGAATTCAGACTTCGCCTGCGCGACCTGATCGGTAACGCTGGGCCGATACACGGGTTCCGCGACTTCTGGAGCATCAAATGCTGTTCTTTCTGGATACCGAATATACCGACCCGCTGAATATCGAATTGATCAGCTTGGGCCTTGTCAGCGAGGATGGCAAGCACGAGTTCTATTGCGAGCGAACTGACTTTGACATGGACCTGTGCAATGGATTCGTGCAAACGGCGGTCCTTGCCCACACAGGGCAGTTTCCAGACCTACGAGCGGATCGGACTGAGCTACGCATTCGACTAGCAGCATGGTTCGCCACGCTTCCGCGTAGTGTCACGGTCGCATGTGACAGCTATACCGATTGGGAATTATTACTCGACGCGCTGGATGGCGAAAGACCGGGGAACCTGGCTGGGCGATACGACTTACGCAGCCTTATCAATAATTCAACGTATCATCAAGCTGTTTGCCGATATCATGAGCTGGGCGGTCGACCATGGCACCATGCCTTGCATGACGCTCGGGCACATCGTATGGGATGGTTAGCGTGGATGGCCGCGAGGGCGCAGGGAACAACACGTGCATGACGTGCATCAGTTGCTCGTGAGCTCTGAGGACTGGATTAGGGTAGCGAGCCTGTAGCTTTGGGAAATAGCGCAGATATCCACAGTTCCTGTTAGCAAATGCGCGTTCACGACGACGAAATGTAGAAGGCATGCGGGTTTCATCGGCATGCCTTTCGTTTAGGCAAACTACGGCTTGCCTCCAAGCATATCAGGCGGTGGGGGCTGTCTACGCTGGCAAGCAACTTGTGCAGTCTTCCGGCCGGCGGTACGTTTCACCACGAGGTCGCAGAAATCGATCGCTACATCGAGCTCGATCCACAGCTCACGTGCGCCGGCTGCATCCGGACCTGAAACCGGTGTTGCTTCGACTGGCTTCCCGCCATACTGGCAGACCAGCCATCGCGGAACAGCTTCAGGGAAGGAATAGCGGATTCGCACCCCATCTGACCGCAGGTCTACGTCGCCGTGTAGCGCAATTCCGGCGTTCCGGGCCCCCAGGTGCATCTTGGCGCTGGCAAGGGTGGATCCAAAGGCGAGCTCAGGGCAATGCCGCGTCTGCCCGGCCGCGCACCCGGACATGATGGCTATTGCGACGAAGGCGAGGGCTCTCATGGAACCACCACAACGTGGTATTCAGCAGCATCGTTGGCAGGCTTGGCCTTGGACCGGTTCCGCAGTTTCCATTCATCGGTAAGAACCGCAACACCCCGCATCGCAGCGGGTTTCCCCTTGTACTGGTCGAACATCGAGAACGCGCAAGGCAGGCCATTGACCATCGTGGCGCCGTGCCAAAACTTGCCGAACAACCCTACATGCCACCCGCTTTGGTTTGGGAATATCGGGACGCCGCCAACCAACTTGAAGTTGGCAATCACCGTCCCGGGCAGAAGAAAATCGAGTTCCATCACGCGCGGGCCAGGGCGCCAGCGGCCGGTGTACCCGACGTCGGTCAGGAACTGCGGCAGCGCGACGCATTCTTGGTCCCGGCCCAGATACTGACCCTTGCGATCGACGTACAGCTGGTGGAACCTTTCGGCCATCTCCTCGAAGTGCAGACCCTCGTATTTGTCCTGATAAATGGCATTGCGTTTTGGGAGATCGTCTTTCCACTTTTCAGTCGACTCCATGAAGCCCCCAGGTCAGACGCACACATTCTTAGCACAGTCCCAGCCCGCCGAGCTGTTGCCTTCCGTGCCGCCGCGAATACCCTGCTTGGTATACTTCCAGGTCATTTTTGAGTAAGCCAGAAAAACATGCTCCTTGATCAGGCCGGTCTCGCCAGTGGCCGGATTGACGCCACCGATCATCACGTTCTCCAGTTCTACCGCGTAGTAGCAGATGGGTTTGCCCTCGCCGTCAGCGCGCATGAACTCGAACTTGGCCTTCGGTATAGTCTTACCCATCGCACAGTGCTTAAGCAGATTAGGCGAGGACAAATCGGCCACCTTCACGAAGGACATTTCGGACAGCTCGGCCCGCCCGGCAGTGTGGCCGCCGGCGGTCGACACGCTTCCCGCCCTGGGCTGATGCACACTCCAGCTAACGTGTGAAACCTCAATCCAGCCCACGTGGCCACCATCGGCCGATTCACCCTTGATGCCGTCGATCTGCAGGTAGACGTCGTTTGCCATGCTCACCTCCTTTGGGATATGGAAGAAGTGTGCGCAACGGTAGCTTTCGATCCTTGCGTTACAGCATTTCAGACTCTGGACCGAGTTGAGACGCCGCATGTGGGCGCATGTGCGGAACCTAACGGAACATTTCGATCGCCTGGCGCATGCTCAGCCGTGATCACATCAATGGAGAGCGAAATGTCTGATGACCTGACCAACCGCGGCGCACAAGACCGTGCCCGCATCGCAATGGGCGAGCCCCACGAGGTAACATACTGGACCGAGACCCTTGGAGTCTCGCGAGATGAGTTACAACGAGCAGTGGATGCGGTGGGGAATAGCGCGGAAGCGGTACGCGAGTTCCTGAAGAAGAAGTAAGCTGCTGGCCACCTTGGCGCCGGCGTGACGATGGGGCATAACTGCCGGCGCAGTGCTTACGAGTCGAGCCCGGACCGGTCTCTGCTGACTGCCTGGAGCAGTCCATCGGAGCCGACAACAATCCTGAGCACCTGTGCCGCCGCGTTCGCACGCAGGACATGCTGTTGAAGCGGTGTCTTGCGATGCGGGTGCGCGACCAGGTCACGCGCGGCCCTTACCGACATCTCGTAGTCGCCACATCCCTCGCTCGAGCAAGCAACGTAGTATCCGTTACCCCGATCTATCGATGAAAGTTGGGCGGCTTGTCCGCATAGGAAGCAGGTTTGCGATATGGCGCACATTGGACGGCATCATGAAATGGTCGAAACAGCGTCGCTGGACTGGTGGTCAGAATCCTGATCAAAGCCGACATACTTCAGGTAGGTGAGCATTCGATCAGGCGTGTCCCAGTGCGCGCTAAACAGTGAATAATCCCATATTTCGCCGTGAGTGCCGCCGCCATCGTCCATGAAGACAATAGGGCGCTCGGCGTCCGTTCGCTCGATCTGCTCTTTCACGAACTTCCATACGGGCTCGATGCTGGAGTTTTCTGCAAAGTCCATGAGGTGATCGCCAACGGCGGCGCGAATGATCGACATTTTAAACGTCCTCGATGGTAAGACTGTTGGCTAGTTGTGGAAATGGTCTGGCCTGTAGCCATCAGGCCGATTCTTCTTCGCCTTGAGCAGTTGTTCTGGCTTGGCCAGTCCGCGGGCGACTAGCTCAGCGGCGGCGTTGGCAATCGACTCCTGCAGGCTTTCGCCAACCATCATGCGGTCGGCAGCCTGGTGGACCAAGCGGCCGGGGAGCCGCTGTATATAGGCCTTCAAGGAAGCGAAGCCTGCCGGCGACAGTTTCCCCTCCCATTGCGAGAGGACCTCGGCAGCTGCGTCAAAGGGGCGGTAGGAAGTGCGTGCGATTTCGGCCGTGACTTCGGCAACGAATGCATTCCGACGGCGCGATTCATTGGCTCGCTGCACGCGGTCAGCTTCGTACCGAATGCGCTCCGCTTCGGAACTGACATTCGCACGTATCGCTACGCCATCGTCTACACGAAGGAGCGAATCGACGCCGAAATCCTGCTCTGGTTTACCAGACCATCCCAGATGAATGGTTCTACCCTTTACGTGAAACTTGCGGCCGGCCACAAACTCGTCTTTCAGCTCGACAGGCAGCAACCAAGGGTCGTTATCGTCGCAGAACAGGCAGTAGACTTCGACATATTTAGGCGCAGGTGGTTCTGCCGCTCGGGCAGCCTTTTCGATAGCATCGGTTGCGATCACAGCCGAGACTTCGCGGGCGAACATCACATTCGTTTGCTCGGCACAGGCGATCTCACCACCGTGTCCAATGGCTACGTACGCTGCGGCGGCAGCGATAACACTCTCCCCGACATGTAGGTTCAGCGATCGCCCTTGCGGCAGCGAGAGCGAGCCAATCGCACAGTTGTACCCCAAGGCACGCAACTTAGAAGCTGCCTCGGAAAGAATTAAGTTCGCGTCGTTCAAAAAATCGGCGTCCATCTAGCTCTCCAGACTACTTGGCAGCTTTCCGCTGGTCGAGCCATCGCAGGACCGTGGGGAAGAAATACAGAACCACGGAATAGATGAAGTAGGTAGGCGGGCCGTACCAGGGAACATTGGGTGCCCTGTCGATCGCGGCCACTGGCGGGACCTGGACGGCAGACCAGATCCAACCAATGAAAAGTAAGATTGAAGCAAGCAGCATTATCCCTGCGAAGAACCGGCACGCGACGGCAATGAAGCTCTTGAAGTCTTCGGCGAAAGTGAATTGCTGGTGATCTTCCATATCATCCTAAAGTAGCTTTTTCCTGTACTGCATTCCCCATTTGAGCAACTGCTCCAGGATCGACCTTTTCTGTAGCCCTGATCAGGTCCAGTGCTTCCTGCTTCGTGTAACCCATCGTGGTGTCAACGCTGCTATGGCCAAGCATGCTCGCTACGACACGAATGTCTTGCCCCTTTAGGACCGAAGCCGTAGCGAACGTGTGTCGCAGCCAATGCGCCGAGGCCTCGCGCAAGCGCCCAGCGAGTTCTTTGTCGCCGCGGTCTTCGATATAGGTTGCCGCATCACCGAGACGTGCCTTGATGATTTTGTTCAGCCCTTGGCGCGTCCCGACACTTCCCCAGGCCCCGAAGAATCGCTTATCGCTGGCACGCTGGATAGTCCCGCCTTTCATCACGATCTTTCTGGTCCGGGGTGAAAGCAGCAGGGGAGTACTGTCACCATGGGCAGGATGGGCGGGAAGCGCGAATGCGAGACGATACGCTATCAGAGCGTCCATCAGCAAGTTTGACACTGGCACTGTTCGAGGTTTCCCGCCCTTCGCGTTATCCGCAGAGACTTCAAGGACCCAGTAAGTTCTTCGCGTCGCTGGATCCGGAACCTGTGTGAACGCACCCATCGTCGAGCCGACCAGCTCGGTCGCGCGCAAACCGGTCTCGCGCAGGCATACCAGGACGAATCGATCTCGTAAATATTGGCGCCGATCGGTCGAGCACGCACTTTCCTGTTCGTCCATCACCCGCAGTACCGTCTCGTAGACGTCGAGCTGGATTGCCCGCGAATAATCAACGCGGCGTGCTGCCGGCGCTTTCGTAAGGGCCATGGGGTTGAGGGCGATGTAACCGCTCGCCAGGAGCCCACCAAACATCGACTTCGCGAACCGCATGATGTCGCTCTGCGCGCTCGGGGAGGGCTGCACCTTAAACGGCGTGTGGTTGGGTACCCCTTTATTCGGCAGCAGGTGCGCTGGCACAGCGGTGAGGAACCGTTGGAAATCGAGGACGTCTTGCATAGTCCATTGAGACGGCGTCCGCCCAAGAACGTTCTCGCAGTACCAGCGCAGCTTCGCTAGATGATAGCGATACGTATCGACGGTTGAGGTCTTGCCGTTCCTGCTATTTGCCGCCACCGTGCATAGCCATACCTCGATCGCATGCCAGTCATCGACAACGGCGCCCAGAATGTGCGGCGCAGTGTGGACCATGGGTGCGGGCAGAGGGACCGGCTGCATTATCAGATCGTTCTTCATCGTGGTTCCATACGAAGTTCAGCTGGAATCGTCCCGCCACGCGCGTACGCGGCCTGGCGGAACACTTCCATCAATCTCTCGTTTCTCTTCAACAGCTCTTCGATCTGCACCCGGCGATCGCGCTCAACGCGGGTTTCGCCTCTCACGTCATCGATCGAACGCATCGCAAATTTTCGGATCTCGGACAACTCGTCGCTTACGGACTGAAGGGCGGTTGCCTGGGACTGCATCTGGGCCAATGCTGCGACCTCAGCGTCCTCTAGTCGCTTACGGACGATGGCCTCACGTTCGGTAGACGCGTGGAGCTCGGACGCGAGTCTCGCGGCGTGAACGCGCGCCTCGGCGAGCGCACGGTCCGAGGCGGCCAACCTGGCTCCCAAGTCGGCAATATGGTCCTGCGCCATCTTCAGGTCGGTGCTCAACGCATCTGCGATTCGGCGAAGCTGCAGGGCCAGCGCGTCCTCAACCGCACGGCGCACCAGGTCGCCCATGTCTTCTTGCGGCCGGTAAGGGCTCTCGGGGGCTTGCGCGGCCATTCTGAGTGGCGGTATGGCGCTTCCGGACATTTCGCGCTCAACGGCTTCCTTTTCCAGTGCGAGCGTGTTTGTCGAGGGCTTGCGGTCGGGCGCATAGGTGTTGAGAAGCCGTCGATAAATCGCTGGACTGAACGTGCGGCCGGTGGCCGTGTGGACTGCCTTGATGAAGTCGTGCACGAACGCGCGGTTCGACGGCCCGCCGGGTGGATGCTTCTCGCGGAGTGGCGGCACGAGCAATAGCAGTTTGCCGGCCTGCTCATCGGTCAAGCTGAACTGTGTTCGGGTCAAAAGGAACTTTCTTATAAGCCGGCATCGTCGGCTGGCAACGCTGCGCCATGCCTTAAAACAGACGAGTACAGTAATTCATGAGGTCCGACAAATGATACATGATGCTAAAAATCAACGGTACATAAACAAGTATATATATACCTGTAGCCACGGTCTAGTTAACTTAGCTGTAATTAAGTAAACTAGTGTCTCCGAATCAGTTTGAACTGAATTTTAGCTCTCGGAAGTAATCTTGTAAGATCTTTGGAAGTAAATCTGTAAGATGCACCCTCGTGCACGGATCTGACAAATTTACTTCCAATTGAGCTGCGACGGGTATCGCTCAAGCTATCCCATCCCAGCTCAGCTTTCAACTCCACTTGCCCGAACGTCGACCTACGTTCGCCAGTTCGAAGCTTGGTGCGACCTGCGCCGGCTAGCGCGCGAGGGTCTCCAGGAAATTTTGAATGACCGGCAGCGCTTTGGGAGCATGCTCAAGTCCGGTATCCAGGAGCTTCATGGTCAAGTGCTTTATCGACTCCCCGCGGAGCGCCTTCAACTGATTCAACAACCCAGTTTTCTCATCGGCTGGCAACCCAGACTGCTCGATACGCATCGCGATGAGTTCGCGGATGGTATCGTCGTGAAACCTCACCGTGACCGTGCCCAAGATTGCCGTCAAGCCACCGTCGTCCGCAAGAAAATCCAGTCCTCGTGCGGTGATCCGTGCTCCGGCGCTGGACCAATGACCGTCCACCCCCTTCTCGAGCCCGGAATCGACTAAGCCGTGGGCTTCGAGGTAAAGCAGATTGGTTGTGTATTTGTCGTCTTCCTCAGCAGTCAGTTCTCTCTGCGGGAAGACGTCCTGACGATCACCCGCGTAGTGATCGGCGAGGAACTCAAGAATTTCCCGCTGAAGCGCGCGGTCCAGTTTCATTATGTCTCTCCTTGACGTCGAATATTCCTGCACTGATAGCAATGGCTACACGGCAGTAAGTCGACGATGCCGGGTTCCACTCTGTATCCAAACGCAGTTTCCGGCCCACTCTATATCCGCGCGGCTCATCAAGCAATAAACCTGTAACATCCTTGTCAACTTGCAAAGAAACCACGGCTTCACGCCAGTTGATAAAAGGGCATCTGCTGATGGGAGATCGACACACGCATGGCACCCGGCACGGGAGCGGCAACCTGAAGGTCGCCTTCCTGTTGAACTTCACCTTCACCATCATCGAATTAATCGGCGGACTATGGACGAACAGCGTATCGATCCTCAGCGATGCCGTGCATGACCTGGGAGATTCAATTTCGCTCGGCCTTGCCTGGTACTTCGACCGCCTGTCAAAACGGGGCAGCACGCCAGGGAACACCTACGGCTACGCCCGCTATTCTTTACTCGGTGGCCTGATCACTGCTGTCGTTCTTGTCGCTGGTATTGGCTTTATTCTCTGGCAGGCAACACAGCGCTTGATCGAGCCTGAAGACGTGGACACCACCGGCATGATCGTCATTGCCGTAATCGGGGTGATCTTCAACGGCGCGGCCGTGCTTCGCGTGCGCAAGGGGTCCTCGCTCACCGAGAAAGTCGTCAGTTGGCACCTGCTCGAGGATACGCTCGGCTGGATTGCTGTGCTGATCGGTGCGGCAGTCATGGCTGTATGGGATCTCCCATGGATCGATCCGGCACTATCGATTGCTATTTCCTTGTTTGTCCTTTGGAACGTTTTCCGGAACCTTCGCAAGATTCTCAAGGTATTCATGCAGCGCACACCGACCGACTTCGATGTCGGTGCCTTCGAAAGCGCGGCGAAGGCTATTCCCGGAGTCGTCGACATCCACGATACCCGAAGCTGGTCAATCGACGGCGAGTCACATGTTCTTACTACCCATTTAGTTGTCAAGACCGACGCACCCGCCGATCGCGTGCAGTCAATCCGGGAGCAAGTCGCCGCATGCATCGGCAACGACGCTTTCGGAGACGTTACGATTGAAATCGAATACGGACTGACCAGATAAAGATCGACGTGCCGATTGCCTTGCCTGGTGCGGCTCCCACCCGGGTCCGCGCCGGTCTTGGCGCATGTTCAGGCTCACGGGGAGCGCCGTGCTATACTTTTGCCATGGCCGCCCGTCGATTCATCATGCTCGTACTGACGATTTTCGCGCTCCAGCTGAGCTGGACCGCGGTCGCCGCCTATTGCGAGCACGAGTCGGGACGTGCCGCACAGCATTTTGGACACCATTCTTCGGACGCGGACACGCATCGAGCCTCCACCGATACGAACGATAGTCCGACCGGTGCCGTGAAAAAAGCTGCTTTGCACTCGCATTGCTCGTCCTGTTCGCATGCCACGCTTGCGTTGGACGGCCTTCCGACCGTAGTCGCAGTCGCGCTTGCGAATCGCGGGGCCCCGCCCAGCGTGTCGTCCCCCTACTCTTCTTCCTTTCCCGCCCGTCCTGAGCGGCCTCAGTGGATCTCCGCCGTCTGATTCGGCGGCGAGGTGCTTAATTTCCTAATTTAGTCGAGCAGCCGTACAGGCACGCTTGGCGCATATCGCCGCTGAATAGTCTTCGTTTTCAACGACCGGAGTTATTCATGCATTTCAAGTATTTCGTCCTTGGGGCGTCCGTGCTGTTTGCACAGGCGTCCCCGAGTGCTGCCCAGACGGCAGCTCAATCTACGTCCGAGCATTCGGTTCACGAGGCGGTGCCGGCAGCTAATACACCGCTCACCCTCGACCAGGCTGTCGAGAAAGCGCTGGCGGCAAATCCAGGCTTGCGCGCCGCCGCCCTCGATGTGGCTATTGCAGGCGGCATGCGCCGACAGTCCGCACTCTTTCCCAACCCGGAGCTCTCCTTCGTGCGCGAGGGGACCCAACGCGGCACCCGCACGCAAACCGTCCAGCTCAGCCAGGTCCTTGAGCTTGGCGGCAAGCGTTCGGCACGCATCCGGCTGGCCGACAGCGAGCAACGACTCGCGGCGGGCAGCCTCGACGCTGCGAGGATCGACCTGCGCGGCGACGTTACCATCGCCTACTTCGACGCCCTCGCCGCACAGGAACGAGTTCGCCTTGCGCAGGCCTCGCTCGATGTGGCCACCAAGGCGACGATGGCGGCCGCCAAGCGCGTCGCGGCTGGCCGGGTGTCGCCAGTGGAGCAGGACCGGGCCGGCGTCGCGCAGGCGTCCTCCCGCCTCGAGTTCGTCGAGGCCGAGGCCAAAGCGACGGTCGCACTCTACAAGCTGGCCGCGTATTGGGGAGATACCAGTCCTCCTCAGCATTCACTGTTTATGCCCGACCTGGACCTGACCCCTCCTCCGCCTTTGGCCGAGCTGGAACGAGGGCTTGCCCAGGCCCCCCGGGTGCGGCGGGCGCGCCTGCAGATTGAACGCGAACAGGCGCAGGTCGGTCTCGACCGGGTACAGCGCATTCCTGACGTCACGCTTATCGTCGGGAGCAAGAAGGATGACGAGATCGGCCGCTCGCAAACCGTCGTCGGCCTGTCGGTGCCGCTTCCGCTCTTCAACCGCAATCAAGGCGCCCTGCAGGCCTCGCTCGCCCGGGCCGACAAGGCGCAAGCGGAATTCGACGCCGAACGACTGCGCTTGCACCAAGCACTGGCTGACGCCCACCAGCGTGCCCAGCTGTCCCGTGAGCAGGTGCGCAGCATGCGGGAGGAAATCCTGCCGGCGGCCCAGCGCGTATTCGACGCGGCCGTGACTGGTTTCGAGGCAGGCAAGTTCGGCTTCCTCGACGTGCTCGACGCGCAGCGCACGCTCCTGCAGATCCGCACCCAATACATCCAGGCGCTATACGAGCGCTATCGGGCCGTCGCCGACCTTGGCCGTCTTGCCGGCACCGGCGCTGCTCCAGAAAACAGGACCACTCCATGAAACTTCATATTGACCGAAAGAATCTTTTTTCCATCCTGATCGTGCTTGCCGTCGGCATCGTCCTTGCACTGGCTATCGTGTTCTGGAAGAAGGACGCGCCCGCAGCGGAGAGCGAAGGCGAACGCGCCCATGCCGAGGAATCCGGCGAAAAACCCGCAGGGGCGGAAGTTGGCCACGCAGATGACGAACCAGGCTTGATAGAGATGACGCCCCAGCAGGCGCAGCTGGCCGGCATCGCCATTGCGACGTCAGGCGCGGCCAGCATCGACGCTACCGTGACGCTGCCGGGCGAAGTGCGCTTCAACGAAGACCGCACGGCCCATATCGTCCCGCGTGTCGCCGGCGTCGTCGAAGCCGTCTCGGCGACTCTGGGCCAGGACGTGAAGAAAGGCCAGCAACTGGCCGTCATCGCCAGCCCAGAGCTGGCCGAGCTGCGCAGTCAGGCGAACGCCGCAGGCAAGCGCCTGGAACTGGCTCGCCTTACCTATGAACGCGAGAAAAAGCTGTGGGTGGACCGCATCTCCGCCGAACAGGACTACTTGCAGGCCCGCCAAGCCTACAGCGAAGCACAGATCGAACTGCAATCGGCGCGCTCCAAGCTGGCCGCACTGGGTGCCGAGCCGGCATCTGGCGCCGTCAACCGCTACGTTCTGCGAGCTCCATTCACCGGGGTCGTGGTCGAGAAGCACCTGTCCCAGGGCGAGGCAGTCAAGGAAGACGCAAACGCCTTCCTCGTTTCCGACCTTTCCTCTGTCTGGGTGGAAATGGCGGTCACCGCCAAGGACTTGGGACATATTCGCGTGGGGCAGCCAGTCAGCATCCGGCCAGCCGCCGGCAACGCCAGTGTCGCCGGCAAGGTGAGCTACGTCGGAAGTCTGCTCGGCGAGCAGACCCGCAGTGCGACCGCGCGCGTAGTCATCGACAATCCGGGCCGCGCATGGCGTCCGGGCTTGTTCGTCAACGTGGAACTGGTGCGCGGCAAGACCGAGGCACCAGTGACGGTATTGGCTGAGGCGGTGCAGGAACTGGAAGGCAAGCAGGTGGTGTTCGTCAAGGCGCCCAACGGCTTCAAGGCGCAGCCCGTGAAAATCGGTGCAAGCGACGGCAAGCACGTCGCCATTGCCGAAGGCTTGGCCGCCGGCGCCCAATATGTTGCAAGTGGCAGCTTCGTGGTGAAAGCCGAGCAAGCCAAAGGCAGCGCCGAGCATGAGCACTGATCGAGGATACCGCCATGTTTGAAAGAATAATTCGTTTTGCCATCGAGCATCGATGGCTCGTCATGCTTGCCGTGACCGCCATGGCCGCGGTCGGCATCTACAACTACCAGAAACTGCCGATCGACGCAGTTCCGGACATTACCAACGTCCAGGTACAGATCAACACATCGGCGGCCGGGTTCTCACCGCTCGAAGTCGAGCAGCGCGTCACCTTCCCGATCGAGAATGTGATGGCCGGGCTGCCCGGGCTGGAACAGACCCGCTCGCTTTCGCGCTACGGCCTGTCTCAGGTAACCGTCATCTTCAAGGACGGCACCGACATCTATTTCGCCCGCCAACTTGTCAACCAACGCATCCAGGAGGCACGGGAAAGCCTGCCCGGAGGTGTCGTGCCAATGATGGGGCCGATCTCGACCGGCCTGGGCGAGATCTACCTGTGGACGGTCGAGGCCGACCCGGGCGCGAAAAAGCCAGATGGAACGCCCTATACGCCGACCGACCTGCGCGAAGTCCAGGACTGGATCATCAAGCCGCAATTGCGCCAGGTGCCCGGGGTCACCGAAATCAACTCGATCGGGGGCTTTGCCAAGGAATACCAGATCGCCCCCGATCCCGCCAAACTCAGCTCGTACGGCCTGTCGCTGGCCGACGTCGTGACCGCGATCGAGCGCAACAACGCGAACGTCGGCGCCGGCTATATCGAGCGGCGCGGCGAACAATTCCTGATCAGGGCGCCGGGCCAGGTGCGCAGCCTCGACGATGTGCGCAATACGATCCTCAGCAACATCGACGGCATACCGATCCGCGTGCGCGACGTCGCCACCGTCGACATCGGCCGTGAGCTGCGCACCGGGGCCGCCACCGAGAACGGACGCGAAGTCGTGCTCGGCACGGTGTTCATGCTGATCGGCGAGAACAGCCGAGCAGTTTCGCATGCGGTGTCGGAGAAGATGGTGGAGGTCAACCGATCCCTGCCCGCCGGCGTCAAGGCGATCCCGGTATATGACCGCACCGTCCTGGTCGACAAGGCGATCAATACCGTCAAGAAGAACCTGCTCGAAGGCGCGGTCCTGGTGATCGTCATCCTCTTCCTGTTCTTGGGTAACATTCGTGCGGCGATCATCACCGCCATGGTCATCCCACTGGCGATGCTGTTCACCTTCACCGGAATGGTGACTTACAAGGTCAGTGCCAACCTGATGAGCCTGGGCGCCCTCGACTTCGGCATCATCATTGACGGGGCCGTCGTCATCGTCGAGAACTGCGTGCGGCGCCTGGCGCACGCCCAGGAACATCACCGGCGCGAACTCACGCTGGCCGAGCGCTTCCACGAAGTGTTTGCCGCTGCGAAGGAAGCGCGACGTCCCCTGCTGTTCGGCCAGCTGATCATCATGGTGGTGTACCTGCCGATCTTCGCCCTGTCCGGTGTCGAAGGAAAGATGTTTCATCCGATGGCATTTGCCGTCGTGGCCGCGCTGCTGGGCGCGATGATCCTGTCGATCACGTTCATTCCGGCCGCCGTCGCCCTGTTCATCGGGAATCGCGTGGCCGAAAAGGAAAACCGGATCATGGGCTTCGCCCGCCGCGCCTACGCACCGCTGCTCGAGAAGGTGCTGCGCAATTCCGCCCCTGTCATCACCGGGGCGGTAGTCCTGGTCGTGCTGGCTGGCCTGCTGGCAACCCGGCTCGGCAGCGAGTTCATCCCGAGCCTGAACGAGGGCGACTTGGCACTGCAGTCGCTGCGCATCCCTGGAACCAGCCTGAGCCAGTCGGTCGAGATGCAAAAGAAGCTCGAGGCCGGCCTGAAGGCGAAGTTCCCCGAGATCGACCGTGTGTTCGCGCGCACCGGCACGGCGGAAATCGCGTCCGATCCGATGCCACCGAACATCTCGGATGGTTACATCATGCTCAAGCCGGAGTCCAGCTGGCCCGCACCGAAGAAAACCCGTGCCGAGCTGATCGAAGCGATCGAGGTTGAAGCCAGCAAATACGCCGGCAATGCCTACGAGTTTTCGCAGCCGATCCAGCTCCGCTTCAACGAGCTCATTTCAGGTGTGCGCAGCGACGTCGCGGTAAAGGTGTACGGCGACGACATGGAAGTCCTGGAGACGACCGGCCAGGCGATTGCCCGGGTGCTCGGCCGCATCCCCGGCGCCGAGGAGGTCAAGGTCGAGCAAACCGGTGGCCTGCCGATGCTGACCGTGAACATCGACCGCGAGAAGACCGCCCGCTTCGGCCTGAACATCGGCGACGTCCAGGAAGCGCTGGCCATCGCCACCGGTGGGCGCGACGCCGGAACCATGTTCGAGGGCGACCGCCGCTTCGACATCGTGGTGCGCCTGCCGGAAAACCTGCGCACCGACCTCGACGCGCTCCGCCAGCTCCCCATCCCGCTTCCTGCCAGCGACGGTCGCGCTACCAGCTATATCCCGCTGGGCGAGGTCGCCGGTCTCGAATTCTCACCGGGACCGAACCAGATCAGCCGCGAGAACGGCAAGCGTCGGATTGTCGTGAGCGCCAATGTACGCGGACGCGACATTGGCAGCTTCGTGCCTGATGCCGCGGCGGCGATTGCCAAGGAAGTGAAAGTGCCGGCCGGCTACTGGACCGATTGGGGCGGCACCTTCGAGCAGTTGCAGTCGGCCACCACGCGGCTGCGGCTGGTCGTACCCTTAGCCCTGTTCATCGTGTTTACCCTGCTGTTTATGATGTTCAACAACGTCAAGGACGGTCTACTGGTCTTTACAGGCATTCCATTCGCGTTGACCGGAGGCGTGGCCGCGCTCGCGCTGCGGGGTATCCCCCTGTCGATCTCGGCCGCAATTGGGTTCATTGCCCTGTCGGGGGTGGCAGTGCTCAACGGGCTGGTGATGATTTCGTACATCCGGACCTTGCGCGAGGAAGGAATGGGACTTGACCAGGCTCTCCGCCACGGCGCGTTGACCCGCTTGCGACCGGTTCTCATGACCGCGCTGGTGGCATCGCTTGGTTTTGTCCCGATGGCAATTGCGACCGGCACCGGCGCCGAAGTACAGCGGCCGCTGGCCACGGTCGTGATCGGCGGCATTTTGTCCTCGACCGCCCTCACCTTGCTGGTACTCCCGCTTCTCTACCGCTTCGCGCATCGCAAGGATGAGGTTGAGATGCCCGCACCGGCCGGGAAGGTAGTCGTGCAGTGAGGCTGCCGGATGCGCTTGCCCCACTATCCGGAGAAGAAGGGCCGGCCCGTCCGGACATCGGCCTCGAACGCTGTACGGCTCGAGGTCGCCCTGCACGGCGCATCTTTCGTGGCTTGTGCGATCGGCGGCGTCGCCCTGGAGAGCGTGCTGCTGCTTGCCGGCGCTGCGCACCATCTTGCCAGCGTCGGGTCTGCGCTGCTGGCAAGTGGGAGCGCGCAATCCACAAGGAAAAACGTGGACGTGTTCGACTACCTGTTCTTGTTCATAGCGATGTCGGCGGCCTGCCTGCTTCTCGTCATGCGCGTTGCTGCGCAAGGCATTCACGGCCTTGCGCACGCTGAGCCGATCGACATCGCTGCTGTCGTGGCCTGGGCGTTACCAGGCGTCTTCGCCGCACTTGCGACCGGCAAAGTGGCATGGGTTCGCCAGTCGAGTAGGTGGCGACGCACCGGCATTGCTGCCGATACACTGCTCTCGGCGGCACCTGCTGTACTTGCGCTCATTGCGTATCTGGTGACGGGCCTAACTGATAGTGGAAAGCTCGACGCCGCCGCCGGCCTGGGGCTCGTGCTCGTGCTGTTCGTGCGTTCATTGCTTCGTTTCAAAAAACTGCTCGAGTGAAGTTCGGTCTGAATGTAATGGTTTGGCTTGGAGGAAGAAATGAATGTGCTTCAACAACAGGCACCCGTATCCCTGCAGGATCACTTTGTCGCCATCGTCATCGTGGCTGGACTGGTCCTGGCAGGGCTCGTGTGGTTGTATCTCGGCTGGCGGAAGTACAAAAAGGCCGGCGAAGCAGAAAAAGCCGCCCGAGGGTCAGCTGGTGACAACGAGGAAATGTAGGTGAAGACGTGCCGCCGCTGATCGTTGCAAAAAAATTTATTAACGGGACTTTAAACAGGAGGAATTGAATGGGCGCAGGGCATTCTCACGCACCACAACCGGGCCAGAATGAGCGGCCACTCTGGATCGCACTGATCCTCACGACTGCTTTCCTCATTGCCGAGATTATTGGCGGCATCCTCACCAACAGTCTCGCACTTATTTCGGACGCAGCGCATATGTTCACCGATACGGCCGCGCTCGCCATCTCGCTGGCGGCGATCCGTATCGGAAAGCGTCCGGCCGACAGCGCACGCACCTTCGGCTACTACCGGTTCGAAATCCTCGCCGCGGCCTTCAATGCGATCCTGCTGTTTCTTGTAGCGATTTATATCCTATATGAAGCCTACGAACGTCTTGGCACGCCACCAGACATCGAGTCGGGCACGATGCTGGTCGTCGCAGCTTTTGGGCTGATGGTCAACCTTATTAGCATGCGATTACTCTCCAGCGGAAAGGACAGTAGCCTGAACGTGAAGGGGGCCTACCTCGAGGTCTGGAGTGACATGCTTGGGTCCATTGGTGTCATCATCGGCGCGCTGGTCATCCGCTACACAGGCTGGGGCTGGGTCGATTCCCTGATTGCTGTCGGGATTGGCCTTTGGGTGCTGCCACGCACATGGACGCTGCTCAAGGAGAGCATGAATGTACTGCTCGAAGGTGTTCCGGAGGGCTTGGGTATCGACCAGGTCAGGGACGCGATCCTTCGCGTGCCTGGCGTGGTTAGCGTGCACGACCTGCATGTCTGGGCAATCACGAGCGGCAAGTCGAGCCTGACCGTCCATGTGGTCCATCAGGCGGACATCACGGATCCCCAGGCGCTGCTGGTGGCGGTGCGCAGCATAGTCGCGACCGAGTTCGACATCCATCACAGCACGGTGCAGATCGAAGCGACGCCATGCGAGCAGGAAGCCGATGAGCACTCGTTCGGGCCGGCCATGGACGCTGACAACGGCGAGCATGCGGGGCATGCACACGAACACGAAGGAGCAACACGATGATCGAACACATCAGGAACAGCCTTGTCGAAGCGCGCGAAGGGCTCGACCGCCTGCTTGGCGACGAAGCTCAGCTCAGGAACATCGAGGCCGCCGCCCAGCTTTTGGTCGGAACCATGGAAGCCGGTCGACGGGTGATATCGTGCGGCAATGGCGGCTCGATGTGCGACGCCATGCATCTGGCGGAAGAATTGTCCGGGCGATTCCGCGACGACCGGCCGGCGATGGCGGCCGTCGCTATCAGCGACCCAAGCTACCTTAGCTGTGTCGCCAACGATTATGGCTACGAGCACGTATTCGCCCGTTTCGTCCAGGGGAACGGCGCCGCCGGTGACTTGCTGTTTGCCATCAGCACGAGCGGCAGCAGCCCGTCGGTCGTGCTCGCAGCCGAGGCGGCGCGAACCCGCGGTATGAAGGTGGTCGGCCTGACAGGACGTCCTGGATCGCCGTTGGCCCAACATGCCGACGTGTGCATCTGTACCAGCGCGGGCCGCTACGCCGACCGGGTCCAGGAACTGCACATCAAGGTCATCCACATTCTGATCGAACTTACGGAGCGCTCCTTGCGGCCGCAAAATTACGTTCAGGCGGGCATGTCGTCCTGAACCAGGTTGATCTTGCCGGCTGTTGGCGACGCCTGCGTCCGCGAGCGATCGAGCAGGCGCAACCCGTTAAACACGACGAGCAGGCTCGCTCCCATGTCGGCGAACACAGCCATCCACAGGGTTGCCGTTCCCGTGAAAGCAAGGACCATGAAGACCGCCTTGATCGCCAGGGCGAGCACGATGTTCTGGCGGAGAATGGCGGCGGTCTTGCGGCTCAGGCGTACGAACTGCGCGAGCTTGCCCAAGTCGTCGTCCATCAGGGCGACGTCCGCCGTTTCGATGGCGGTATCTGTGCCGGCGGCTCCCATCGCGAAGCCGATATCGGCCTTCGCCAGTGCCGGCGCATCGTTGATGCCGTCCCCGACCATGCCTACTGTGCCGTACTTCGCGCGCTCGTCTTCGATAGCCGCTAGCTTATTCTCCGGCAGCAAGTTGCCGCGCGCGTCGTCGATGCCGACCTGGCGCGCGATCGCCGACGCCGTCACGGCATTATCGCCGGTGAGCATGACCGTCCGCACGCCCAGTTGGTGGAGCTCGGCGATCGCCGCGCGACTGGTTGCGCGGATCGTGTCGGCGACGCCGATCACCAGGAGCGGCGCGGAATCATCACACAGCACGACGGCTGTCTTTCCTTCCTGTTCGAGACGGCCCAAGGTGGCCTCCGTCTCGGCGTT
Source organism: Massilia sp. LjRoot122 (assembly GCF_964252725.1). NCBI lineage: Bacteria > Pseudomonadati > Pseudomonadota > Betaproteobacteria > Burkholderiales > Oxalobacteraceae > Massilia > Massilia sp. LjRoot122. Next base: position 44,989 of record NZ_CAXUPB020000003.1, read on the forward strand.
GCAGATGCCCAGTTCCTCCACCAGACGGTGGTTCCCGAGGTAGTACCACGCGCCGCCGATACGCCCTTTGGTGCCACGCCCGGCGATTGCTTCGAAGTCCCCAACCTCGGCCAGCGGAACTGACTGTGCCTGGCCGTCCCAATGGCGGCTGACCGCGCTCGATACCGGATGGTCGGACCGGCCGGCAAGCGAGGCCGCCAGCCAACGATTGCGTTCGCCGTCACCAAGCAACACCTGTACATCGGTCACTACGGGCTTGCCTTGAGTAATGGTGCCAGTCTTGTCCAGTGCGATCGAACGCAGATGTCCACCCTGCTCCAGGTAGATGCCACCTTTGACCAGGATGCCGGCGCGGGCCGCCGCGGCCAGGCCGCTGACGATGGTGACTGGCGTGGAGATGACCAGCGCGCACGGACAGGCGATTACGAGCATCACGAGAGCTTTGTAAATCCACGGCATCCAGTCGCCGCCAAAGGCCAGAGGCGGGACGACGGCGACCAGCACGGCAATCGCAAACACCGCAGGCGTATAGATGCGCGAGAACCGGTCAACGAAACGCTGCGTCGGGGCCCGGCTCGCCTGAGCTTCTTCCACCGCCCGGATGATGCGCGACAGTGTCGAATTGCTATGGGCGGCGCTGACCCGGTACTCGAAGGAGCCGTTCTCGTTGACCGTTCCGGCGAAAACTTTGTCGCCGGGTCCTTTGGCAACCGGCATGCTTTCGCCTGTGATAGCCGCCTGGTTGACTGTGGATTGTCCTTCGGTCACATCGCCATCGAGGGCAATCCGTCCACCTGGCCTCACTCTTGCAACACTGCCGACTGCGACGCTTGCGGCATCGCGCTCCGCCCAGCTGCCGTCGTCAAGGCGAACGCTGACGGTGTCGGGCGCCAGTGCCATCAGTCCCTGGATGGCGTTGCGCGCACGGTCAAGGGAGCGCGCTTCGATCAGCTCGGCGATCGCGAACAAGACCATGACCATCGCGGCCTCCGGCCACTGGCCGATCAGGACGGCTCCTGTCACGGCAATCGACATCAAGGCGTTGATGTTCAGGTTGCGGTTGCGCAGGGCAATCCAGCCTTTTTTATAGACGCCCAGGCCCGAGATGGCGATGGCGGCGAGCGACAGCAGGATGACAGGCAGGGAATTTTCCTGGCCGGTGCTCCACGCAAGGATTTCCGCGCCGACTGCCGCAGCCAGACCCAGGGCAAGGCTCACCGCCTGCCTGTTCGGAGCACGTTCCTGCGTGTGCGCCGAATCCTGCCCGCGTTCTTCACCGACGACGACGGCCCGCATGCCAAGCGAATGCAGGGCTTCTTCGATCGTAGTAGCCGGGCCGCCGTGCCAAACACTCAGTGTCCGCTGCATGAGATTGAACTCGAGTCGTTCGATGTTCGGCATGGTTTCGAGCTTGCCGCGGATGAGCGCCTCTTCCGTTGGGCAACACATATCCTCGACCGTGAAGACTGTCGGATGCGTTTTGTCGGCGGCCCGTGCTACGCCCCCGACAACGGGCTCCATGCCGACCGCGCGAACGGCCGCCAGGATGGGGGCGGTATCGGCCAGGCTGTGCGACACGCGCAGCTTGCGTTGCACCAGATTGAATTCCAAGGCTCCAATGCCGGGTACACGGGACAGCGACTGGCGCAACAAGCCTTCTTCTGTCGGGCAATCCATCTGTGCGATGCGAAGTTCCAGGACCGCGCCGGCGCTTTGTACCGGCTCGGACGCTGGTCCTGGTGCGACCGACGGGGCGCAACACGATTTGCTCTGACATTCCGACATTCCAACCTCCGGGAAACTGTGTATAGTCTCCATTTAAAACCATATAGCGGGTACAGGGTCAAGGGTTATCGTGGAGTGCAGGATGAAAATTGGTGAGCTGGCGGACCGGTCGGGATGCTTGGTCGAAACGATTCGATACTACGAACGCATCGGACTGCTCAAAGCGCCCGAGCGGGCTGCGAACAACTACCGTAATTACGATGAGAGGCACAGCGAACGGCTGTCCTTCATACGCCACTGCCGTGCGCTCGACATGACAATCGACGAAATAAGGGTGCTGTCGAATTTGCGCGATCATCCTGAACAGGAGTGCGCAGGGGTGAACGAACTGCTGGACAGGCACATTTCGCTGGTGGAAAAGCGTATTCAGGCCCTGGCGGCGCTCGAAGCACAATTGCGAACACTTCGTGGCCGCTGCGTCAGTAACGATACGACCGAATCGTGCGCCATTCTGCGTGCACTCGGCGCCGATCCAGCCGCGCCAGATGGACCGCGAACGGGCAACTAGTTTCCGACGAGTCGCATCGGGCGAAACCATGCCAGCGTCAAGCGCTCGCCACAACAGTTGCCGGGCCGCGAAAGCGCGTTACTCTCCTGCTGGTTCCGTTGTTGCCGCAGGCTGATCAGGTCCGAACACGGCCTTCTGCAACTGTGCAATTTTCTGTTCAAGCGTATTCGTCAGACGAGTGCTGGCAAGCTCGCTTTCGAGAGCCGCGTTCTGTCGACGAAGCTCGCTACACGCCTCGTTCGCCTTCGCGAGTTCAGCTTCGATTTCTTGCTTGCGAGCCCGAACGTCGTTGTGCTGGGCCTCCAGTGCAGCGGCCCGTGATTCAACCGACTCCAGCTGCTCGATCCTGCGCCTGAGGGCCCGAATGGATTCCTTTTCCTGATAAAGCGCCTGTTTTCCGGCTGCCAGCTCTGCAGCCAGGGCTGCGGCTTCCTTGTTCAGTTGTGTCAGCTGCTCTAGCTTGAGCGCCGTGCTCTGGTTAGCCTGACGCAATTCGGCTTGTACAGATTGAACCTGCTGTTCATGACGTCGCCCTTCTTGCTCCCGCTGATCTTTCACTGCCGTCCGAAAGTGCTCCAATGCTTCGCGCGCCTGCGCATGCTTTTGTTCCAGAGACTTCTGATGTCTTTCCGAATCGGCCAATCGCTCAACGATGTCACGGCTGCGTTGCTCAGCCGTGTGCCTGGCAACTTGCTCTTCATGGAACTGGCTCTGAAGAATACTGAGCTGATCCTGAGTCGATGACAACGTCGCGCTGATCTCGTCGATGCTGGCGTTTGCTGCTGCCAAGTTTGTTTCGGCAGCCTTTAGATCCAAAGCATGTTTTTCCCGTTCGGTCGCGAGTTGTTCGCGCAGGTCAGCGATCTCGACACCAGCCTCGCTCTTTAGCTGTTCAGCAAGCCTGGCGACTAGTTCCTGGATTGCCTCACTGACTGAATAGCTGCGGACTTCCTCTTGCGCTTCAAGCTCCCGAAGGTACTTGTGAATGGTCGTCTTCGAACCGGTGTCGCCCATCTCAGCGCGTACTGCGTCGATCGAGGGGCGGCGCCCCTTGGCAATCAAGGCGTCCCGTGCACGCTTTACATCGGAAAAATACACTCCTGCACGCGCCATAATTCACCCCAATCGGAAATTTCGTACTGATGTACATACTATCATAATACATACTAATTTGATCGAATCACCCGCTACGTTTGTTGGGTTTTACGCATGGGATAATCAAGAATTATCCCGCGTGACGAGTGCTGACGCGCTAAAATGTGCTGTCACCATTACACCAGCCCTCTGCGAGCACCTTGGATATACCATGACTGCTAACATCTCGCGAAATCACCACTGGGTCCCGCAATGCTACTTGAAGGGATTTACGAAAGGCCGTAGCAAGAAGTCGACGCTGCACGTCACCGATTTCGAGACCGGACGTCAATTTCCGACGGTCCCCCGCAATGTGGCTGCAGGCCGTGACTTCAACCGCGTTGACATTGACGGCATCCCGCCCGACTACGTTGAGTCAGGAATTGCCGTGTTCGAAGGCAAGCTCGACAAGGCGCTTGAGCGTATTTGCCGCGAACGGGAGATCAAGGATCCGGAGGACCGGAACTTGGTACTGAACCTGATTGCACTGCTCGCCGTTCGCAATCCTGGTATGCGCGAGAACGTTCGGCGCAGCCTCGAGCAAGTCATGAAGCGGGTAATGGACTTGACACTTGCAACAAAAGAGCGATACGAATCGAGTTTTGCGCAGGCTGCGCGTGTCGGCGCCTTGCAATCCGAGGACATCCTGCCGTATGAGCGGATGCGGGACTTCGTCGACAGAGACGAGTACGCAATCTCCGTGTCAACCACCCACCATGTTGGCCAGGAGTTGAAGCTTGTCGATTCGGTGCTGCCGCTGCTTGGGCAACGGCGGTGGCTTCTTGCTCGCGCTCTGCCTGGCACTGGTGGATTCATCACCTCGGATCATCCAGTTATTCTGCAGTGGGCGGATCGCCCGATGACCGATGGCCTAGGAGGGCCTGGCTTTGCACTTCGTGGGACCGAAGTTCTGTTCACCATTTCCCACGATCTGGCAATGATTGGAACATTCGAGGGTCCGGACGAAGTTGTCGATGCCGACGAGGCACAGGTAGCCTTGATGAACGGCGTCATTCTGGGCCACTGGCAGCGGCAGATCTACGCTCGCGACGACCGATTCCGCTATCGGATGCGAGATGGCGAGATCCGTCGTGGTGCGGACGTGCTTCGACATCTGGGTACGTGGCAACGCTAGGAGCACCTCATGAACACCATCGACACTTACCTCAACGCCGCATCGCGGGAAAACACTCATCGAAGTTATCGCTCAGCGGTTGAGCACTTTGAAGTGCAATGGGGAGGTCTTCTGCCTGCAAGCGGAGATACGATAGCGCGATATCTCGCAGAACATGCGAGCGCGCTGTCTATAAGTACCCTGAACCAGCGTTTGGCTGCCTTAGCTTCATGGCATCTTGAACATGGCTTCGCAGACCCGACCAAGGCCCCAATCGTACGCAAAGTGCTCAAGGGTATTCGATCGTTGCACCCTTCTCAGCAAAAGCAAGCCAAGCCGGTTCAGCTTGAGGAAGTGAACCAGATCGTGGCCTGGCTCGACCAAATGATCGCACTGGCGACTGAGCATGGTCGCCGCTCCGATGCGCTGCGTCATACCCGCGACCGCGCACTCCTGTTATTAGGATTTTGGCGCGGATTCCGTGGCGACGAACTTACCCGTCTTCGAGTCGAGCATACGAAGGCAGTCCCCGGGAAGGGAATTAGCTGCTTCTTGCCCATCTCTAAAGGCGATAGAGATGCTCAAGGATTGACATTCAAGACGCCTGCATTGCAAAAACTTTGCCCGGTCGACGCCTACACAGCCTGGACTGCGCTTTCAGGCATTACGGAAGGGCCAGTGTTTCGGGGCATCGATCGCTGGGGCAATATTAGCTGCGAAGGACTGCACATCAATAGTCTGGTTCCCTTGCTTCGATCATTGTTCCTCGCTGCGGGTATCGCATCCGCCGATGAGTACAGTGGGCATTCTTTACGCCGTGGGTTCGCTTCCTGGGCGACATCGAACGGTTGGGACCTGAAAACTCTGATGGAATATGTCGGGTGGCGTGACGTCCAGTCTGCAATCCGATACCTCGAAGCGGGAGAGCACTTCGGCGATCTGCGGAGATGAACTACGATCAGCCCAGATTTCTACACCCACAATTGATGCAACGTCGTCACGGCGTCCGGGCTCGTCTCCAGATAGATTTCGAACAAGGACTTCTCTGTTGGCCTCAACGTATTCAGCCACTCCCAGGTCCGCAAGACGCACTGCTGCTCGCTTGAAAGCAGTGTCCATGGCACTTTGCACGGACGGCCCGCACGCGAGACCAGAGCTGCAGGATCAGGATAGAGACAATGTAGTGTTCGGAGCGGGGAATCAAAAGGACGGGACTCATCCCGAGCAAACACGACCTGAGGTGTCGATACCGTATCTTGCAAGGAGACTTTCAAGCCTCCCCTGCCCAGGCGATCGACTATTGCTGCCCAAAGCCCAAAGAACTGCATGTATGTGAAGCTGAGGCGGGTTGGGTCATCTGACGGGTTATGAGTCCATGGTTCCGAAAGCCTTAGCTCGTAGTTGCTCTTCCTGGGAATACTCAGTCCCTTCATGATCATTAGACTTTCTGTCGACATCCGCCAGACCACGTAAGCCAAGCAAGTCGCGCAGACTCCGCTTCCCGTTAGAGACAATCGATCGTCTTGATCCAATTTCGAAAGTTTGGACAGGCATCTCCGGTGACGCCGCACAAAATTTCGGAAGATGTGGCGTCGCATGGCGCGGTAACACCTGCCGGTGTCGTCGCGAACCGTCGTGCGATCCTCTGAAAGATCGGGCGCTCTTCCCGCATCGGTCACCCGGACGTACCTGCATGCGATTGACGGTGTCCCCTCGAGTATCCACGATTCATATTGCAGAGGTGCCTGCTCCTTGGCAAAGCCAGCTTGCCACGCCACCTCCAACTTACTTTGCTCGGTCGGTTCGATAGTGCTGATAAGATCATGCAGTAGAACGTCAGCGGCCGGAACTTTTCCCTGCACCGCACGCCACCACTCGAGGTACTCGACGATATAGCCAATGATGCGATGCCGGTCGTCACGTTTCATGGGTGAAATCGACAGCAGCTTGTCTAGCGACATCTGGTCTAGGTCACTTCTCAACACTTCATTGAACTGAGCTGGCTTTCCCAGCGTGTTTGGACGAGTGATATCGGAATTGTGCCAGGGGCAGCGTCTTAACCAACCCAGGTCGGAGAACAGGCAGTGGAACTGGTGCGAATGCCAGCAGTAACCGCAGAATCTCGAAGAGCTCCTTTCGCCGCCTATCACCTTGATGCCGAGCTGGTCCCAAAACCCGTTTTTAAGGTCCCTCGCCGGCACTTCAAGCAACTCACTGAAGCGGGTGAAGTCGATCCAGCTGCTGTCGGCGCAGTTCCGTATGCGCGACTTTGTTCTTGGCATCTTCGGGCGCGAAATCAGATCGCCAAGCTCAAGCTCGTTCAAGTTATTAAGAATCATGACCTTTCGAAACAACGACCAACCAGATTCAAAGGGGAAGTGCAACGCCGGATCCCAAGTTAGCCTTAACGCATTAGCACGCGTGCGCATAAGTCGCTCCGGTGCTTCAGTTCAGTACGTCGCTAAAGGAACGCAGCTTCGATGCTGATACGGCGGCATCAATGTCGTCGCCATCGATGCGGAAGCCGGTGTGATCCTGCCGCCTAAGTGAAAGCAATAGATCTTCAATTGTCAGACAGATGTGTTCCATCGGAACGCCTTGATCGGCAATACTGCCAGCTGCGCGGTGCAGCACGTCCCACAGAGCAGTGCGGTATGTCTCGAGACGAAATCCGGCGCGAAAAGCTACCGGGAAAAAGAACTGCGTGTAAGTGATCCCTGATCCTTCCGGATATTCCGATGCCATATCGTAACACCGTAGGAGAGCACCGAAATCGCCCTCGCTGCAGCACCCGTCGAACTGCAGCGTATCGCTCAAGAATCGCCCAATAATCTGCCTAGCGTTATTTGCCAGCAGGCTGGTTCGCCGATGCAAAATTTCCGGCTGCGCAAAGGATATCGCCGTCATCTTCAGGTTCTGAAGTTCCAGCTGGTTATGAAAGCACACCAGCTGCTGGAGGTCGGCGTCGTTCAACAGCTGCATCTCGTCAATCAGTAAGACATACTGTTTCGCCCCGATGCGCCCAGCCTTCACACGAATATCGGCCACTGCATTTCCGAATAATAGGTTCGGATCGGGCCGTTTCGAAAGGACGTGCGACTCAGCCTCCAATATGAGCCGCAGCATGTGCGAAGTCGTTGGGCGCCCACTCGGGCGTGTACTGAGCAAAGTTACATAAATGTTGGGGAACTCTGCTCGCAGCAAGTCCCGAATAGCGAGCGCGCAGCGCGTCTTTCCCATGCGTGGCGACGAATAAAACACTGTCCCGGTCCGGCGGGCCCAGACCAGTTCGCGAACAAGCGCATAAGTCCGCTGCATCATTGGTGTAGGCAGCGTATAGTCCCCTCCCCTGATCGGATGGCTGGGCAGCAGACGCTCCCGCATGTCGGCATCAAACGTGGACGTGCTGGCCCGCTTAACGTCAGGCTGGTTTTCGTGGCTCGGCATGACTACCTCCGATTCTTGACCTTGGAGAAGAAATCGAATGTCGGCTCATCCAGCAGGCGCCCGCGGGTCTCGTCGCGGACACGACGGGAGCTGCCGGGAGCGACAGGTGCCGGCGAAGGAGCCCGTATGACGCTTGCATCCAAGCCTGCGTCTTTACTAATCCGGACAAGCTCGGTTGCCTGTTTCGGCTTTGGGCCTTGAGTCGCGCGACCGCCTTTTTTGCTGGCCAAGTGACGCATGTACACCTGCAGGGGATCGTCGAACGTGGTGATGGTGATCAGCCTCTTCGTTATGAGACTGTTGATTGCCTTTCGAGTACGTCTGCTGTGCTTGGTCACTCCCCACTTCCCGTGGGCCTTCAACACGCCCAACTCGCCGCCATTGGGCAGGTAAGCTTTGACCTGCCGCATATCATCCTCGTCCACGTCCAACAGTAATCGCGCTCCGATCAGGTGGCCGGAGCTGGCCAGGACCTCGTTGGTGTAATGCACGCGGTCGACCTGGATATAGGGACGCCTGCCCGTGCTGCGATCGCCTCGAACAACTGCTGATTCGTATTGGCCGAATCCCGCTTCCGCCGCCATGCCAGCAGGGCGTCGGCGAGACTCGTAACGTTCCGGACGCTCAAGAAAGTAGCTGATTACCTGTAGTGGAGTCAGGTTCGATATCCCTTCTGAAGGGGTGACATTATGCTGCGCGAACGTAACGTCCAGAAGTTGCTCCACTTCTGCCGCTCTGATGTGAAGGTCTACTGCTTTACGCTCCGCCTCGTCTGCACGACCGCTGCGTGGATGCGAACCGGTCGTCGATGGAAGTCGCTTGAACAAGGTCCTGCCAATCTGGTTGAATGTTCTCTCGACATTTGGCCTGCGCTCGAAATGCGCGACCGGCCCCCAGTTGATAGCGAAGCCTAGTGCCGCACGGGCTCGGGCGTGGACGGTCGACGCCAAATGCGCCAGCGCACCATCGAACATTGTCGCGTTCCATAGTGCCTCGTGCGCGCCAGCGATCACCCCGTTCGGCAGACCGCCGCCTTCCGGATAGGCTAATCCTGGAATGCTCAGTTCCATAGGCTTCCAGGCCCCGCATGCTGCATTCCGAATAACTTTGAGGATGTCGTCCGCACTGATTTCAGGCCGGTAAACAACTGTGTACGCCAACACAGCACTGCTGAAGCGATCAACCACTGCAATCAGGTTCAGCCGGTCCAGCCTTAAATCAGTTTCAAGTCCATCCGGCGTTTGGAACGCGACCGTAACATGCGCTTCAATTTTGTATGTATCGATCTCAACTGCATCGTATGGTTCGTCAAAGCTGAGCAGTGGCGCAACACCGCGCCCTACATTAACGTGCGCCCGGGCCGCGCTGTCGCCGCGTGTCGCTGCACTTCGCGCAAAATGCTGATTCAGGACTTCCCCCATATATGCCTGGATGGAGCGGAGCCCCCTGTACTGCGTGGTGAATGGCCACTCGCTGGACGTCACCCCTTTCTCTGTCAGGCAGCGAATAAAGATTCTGTGCAGATCGCATGGCCTAAGCTTGAACTCTGGAACGGCAAGATGCTTCGCTTCATTCTTGATGTACAGAACCAGCTGCTCTTCGATATCTGGAAATCGCCGAAGCACCATGCCGAGTGCGCCGGCCATCCCAGATGGAACTCCCGGCGGATTATGCGGCAGTTTGCTGACCCTGCAATAGTCCTTGGCGCGAGCAAACGGAATGCACGCACGGAAGCCTTGAATACGCCCGTCAGGCGCGATCTCAAGACAGCGTCTCGCCAGCCTGGGTAGCCAGGTTTGATGGATGCCGGTTCGAGCTTCGATTTCGGCAACGGGAACCCATGCGAAGTACAGGCGCATTGCCTCTGCCTGCGCTCGAAAATGTTCTCGTTGTTTGTCTTCAAACTCAACGTCGAGCACCGTCGGCCACAAGGCAATCGGCACAGCGTCCTTGATAACTGACTCTCGTGTGCCCATGTCGCTACTGCGCCCGCGCGACTCGGTTTGCCCAGCGACTCGCCCCGCACAATCCATGTGACGACAGGTCAAGGTCGACCCGACCGTGAATTGCCGCTCTCACAACGGCGCCGAATACAGTAGCGCGATCATGCCCGGCCAAGTCATCAATCAGGTCGTCGAGCGATCCTGAGTGCCTGCGTGTGAGTGCCAAAGCCAGATGGTTCATGACGGCAGCGACGTTCATGTACCGGAGCATGCCTGCGTAGTTGACTGCCTTTAGCCAGTGAACTGCAAGGCGCGAACGTGCGCGCAGTTCGTCGAGGCAAATCATCCGTACCGTTGCGGGCCCGGAATCCGTCTGGACTGTCGCAAGCTCACGTGCGGCTGCGGCGACGATGTGCACCTCTAGTTGCTGCTTTGAACGATCGACCACCATTGCGCACTCGGGAGCAACTTCAAGCACAGTGCTCAAATCTCTAGAAATGGGGTAAAACCCGACGACCGAAGGATCGCTTTCGAGGAACGCGAGCCAGTGGACAAAACTACGGTCGGAATGAAAAATGAGATCTTCGTTCTGCTTGACACTGTAGCCAAGCCAAAGATTGCTGTTTTGGCGACCGCGCCCGCGATAGGCGTCAAGCACGCGCGCCCGCTGCGCCGATCGTGGAGTCTTTGCTGTGGCCATCGCCCCCTCCGGGTGGTCTGAGATGACACTGATCTGAACAAATTAGTACATGCGTCAGCGAAGTGCTAGTTTTACTTCCCAAAAAAGGAAGCAAAACTCTCAGACCGAGACTTTTGAGGGAGCTGTGCTGCTATGAGGGACGACGGTGGCGATCTTACAAAATCACTTCCGAGAGCTATTTTGTTTCACCGAATGCTTAACACATATATGTGTTAAGCATTGCAGCCGATGGGGTAGAATTTGCCCTGGCATGCGCACAAGAATCCGCGAAGGAGGACGATCGAATCATGGGCACCGTAACCCTACAGTCGCATCTGGAAACAGACCTGCGAACAGCTTATGAGCGTCTTACCTCGGATTTTGTGCGTATCGGGCGCACCCCCGATGGTGCCCCATGCCTGCCGCAGGATGACGAGCTGGTGCAAAAACTGGTCCAAAGGGCTGCTGCGAGGTGTGGCGCAAGCGTCGGTGCGGCCGTAAAGCGAGAGAAACGAGCCTGGCTCCTTACCGCTCTGGTTGATGCACGCAATGCCGGGCTTGATGTGACACCCACAGTCGCCAAAGGCACAGCTCAGCGTGTTCTCGGGCGTCGTCTCGATGAAAGGTTCGTAGCCAAGCTGTTTGCTACACCAGGGCGTACTGCAGCAACGAAGACCAGTGTGCAGGCAGCCGACCTCGCGCTGATCGAGCAAAGACTACAGCAGGAACTTGTGCCGCTTCTCGCCCGGGTCGACGCCGCAAAGGGAGCAGCGCATGGTCGATGGTACGCATCAAGCGAGCGACTTCAAGTTTTAGCCGATTGGCGTGAGCAACGAATTGGAGTCTCACTCCAAGAATACCGTTTCGAGAGAGTAGGTTCAGAGACGCGGCCATGCTAAGCCGATGCAGAAAACATGCGGTCGTTAGATGACACCACGGAACAAATGTTGTCAACTCGACATTACATTTTCTAATGTCGAGTTCAAGAGTTCACATCGGGTGGGTAACGAGGGTTCGCCCAAGCTTCTCTTTTGCAATCTGATTCTGGGCGGTGTTCGCTTCCAGGTCATCGATAAACCATACGAGCGCAGACGCAAACGCCCGTCCCAAGTTTTCGATTGAGACAATGGCAATGTCGGTCGGCATCGTTGCGATGATTTCGACATTATTCGTATAGAAGAGTTTCCTCGCCCTGCCCTTACGGAAATCCCGCGACTCAGGCGCACCTGTGTGGAGTAAGCCGCATCGCGCCCCCCAGAGATCAGCAGCGGTGACGTTGGGGAGCAGCTGGCCATTCCGCGACAGCATGTAATCCTCCACCCACCGCTGAAAATCAAGGCCGCTGGACTCCTCCTCCGGTACCGACAACCAAGCCATTGTGTCGATTCCCGCGTACAGCACCAATAGAGTTTGCTCGATGTGATCATGCTGACGCAGGCATGCAATCGCATCCGCGCAGCGGACGCCATAAGCCATGACTGGATGAATCTTCGCTTCCATACCGAATTCCCACGTTTTGACCAGTCAGCATTATGCGGCAGGCGGCCGCAAGCCAGGTCGTTCCTACGAGGATTCTTGCCTGTCAGACTAATTTGATGCGATACTTCCGTGTCGCTACGCGGCATCGCTTTTCTCAAAACTTCTAGTCCAACGCTCACGCGCAACGCCCTGCTCCGGCGGCCTGGCGCATGCCGCGGCCCGCAATATAGCGCCTCGTTTTAGCCTTCGCTCTAACGAGTCTCCGCCTGACTCCCAGCTTTTATTTTGTCGGTCATTCGACAGGGAGCACACATGTACCTAAACATTCAAGCAGCGGTGCAGGAGCCCGAACAGGCCTGCCTCTCAACTGCATCATCTCCGCAGCAACCTTCATCAAGCCCTGCCCTTCCTCTCGCCGAGAGGCGCAAGCTCAACTACGCCCGCACTTTTCCCTTCCCAGATGAAGTCCGTGTGGCTGGCTTCCTGCTTGCGGCCGACGTAGGTCCGATGAGCTACGGCCTGCTCTACGGCCGTAACCTGGGCAATGAGCGGTCCTTCGTCCAGTTCGACGCCATCGGTATCGACCACTGCGCTGGTTACGACATCGTGCGTACTTCGGCTGGAGTCGCCTATGTGATTGCTGGCTATGCGTCACATGCGCTCGAGCGCGGCATGTCGCACTTGAAAGAGCACATTGCCGTGAATGCAGATTGGTACGCAGCTCGCGCGTTAACGCTCGCGTCGCCTTGGCTTCACTCGCAAGCAATGATCGAGCACTTGGCAGCGAGCTGGCGGCAACGGCTGTCGCCGTTGAAAGCAGAAAGCAGGGTCGCGGCGCTGTTGCAGGCGCTTGAGTTCCTGCAGTCGAAATAAGTAACTTGGGCGCCGGCTAATCCCGGTCGGCGCTCCCCTCCCCTCCGGTTCACCGATTCGCAGAGTTCGGCGAGCCCATGCGCTAATTCCTTTATCACGCCGGCATTCGGCACTAAGGAGAAACCATGAATCAATCGATGTCGGACTTCTTCGACACCAACAAACCTTCCCTGAGCGACGCAATGCTACTGCGCAGCCTGGGTCTGCCAGCCTGGACAGCTAAGCTCGGGGAGGAAATCTGTATCGGGGCAGTACATCCGTTTGCTGAACACGAGCTGGCCGACCGCCGCACGATCATATCCATCTACGTGCAGGCGATGCCCGCGCAGACCTATCGCTTCGAGATCCTGCGTCGTTCCGAGAACTTCGATGGTATGGAAAAGCTGACCCTGACTACTGGCTCTGGCAGCCTCGGCGAGTTCTGGAAGACCGCTCTGGCGCTTGCCTCCAACATGCTCAATGTCTCGGCTGTGACGCCGGCGTAATGGAGCAGGTACATGGACAAAGCGATGCATAACGAGACCGGGAGCCCCCTCCCCTTCACCCTGGTCGATACCGGGCCCGGCACGGCTGCATGGCGTGCGGTCGAACCTGACGCCCCTGGGCTATTTGCGCTTATATCGAACGGAGAAGGAACGGCGCCACCCGTTGCGCCTGAAACCGACGATATCACCATCGCGATCTTCGACGACAGCGTAGAGGAAACGCTGGGTTCTGTCGTCATCGATGGGCGGGCGGGCCTCAACATCTGGTACCTGAAGAATGTCGGCTACGTGCCCGACAAAGAACCAGGTGGCGAACTCGTTCCGATCATGGAGCTGCTCAACAACGTCGCTGGGCATCTGCTGCTCCGCTACTACGAAGGCGAGTAAGCCTCCCCAAAAGCGAACCGCTAGAAGTCACGCAAGTGGCTTTTGGCGGTTATTTCCCGGTCCCCGGCTTACGACACCTGGTGTCGCAAGCCATCTTGGCTAACTCCTTTTATGGCGCCGGCTTCCGGCATTAAGGAGCGTATATGCAATTCCAACAAGCAGCAGTCCAGCAACAATCCCGCATCCCGCACTCCCCTACCCTTCTCGACTTCGCAAGTAGTTTTGCCGAGTACACCAGCCGCGCCGCGGCGGTGTACAGCGATGAGGTCCCTCTTCTGGCGGCCAGGCTGAGCGCGATGCGCGACGCGGATAAGCATGGTCTCCCGATGACGGTGTACCGAAACGCAGATACCTATGGTTGGGCATACACAAATCCCTTTGCGCGCGTTCTGCGCAATGCGGAGGTCTTCGTCACTATCCTCCCTTCGCGGTTTTTCATCTGACCTTAGAGGTGTCACATCGGAAGTTCTCGAAGAGCTGGGAACTCTGATTCGTTTTCGGACGTACCTTCACGGAACCGCACTCCGCGGTTGAACCTGCAACGCCCCGCTCGACTCAGAACTTTTTGCATCAAAAAAGCAAGTAATCGTGTGTCGGGCACCGTTTGCAGCGTTAGGGTGCGCTCCGATGCTATACCGTAATGAAGTGTTCCCAAACCCAAGAACGTTGGGCGCACTCCTTCAACGCCAGACGTTCGATGCGGACGTCAACTCGATGAAAAAATTTTGCGGAAAAAATAAATCCGGTTTCTTAACTAGGTTGAAGCCGTGAGCTTCGTAACCACCATCAACCACTTGAAAGGGCTAACAATGCCAAACAATACCTCCGGACGCACCGGACAACGCAACATCAAGGCGACACGCGCTGGACTCATACGGGAGCTGGGCTTCTGGCCGGGACTCGTTTGCGGGGCACTAGGCTTTTCTGTCCTGGAAGGCCCAAATCAGTATCTGATTTTGGCCGCGTTTCTGCTTTCGGTCGCCATCATCATCACGACTCATGGCAAGCAAAGACTGGCCGCGTGCTGGGTCATGGTGATATTCATGTTGGTCAACGCATGGCAGATACATTACGAACCCGAGGTTCTGGCCAGTGACCCGAGATTCTGGATTGCGAACAGGGTTCTGTACGCTGTGGGCCTCGCCTTCTATTTACAACCCATCCTCGGTCGCCTTTTCGATAGCGAAAAAGGTCGAACAGTCGCAATCGTAATCGGCTCACTTCTTATTTTTGCTGGCTTCTTTCTGTATGTGGAGAGCCGGTCTAATGTGACATTGCCAGGTGCTTGGTACACGCCCGAAATGTTGTATGACGACGTCTGTATAGGTATAGCCTCCGGCTTGCTATTCGGAGCGTTGTCGGGAAGCGGAAGAACGAATAAGGCTGGCACGAGGCAGTCATGATGTGGTAACTGCAGGCAAGGTTTGATAGCAGACTGCCTGTTCAGGTCCCGCACCTAAAAAACTTACTTTGTAGCCGGCTGCTGATGCAGCCGGTTTTTTTTTTGCTTGTCTAACGCCTAGACGATCCAGGCAATATACAGAAGTGAACCGGCGTCACAGTGCGACCGTCATCGCGCGACCGCAGCCCCGTTAGTCCCAAATTGACCCAAATCCACCTTAACCGCGTGTAACTTGTCCTGCGGATCGCCCTTTTTTGTCCCAATATGGGACATATAGACCTTTTCAGGGCTTCGATTGTCGAGTAAAGTAGTGTGGCCAGCAGATTGCGCTAGGCCTACTGCAGCCGCCCTGTGCTGTGTGGGAACTTTTACGAAGGGATCGATATGGGTAAGAACGTTCAAGACGAAACTCTACGAGTGGTTGGGACTGATGATGGTCACGACACCATTAAATCGTGCATGGGGTGGGATGCTGCGGCCGGAAAATGGCTGTACGGTTACCACAAATCCCGTGCAGTTCAGGGCCTGGAGCAGGTTATGGCCGTTAGCCGTAACGGCAGCGCCGGCGGCGCATATGCGACTCAGGATCAACGATTCACCATTGCCGACGGACAGAGCCTCCTGCGTTCACTCGACACGCGAATGGACAACTATGCACTTTCCCCGCTCAACCGTACGTTGGTGAATCATGCCTTGGCGGACTGCGGCCTGGCTGATACTCCGCTGTACCTCGTGACAGGTTTACCTGTCGACCAGTACTACCGCAACGGCGCTCCCGATGCCGAGATGATCGATGCGAAGATCGCTAACTTAGCCACGCCCGTCCAGCGTATCGGCGCCGGCCCAGGACTTGCAGCGATCGTTAAGCAGGGGGTTATCAGCGAGGCCATCGCGGCGTTCTATGACGCGCTCATTCAACACGACGGTAAGTTCGACGAGCAGATCGAGAAGCTAATTTCCCGTCGACCGGTTGGTGTAGTTGATCTCGGCGGTAAGACTACCGATATCGTCGTCATCGCTGAGAATGTGCGCTCGGTGTACAGCGATCGAAGCGGTACTGTTAATGTCGGCGTCTTGCAGCTGCTCGACAAAGTAGCTGAACGGATCAAAGCCGAGTTCCAGCTGAATGCGAACCCTCCACTCCCGTATATCGAGGAGGCATGCCGCACCAAGAAGTTCGAGCTGTTTGGCGAAGAAAAGGACGTCGGCGCGATTGTCGAGGCCGCGGCCCGCGAGTACCTGGCACAGGTGCAGAACTTCATAGTTTCCAAACTCGGCGATGGCTCCGACCTTGGTGCGGTGTTATTTGTCGGCGGCGGTACGGCTCTTATTCTGTCGATACTGGGCTCCGATGCGTTCGCGAGCCTCTATAAAGGTCGACGCCTTATTGCGCCCGAACCAGAGTACGCCAACGCGAGAGGAATGTGGAAGTATGGTACCTTTGTCGTTTCCCTTGAAGAGCGTGCTGTCCTGGCGACTGGCCAGCCCAAAGCAAGTCGGACCACGGTAGCACTGGCATCGTAAGAAAGGTCAGCAATGGCGAAGGACACGCGATCATCGTCGAAACAAGAGAAGGTAACGCTGCGGGCAACCCCAGTTGGCTCACGAGTTATGGAGCGCCTATCGTTACCCAACATCGACAAAAGTGCTGAGCTTCGCCGCTTTATCGAGCTCGGTTATGCGTGCGAGCAGGCTGGCTTTATTTTGGATGGCGAGACCCTTCGTCATGGTGGGCGGGTCTGGGACGGCGATCTAACAAGTACCAGTGTTGTGCAGGCCGTACGCGGAGGCGCTATTGGAAATGTGCCATCTCGTACTACCTCCAATGGTGGGACACCTGAGATGGCAACAGACAGCGAGCAGGACACGCCCCGTAAGCCTGTGTCAGATAAGTCCGAGCAAGCGGATCCGGTACCAGTGAGCAGTTCACCTCTAATGTCTAGCTTGCGGGCCTTGTCGGGCTAGGGAGGCAAGCCACTTTAAAGAGACGACTTCGGTCGTCTTTTTTGTTTAGATTCTAAACGCGAACCTCTAGGTGCAGCGTCCTTGGTCGGTCCAAACGCCCGACGTTTAGAATCTAAACATGAGCATTCTTGTCGACCCCCACATGTTTAGATTCTAAACAAGCTACGGAGGAGGTTACCTGAGGCAGCCGGCAAACGCTGTTTAGATTCTAAACACCAGGGTGAGCGCGGCAATGGTCTCGACGCCAGTCTATCTACCGCATTGCCGAACCGCCTAAGGAGCGCGGGCGGCGCTGTTTAGAATCTAAACATCTGAACAGCGCACGGGGCCACAGCACCAACAACGTGCAACGGCAGAAAGTTTCTTTGATGCAATTAACCGCCGGAGGGGTCACTGGGCTACCTCAACCAAATTGCCCCTCGCCACGCCCAAGTACAGGTTCCGCATCATCTCCCAGCCGGCGAATACGTGCCATTCCTTACCCCGCGATACTTCGGCGGTGCCGTCAAAGAAGCGGACGACCATGCCATTGCTGATGTGGCGGAACTTCTTGAAAGCACAAAGCTGCCCAAGTTTTGCGAGATTAAGGTCTTCGTTCGATCGCATATCACCCGCGGTCACTGACGCTTGAACTGCTGCACCGGTACCCGCACTTGGACTTGCTTTGCCGCACGATGAGGGTCCAGCATTAATGTCCTGGATTGGGTTCGTGATCTTGCACCGCGCGACGTAGCTGAAGTCTTCACCACAGTTGAGCAGGGCTCGAAGATACTGCATCGCACGTCCTCCAGTAGCTCCTGCTTTCAAAATCTGTTCTTGCTTAGCCTTCCAAACGTCCTGAAGCCGTTGGCTCCGTTCCTTGGCCAGACGCATGAGCGTACAGATTCCTCGGCCTGTGATGCCGAGAACGGTGTGAAGCTCAGCCAGGTCAGCTGGCACACGTATTGGTTTTCCGTGGTCATTTTCGATAATGAAGGCTCCTTTATGAAGGGAAGCTTCTTTTTTTAAAAAGACTTTGTTAACCCCTATATGGCCGTCGGACAATTCAGTCTGGTTGGGGTCTGATTTGGCCCCAATCTGTGGATAACTGGTGTCTCCATCGGACAATTCTGTCCGGTCGAAATTAGGCTTATCCCCACCGTTATCAACAGCGCTCGCTGTGTGAGCAGGCTTGGTGCATCCGCCCGGTTCCACAGCAGTGATATTCGGTTTGGCTAGAGGTTCGCACTGCGTGGATGGGCAGCGATTAGTCGCGTAGCTCAGATCACCAGGGCAGTTGCTAGAGCTTCCTGCCCCCTTAGGGTCGTCGCTATCGTCATCGTCAACTGCTTGCACTCCGGGGCCGTATGGAAGGCCTACGAGCTTACGTAGAGAGTCGCAGATGATGAATTCCCTGCCGGCGTACTTGCCCTCCCAGTTACGACCGTCGTGAGATTCGTTTACGGTCAGCCAGGCATTCTCAAGCATTAAACCGATCGTCCTTGATACGGTCTTTGCGCTCAGGCCTAGCCTTCGTGCGGTTAGATCCATGCGGACCTGGATCGGTCGCGATGGGTTAGCAATATTGGCCCGAGAAAGTAAGTCAATGAATGCCCGCATGAACGACTTGGTGAGCGTCTCCCTGAGTAGGGGATGGGTTTCAGCACGGAGCAGATACGGCCGGATAGGCGCTGGATACTTGCTGTATGCGCTCAACATCTCGTTATAGGTGAGGTTCAGCATACCAAACCCCCCCTCTGGTTCCCTGCAAAGTCACTTTTAGGGTGTGCAAGACCCTCCAGCGGAGCCGGATATGAAAAAATCGAAAACAAAATAGTCCCCTGCGGCGTCCAGCGCCGCAAAATCGTTTGACTACCGGATTAGGGGGGGATAAGATGAGGGTTCTCAGGCTTCATCTAGTCCACCTAACCGGGACTGGAAAGAAAAACCCCAGCTCACTAGGCTGGGGTTTTTTGTTTCTAGCTCATCATGAGCTGTTCTCCTTTACGTTCCTGGCGCCAATTCTTGCGGTCGGAATTCAATCGAAGGTCACGTTTAGAATCTAAACGCTTGAGTTGAATCAGGCCCAGCTCGCCACGTTCTACATGAAGATCAATATCGAACGACTGTTTAGAATCTAAACGCGATGCAAGCGCTGCAACATGTGCTTGCGCACGTTTAGATTCTAAACAACCGTCCTGGGCAAAAATAGAGACTCCCTGCTGGATGAGAAGGGCAGGGACGGAGAGGTTATGGAGGGGGTGGCCCCCCTTCGCGTAGCTGTTGCGGGCTGGAGCGTATAGAGGCTGAACGCGCTCGATCCGCCTTGAATAAAAGCCCATCACTTTTCCTCAGTCGCGGGATCCGCGCCGCCAGCGACCGACGACGCCTGTTCTTCAAGCCAAGCCTGTAGCTTTTTCTCGAACTCAGCCATATCGACATCCATAGACTTACAGTTCACGACCACTGCGCGATCAGAATCACGCTTCGTGGTGAAGATGAGCCGACCGGCGTTGGTGATCATGCTGCGGTCCTGATCCGCCTGCGGACGGCCCTTAATGGCTTGGAGGACCCATCCTTTCAGCGTGTTCTGAGCTTTGCCTTCCACGAGACGGTCAACGCCACGCTCGATGTCAGCAAGATGGCCTGGGTACTCCTTGACGAGGCTAAGAATCACGCGCGAAGTTTCGTAGCCAAAAAGGCTAGGCCTACGCTCGAGGTAACTGAGAATGCTTGGCGGCAGCTGTAACATCTGAAGGCAGCCGTTCACTTTGGACAAGTTAAGCCCTGACCATGCGGCCAGCTGACGCTGGTTGGATGCTAACCCCTCATCCATCGCAACTTTCAGTAGACCTGCAATTTCCCAGTCCGAAAGTCCATGGCTGCCGATTGCAGCCAGCATCGTGTCGGAGCGCGCCTTGGCATCGTCCTTCTCCTCGATGAAGGCCGGAATTTCCACCCAGCCGAGACTCAACGCAGCACGCTTTCGGCGGTGGCCACTGATGAGCTCGAATCGAGCGCCTTTCTTGCGCACTCGAATCGGCTCGGCCTGGCCCGCCGTGTTCATGGTCATAGCGAGTTCGTCCAGCTTCTCCGGATCGTACTCTTTACGCGGCTGATAGGGCGAATCGTCTACCAGGGCGAGAGGAATCTTTACCGCGCCGGGATACGCGTGGCGAACCGCTTCCGCGACCGACGTCAGAGCCGGAAGCGACTCGTCTTGAACATCATGACTAGCTGCCGGCGGCGTTACATCTGCGAGACTGACGTCTAAATTGTCGGCAGTCGTGCTGTCCAGACTTGGCTGATTTGCTGCGGGCCCCAATCCAGGCGCTGACACATCCTTGTCGAGTGAACGCTGTGGTTGAGTCATAGGCGTGTCCGTGGACTCAGCAGGACGGCTCGAACCTTCCTGTCCATTGCCCGGCTCCGGCAGCTTCACCTTTCCAGAAGCCACCAGCCCGCTTACTTTAAGTGGACCCTTTCTCATGCGGCCCTCCCGACGCTGGCCAGAGGTGCGAGGCTGTTCACGTCGGCTAATTTGATGTCGAACATGCGGATAAGTGACTTGGTGAGGTCGAGTACGTCGCGAGCCCCGACCGAATTGGGCTCTTTTTCCAGAACCGGACCATTGTTCTTTTCGTCAAACGAATCCGTTTGGCGTACGAAACCAATGAAGTCACGAACGATCGTATCGTTCAGCTGGCTCGGATACTTCGAGACCAGCTTCGCAAGCTCGTCGTTATGCGGCTTCTTGGTCTGGTTGTAGCGGTTGACGATCACATGGAAATCGAGGTTTAACCCCTGCTTTCCGAACGCGTCGTTCAGCTCCTGGATATTCGACTCGAGGATTTCCAGTGCTTTCGTGCTCGGCCCTTCTGGCACGACCACAGCAAGCAGTCGTTTGCAGGCAGTCATCAGCGTATTCGTTAGCAAAGAAGTCGATGGTGCAGAGTCGACCACGATGACGTCGTACTCTGCGAACACATCGACGTTTCGCTCCAGCAGGCGTGAGAACACGAACTCACGGTTGGTTGTTCCCATGAGCCACGAATCCGCATCTGCCAAAGTGATGTCGGCAGGGATGATATCGAGCATTCCGCCGCCATAGATCGGCCAGACGGCGCCCTTTATGTCTACGGTCTCCTTGCGCTCGGCCCTGCGCATCAGTTCGCCAATGTGGACGATATTCTGGGAAACCCAGTCGATGCCAAAAAGGCTAGTAAGCGATGCTTGTGGATCTCCGTCGATCATCAGGACCTTGTGGCCCATCATCGCAAGTGCAGACGCGATGTTGCCCGAGATCGTAGTTTTGCCGGTTCCGCCTTTAGCCATGCGGAAGTTCAAGATAGGCGGGAGGGTCTTGGCACGTACCGTATCCAGGGGAAGCGACAACATACTCATCCTGATACGGCGAATGTCCTCGGCCGTATAGATGCGGTGATACTGGCCCTGATTCGCAACGGTGAAGCGCTCACGGAATGCTTTAGGCGATCCGGAAAAGCCACACAGCTCCTGCGCCATTCGCGCCTTCACCCCTGCGAATTCTCGTGTCGACATACACCCTCCAAATTTAACGTAATTGCATCATACAATCCGTCGGGTAACATTGCAACGGAAAACACGGAAAAATCTACCCTGGACAGAATCATGTTGCTAGGAGGGATCAACTGAGCAAGTGTCGCTTAATGACGGGTAGGAGTTCTACACGTCGAGGGCAGAAAGAAAGAGAATCGAAAATGTAGCATCTACCGGGACCGGAACTGGATCAAGTCGTGCTGGAAATATGACCGTTTTTCGGGCCAGCAACACCTTGTTGGATGATGCCGTCGGAGCTAGCGTCCGCGGTTCTCCGCCACCTCAGCGACCTTGCGTCATCGAAGCCATGCGGTCGACCATGCCACGAAGATCATCAATGCCGAGGTGCTGATCGTTCCGAAGCAGCTGCTTATAGAGCAGCGAGACGATCTGGATCGAATCAACCGCCCGGACCGGCACCGCTACAGCAGCACGGCCGCGCTGGGTGAGCCTGAAATAGTAGTGCGACTCCTGGAACTCAACCTGCAGGGACTTGTCGTGCTGTGCGCCGTGGCCGTCAAAGCGCAGCGAAGGGATCTTGTTCTCCAGTAGCGCCAGCACCTGATACGCTTCCTGAACAGTCAGCTGCACGACAATCTTGTTCGCCCAGTCGAAAGCCTTGCGGGCGCCGCCCCCGGCCAGCACCACCGCACCCTCGATGTTGATAGTGTGCTTTCGCTCAGCCCTGGTGGTGGCCTCAGCGATGCACAATGCCGCTGTAGACGAAAAAATCTTAAAGCTGTAGTAGGGCGGATCCACCGGCGCTGTCTGCGCTGCCGCGGGCAGCTCGTTCGCTATGCCTAGCTCAGCGAGGTAGCGCCGGGCGCCGGCGGCGCGGGGAGTGCGCTGCTCGATCGCTTCCAGCGCATCAAACAGGCGGCGCTGCTCCCTGCACGCGACGGCCACCAGCTGGTCGACCGGCAGTTGGCCACCGAGGCGTTGAAACGCGGGCAGGGTCTTCGCGCCGAGGATGCGCACCGTCGCCTCCAGCATAGCCCGCTGCAGGCGATCGCCATTCCGAAAATCGACCAGCGCCTTCGCAAACCGTTTCCCAGATTCGGTGCCCGACAGCTCGAGCAGCTGCTCGCGCGCGAGGGGAGGGAGCCCGGCCTGGGCGAGAATGCTGGTGATCTCAGACAGCTTCATCGGACTTCTTCTTTCTTGGCTTGGCGGATTCGTAAAGCTCAGCCGACCTTTCCAGCGCCAGTCCGAGATATTCCCTCACGTCGTCTTTCGTGCGGCCGTGCGTCGTCAATTGTTGCGCCGCGAACGTGTTGCGCAAGGTCCGGCCTCCGCTGCGGTTGACCTCGATCTCGGCCCGAGCGAAAGTCGCATTCACCTGGCGCCAGAGCGTAACCTTCGACATCGGTTTGCCTGCCACGTCACCCGGGAACACCAGCTCGCCGGCGAAGATCGGTTCACCCTTCCGATTCGTGGACTTTCGTTCGAGCAGCCAGTGACGCAGCGCGTCGGCGCCGTAGCCGTTCACGATCGTCTGGTGCTCGTAGCTGGTGTCGTGTTTGTCCCGTGGACTGATCTTCAATCGGATGGGTCCATGGTCAAACGCATCGTCGACCTCATCCAGGTGCAAGCCGATCGCCTCGGCCACCTTCAGTCCACCGAACAGAAGGGTGGCTTGCACTGCATGGTCCCGGCGGCGCTTCCACGCCTTGGGCGGTCGGCCAGCTCGGTTAGCGCCCGGAACGTCGAGCGAGGGCAGGGCGGCGGTGAAAGCGTCGATCTGCTCCTGATCCAAAGCCTCGGTGCCTTGGTTCTTCGCCAGATATCTGTTCTCGCTTGCCAGCTTTTTGGCCGACGTCGCAGGGTTCGGGGCGATGCGCAGGAAGGTGTAACACCGCTCGAGCAGCCGCAGGTAGCGCTCGGTGATGTCGCTGTTCTGCTCGCCGTGGCGACGCAGCTGGCTAACGAAACGCACCAGCTCCTGTTCGCCAACCTGGGAGAAGCCGCGATTTTCGCCAGCGAGCCATGTCACGAACTTTCGGAACATGAAAGAGTAGACCGCAGCCGACTTTTCCGAAACGGGCTCAGGATCCTTCTCCCCAAGGCGCCGGCTAGTCTTGGCGAATTCGTCAGACCGGATGAAGGCCGCGAAGCTGCCGATTGGGTCGGCATCCCATTTTTTCGGATCGGTCATGCGCACCTCGGTTTGCGCTGGAATTGCTGGCCAGGTGGCCGGCGCCGCAGGCGCCATCTCAGCAGGTTTTCTCGGAATGGATGACGCCTAGGATACCATAAATGAAACTAACAGACAGGCAACTTGCCCCAACCCTTACGGGATGCGACTGCTACGGACTCCGGTGGTAGGCCGGGGGGATTCTCTGGATTCGCTTTGTTCTTTTCGTTCTTTTTGTTCCCTTAGCACCCGACGAGGGGCGGCCAGGCGACGAGCGGAGCTTGAACAGCCCGCGGCGTTTCTGGAGGGTTGTCTTTGGCCTTCGTTTCTCCGTTCGTTAGTTTCATTTATGGCTAATGCGCTGAGGGCGACTGTGTCAGTCGTGAAGGATGGGTGGGGTCCGAGTATCATGGGCGAGCTCGGCTACGGCCGTCGATAGAATGCTCCCGCGTTTTTCGTCGGAATCCGAAGTGCAGGATGAAGCTGCCGGGGCCTGGAGGCAGCAGATGGCACGCACGTTAGTGGTGCATTTCGGGGCCGCGTGGCCCCGCCGCCTCAACACAGGAGACTTAGAGAAACGGCACTCAACTACGAACCTCGGGATGGACGCGCCGATATGGCTTCAAAATATGCATCGGGTATCAGCTACAGCACGATCGAAATAATCGACTGCCTTATCCCAGGAAAGGATGCGCAAACCGGACGGGCGCTTCATGAGCATCTCCGGGACATCATTCCTGGTCCAGCGCCGAGGCTCCAGCGGCATTGCATCGGGTCGGAGGCGGAATTCTGGTCGCAGCTGGACCGGATAGAAGAAGACTGTATCAACGGATACAAGGCGCTCATCCACATCGAAGCTCACGCCGGGAAGTGCGGGGTTGAGGTAGGCCTAGCGGGGTCCCCGGGAGCCGCCATCATTCCTTGGGAAGCTCTAGTCGACCGGTTCCGCGACATCAACCTGGCCAGCGGATTTAACCTCGGCGTTTTCATAGCAGCGTGCGAAGGCTTTGAAGCTCTGCGACACCTGACAATCAAGAAGCCGGCGCCGTACATGTATCTTGTGGGGCCTGCCTCCCCAGTCGAGGCGGGTTTGCTGGAATCGGCAGCCCGAGCGTTCTACACCGTCATCATCAAAGCCCCGGATCTTGATCGTGCATTCGATACCCTCCCTGCGGACTTCGGTTCTTTCAAAGCTGAGCACTTCTTCGCAAACACTTATGCCCGTCTGCTGAAGGCACAAAGCTTCGGGAAGAGGCGGCTTAAACGGATCGACGACCTGGTCAATAAGGCGCTGCCAGAAGAAGAGGCTGAACCTGAGAGACTCAAAAGGGTGCGCGCTGCCGCCAAGGACTTCTCAAAGCCTGATCGGGATCGCTTTGAGGCCGCGCAGCGAGTCTTCCTGCCACGAGGGCTGAGCTTCGATTTCGACTACCTGGTGGAATACGCCCGCACCGGTAAGCGGCCGTCGTGATCGCTGTGTAGCTGGCGCTGGAACATTCAGTTACCACCGTGCCTGCTCGCTTTATTTGCCGCTAGACAACAGCGGCATGTTCCGGTAAATTAGCGGTGTCGGCCTCCGGCAATCACCATCCCAACTAACTTTTCTATCCTCGATAGAAAAGTGACGCTAAGTCACTTACTCCTTTTCTCAACACCGCTATGCGGGATCGACTAGGAGTAGTGCACATGAACGCAATTCTGACTGCAGCCACCAAGGCAGCTTTCCAAGCAACCCTGAACCAGCCTGAAGGCGCGCAACGCTACTCCCAATTCCCCGTTCACGCGCAGGAGTTTTGGAGCAGTCTCTTCGCAGCCGCCCGGGACCCGAAAAAAGCACAGCAAGTCATCGATGAACTCAACACCATCGAAGACGAGCCATGCATCGAAAATGACCGCGTGTGGCGCAATGTCCGCGCCGTTCGCAGTACCGCAAAAATGACCTTGCTCTCCTAATCAGTGGCGAGTAAGCGTTAGGCAAGTGCTGACAGGAACCTGGGAACCCAGGCTCTTGTCGGCCATTGCTATACACAGGTTGGCCACTTCGATCAGCTTCTGTGCTCGCCCCTCGGGCGATTCCTCCATCAGCGCCTTGCTGACCACCTCCACCAGCAGCTCGTCATTCGACAGGCCCGGTCCGCTGCTCTGCTCCTGCAGCCACGCATCAAACGCCGCATTGCTCATACTGTTCAGGTCCGACATAACATCCTCAGTGGTAAATAATGAGCCAATTCTAGGCCTCATTATCCACCGCGCAAGTCTCCCCCCAAAGCCCTCATCCGTATTTGCCCTGGACCAGTTCCAGCGCAAATCCCCTCCGGATACCTCTTTCTACTGCCGCTACGCGGCAATCACAGGAGGTACCAATGCCCACCGCAAAAGTCGCCGCCTCTTTGACTCAAACTGTCATTGGACAGTGGAACATCTTCGGAGAGTGCGACGAGATCACCGTCAATCAGCGCAGCAAGCCATCCGGCGTTGCTGCCAAAGCAGCAGCTGCGGAAAGCCCTGTTGCACCACGCACGGCGGCCCCACCGAAAATCGAAACCATAGTTCCTGCCGCGCGCAAGAAGACACCGGCTACACCCTTGACTGCCGATGAGCTCGACTTTCCGCTCCCTGGCCAGCGCTTCGATGACGGCATCGTGCCTGACCTTGAGTCCGTCGACCCGAACGACAGCATCGAGACCAAGCTGGCCAAGCGCATGTTCCTCCGCATGATCTGGGACTTGACGCCGAAACCAGCGCCGGCGGCGACGCACGACCTGTTCGGTCAAGCGTCAACCTCAAGCCAGGCCGAACAGGACCGGCTCGACGCACTCGTCTGGATGTATAGCCTGAACCCAGACCAACCCCTCGTTCCCTTCGAGTGGGTGTGTGACGTGCTCGGGTTCGACGTTCACCGCGTGCGGCGTGTCACCGGCCGCAGCATGCGCAAGGAACTGAAACAGCTCGTCAACCTGCTCTCAACGATCATCGATCCCGACTACGCCCGTCTCTGCGAAGAGACTCTTTCGGATTACGTCGACGTGTCGGCCTGGAAGCTCAACTAACAATTTTCCTAAACAACCTCACCGGAGTAAGCATGAAAAATCTTTTTGACCTGAACACCGCTTTCGGATCTGCATTCGCCTCGATCTTCGATGAGGCGGGCGCCCAATCCAAGCACAAGCCCGCTCCTGTCCCAGTGGTAAAGCCGCTGCCGCCGGCGGCCCGGATCGCGCCAGCCCGCCCAGCGAAACGACCAGCTACATGCGCCTGATCGCGCTCACCGTTGGAAGCAAATCGTGAGCATGGATCGCCTGCAGGTCTCCCTCGACAACGGCGTCACCTGGGTGTACGCAACAAACGTTCGCGTGATCGCATCAGACCCTGACGTCGCCAACGAAGTACATCTGGAAATCGACAATCAGGGAGTAAAAGCTGAAGTGGTCTGCGATCGCCAGGTCCTCGGCGTCGAAACGAAACCCTACTTCGACATCATCGCCGCGCTGGAATAGCCAGCTCGTAAAGCCGCGTGCTTAAGATGATCCAGGCAACCGGCACCAGCATCCGCTGGCGCCGGCGCTGGCCTCCCTTCCGCACCCAATGACGTTCATGCCTGCCGCAGGCAGCCATGAGCGGTCCTCGCTCTCCCCATTTAACCGCCGACCTTCGGCAACAATGGGAGATCCAGATGAAAATTCTGCACGCCTCTGACCTGCACTACTGCCCGGCCAACCTGGTCGAAGCGGATCGGTGTTTCGGGTTTGCAGTCGAAACCGCAGTGAAGCAAAAAGTCGAGCTGGCTATCATCAGCGGAGACGCAACCGACCACGCACTAGACGGTCACTCGCCCGCGCTACGTGCGCTAGCGAAACGCATCAAGCAATTGGCCGACCACTGCCCGGTGCTCCTGCTGCAAGGAACGTTCTCACACGAACCTGTCGGCGTTCTGAAAATCCTCGAAATGATCGGCGCCAAGCATTCGATCCACGTCGCTGACAAGATCGGCATGGTGGGCATGGTTGGTGGCCAGTTCGTGGAATACGATCCGGCTGACCAAGTCACCGAGTGCCAGCTCGTGGTTACAGCCATCCCGACCGTCAACAAGGCTGAGCTGGCGCTAGCAGTAGGCGCGGAGAACGCAAACGTCGAGATGGGCAACCATCTGGCTTCGCTGCTTGCGTCCTTCGGACCAGCCAACAATGCACTGCGCCGCCGCGGCGTGCCCACCGTGCTGGTTGGACACGGCACTGTCGATGGCTCGCTGAACGAACACGGTGTGCCCATGGCAGGCCTGGACCACGAGTTTTCGCTCGGGGCCCTTTTCGCAGCGAGCACAAGCGCGGGAATGCTCGGCCATATCCACAAGCACCAGCAGTGGGAGCGCAGGCACGCAACGCATCTTCAGCGCATCGCTTACGCAGGTTCCTGCGGCCGGTTCCATTACGGCGAGGACGGTGAGAAGTATGTCCTGGAATGGGATGTCACCGCCGACGGCGCCGACTTCGTGGCACACGCTACTCCATCGAAGCGCATGATCGATATCGGCTTTGACGGTGCGCCTGACCTGGAGCAATTGGCCGGAATTGCGCACCTCTGCAAGGATAGTTGGGTGCGCGTCAGGTACTCGGTCGACGAGGAATACTCGCAGACAGTGGACCGGCAGGCGATCAAGCAAATCCTGGCATCAGCTGCTGAAATTCGGATCGAAGGCGAAGTGCTGACGATTCAGCGCCAGCGCTGCGCCGGCATTTCGACACTCGTTACGGTAAATGAGCGATTCATGCGGTGGTGCGAGTTCTCGAACACACCTCCCGATGGCCTGGAAGACCGCCTGTCGGCCCTCCAGACCATGTCGCCCGAAGACATCGCGACCGAGTTCTTCGCATCGCTTGTCCCAGCAGCGGACCTACAACTCGCGGCGCAGCCGCATCCCCCTCAACAGGTGAATGAAGTCGATCTTGAGGATCTGACTTTCTGAGCCGCCCTCAAAAAACCAGCACCAGGCCGCAATGCGGCCGCGGTGCGTTAGGAGATCGCATGTCTATCGCAAACAAAATTATCGAAGCCATGTTGGCCCAGATTGACCACCACAAACTTGAGCTGCTCCAGCATTATCCGGACGATCTTCTCGTCCACGACCGCAACATGCTATCGCGTAGCGCGCACGCCGGCGCCAAGATCGGCTGGGTAGTCGGCGACTGCCACACGCATCTCGCTAAGCTGGGTGTGCACGCCAAATTGAACGAGCACCCTACCTACCTGACAGCGCTCGGCTCGAAAGATCGCTTCTACGTCATCGACGTCGCCCGAAGTGGTGACAGCTTCTCGATGAAGGAAGTCACGCGCGAATCCTTCCCGAGCCTGGCGCATACCCCGATCCCGTACAAGCGTATCGGTAACGCCAGCGCCTTCTGGCTGTACAAAAATGATACTCGTGTCGGAACCGTGACGATCGTTCGTACCGGTACTTATGAGAAGCCCGTGTACGACACCACGCTGGCTGTCATGGCCGGCACCTCGGATGGCGACAAGGCAGCACTGGAAGATTGGGCGATACAGGCCGCCATCGAGATGGCCGGTACCCTCTTCATCAACCCGCGCTTCACCTGGCAAGCTCCGATCGAGCTCGCCCTCGCTGCGTAACACGACAACCCTACCTCACAACCACGACCAGTCGCCCTATCGGGCGGCTGGTAACCCCGCCCCATAGCTACTTTTCGATGCGCTTCATCGATGAGTACCACTCACCAGTTCCCTAGCCGATCTTCGGCATTCGACTACGCCTCGCGCGTACACCACCCGCAACTACCGGCATGGCAACCGCCGCCGGCCACTGGAGAACCTCAATATGGATTCCGCAATTATCTCGGGCCTGTTTGGCTTGGCCAGCACCATCATCGGCGCTTTGATCCACAAGGAGTACATGAGTCGCAAGCGCCTCAAAGAGAAGCTACACCGCGCAGAGCAGGACATCCTCTTCCTCCTTCAGGTGGAGCGACTGCACTGCGATCAAAACCTCGCATTGCGTCAAGCGTCTTTCAAAACGCGCGTCCGCAATGAGGCTTTCAGCCAAGGTTTCACGTGGTCCGGCTCCTTCACCCCGGGGCGCGTTCGGGCCGCTGAAATCCGACGCGCTTCGTCCATGACGACAACGGTGTCCGCACACCTGATCGTCATCAGTCGAAGTGCTGTAGTCGCTGCCGCTTCTGGAATCGCCTTGATCGCTGCGCAAGCAATGGCTGGCCTGCGTAGAAGCGCTCGCTTCGCACGCGCTCATGTTAGCCGCGCCCGCTCGACAACCTGACGCATGGCCGCAAGGCCGCGCAAGACCGCAATGGCCCGCTTCGGCGGGCTATCTTTTTCTCGACCATTTGAAAGACCTCACCATGAACCTGACCTTGAACAATTCGGCGCATGACAGCGCACCCAATAAAGTAACTTCCGTGGCGATCGCCGGCGAACTGCCGGAGCTAAACGACCGCTATGCCGATGCCTTCATGCGCGGTCACGAACACCTGTACGACGCGCTCGAAGTGCAGGGCGTGCGCGACCTGCTCGCCGGCACCGGCGCCAGTGACACGCAGTATGAAGTCGACAACCTGAACCCGCAGTCGTTCTCGGTGTATGCGCACATCAAGGAGGGTGGTGCGGACGCAGTCGGCGACTTCAGCACCCACCAGCTGGCTGCTGACTATGCGCGCGAGCTGAGCGAGCAGTACGCGCTCCGGGTCTTCGACTACGTGCCGGAAGTTCACAAAGGTCGCAAGCCAATGCAATAATCCACCTGGTCCGCCGTCGCGCGGACCAGCGTGGTTAAGTCGTTTTCACGAAGTCAAACCCACGCGCTGATGCGCTTATCTGAAAGACCTTAATGAAGAGAATCCTATCTATTCTGGCCGCGGCTCTGACCTTCGGCACCGCCCACGCGCAGCCCGACCAATACCGCGTCGTCGGTGTGTCCGACGGGGACACGATTAAAGTGTTGAGCGGGGATCGGCAGCAAGTGAAGTGCAGGCTTTTTGCCATCGATGCGCCGGAGTCGAACCAGCCGTATGGCCAGCGCTCGAAGCAGAGCTTGTCCGATCTGGTCTACAACAAAACGGTGCACGTCCAGGTGGTCGACCGTGACCATTATGGTCGCTCCGTCTGCCGTGTCTTCGTCAATGGCGTCGACGTGAACAAAGCACAGCTCGAGCGAGGCTTCGCTTGGCACTATCGCAAATTCGATAACGACCCGGCCTACATCCGCGCCGAAAATGCAGCGAAGCGTGAGCGCCTCGGCCTATGGGCTGACGCTAATCCGACGCCGCCATGGGCGTTCCGCCACAGCAGCCGATTGAGAAATTTCCAGTAACGGAATCGAAAAAAGGCTCGCTTAGGCGAGCCTTTTTCATTTTCGATCCGGCCTAAGCTATTACAGCAAGTCGGGCCTAACGGAACGAACCATCACGCGCTAGCAAAAGTCCTGCGCAGTTCGGGGAGGATGGTACTACTTGGATACTCCTCATGACGTTTCCGACTACGTTCCAGATCAGAGTTGAACACGTCGTCATACCCCTCGTGCATTGACCTGGCTTGCCCAATCGTGTGCCGAATGTTCTTTGCGATACGCGATGCTTCTCGGCCATAGTACGTAAAACGTTGCGAATCGAGATCGCTCGCGTCCATCGCGTCTGCGTAGTCTTGGAAAACGCCGGCGATCCACTCCCCTGCAGCGGCGTACCGCGCTACAAGTGTGTTCACCTCGTCAACTACTGATACGGGGAGATCCAACCATTTTGCGTCCGTCTCCAATAGTAGGGGGACGCCCCTGAGTCGCCCCAAGGCATCTCGGTCTTCGCCTGTAATGTACATGTGTTGTGCTTCGGAGATCTCGCTCTTACGGATCATGCACCGATAGCAGAACGTCTCGAGTTGCGTTGCTATAGCCAGGTATACGTGCTTGAGGCGCTCTGCGTCCTTTACATCCTCGCGCTGCAGGTCCTGGCGCCTCACCCGGGCGGCCCACCAAGTAGTGATAAAGGTGCTGACAACGGCACTTGAAAGAACCCCTGTGATCAGGGCCAACCACCACTCCATATTACCTCCATCGATTTTCGATTTAATGAACAGCTAAGGTTGCAACGGTTCTGCGGTTTTAAGACCTGCGAACAGCGCAGTGTAGAGCGCACCTAGTTATGACGGCAAGTTTGGACGAGTTCAAGCGCTCCATTGGATCCGCAGATACGCTCAGGCCATGTATTCGCATCCCCCAGAGTTGGACGTTAGCCACAAAAGCAACTTGCTGCTATGATGGCAGGGTCGCTCAGCGGCAACCACATGTTTCCCTCTACGTTTTCCGATACCCGATCGGAAAGCCCTTCTACAGGCTGACTCCATTTAAACGCCGCCACGCGGCATGGAGATCAACTTGAAACCCAAAAAACTTAAGCTGCAAGGCTTCGCAGGCATCTTCTATGCCTTCGGTCGAGACATGCTTTTCCTCGACCTCACGACCATTCCAGCGGCAGCAGCGCTGGTTTGCCTCATCGGCCCGAACGGATCGGCCAAGACCACGATCTTGGACAACCTTCAGCCGTACAGGTGCATGCCATCGCACTCGACCACGCTGGGCCCTGGTGGATTCTCGTACTGGGATCACATTAAGGGTCCTTCTGCTCTCAAGGAGCTGGAGTGGGAGCACGGTGGAATCGACTACAAGACTGTCCTTTCGTTCCGTGTGGCCGGGAAGACGACGAAGTCCGATTGCTACCTGTACCGTCTTGTCGAAGGCTCCCTGGATTGGCAACCAGTGGCGCTGGCTGATGGAACGATCAGCGATGGCCGGACAGCGACTTACGATCGCTGCGTCGAGGATATTCTCGGCCCGCCCGAAGCGTTCTTCACCGCTCAGTTCTCGGCGCAGAAGAGGAAAACGATCGCGCAGTATGAGGTGGGCGACATCAAGTCGATCCTCGCGTCCGTGCTCAACCTCGACGACTTTCACTCGCTGTCCGAAAAAGCGAGTCGGGTCCAGAAGTTCATAAGGCAGCGGCTCGACCAACTTAACGGTGACCTGGCGGAAGCGAGGAAGCACGATACCGAAGTGGCCTTGGCGTCCGACGAACTTAAGCGCATCGCAGTCTCGCTGACGACCGTGCAAGCGGAGGAGCAGTCGAGGATGACGATCTTGGATGAAGCACGGCAGGCACTGTCGCTGCTGGAGGCCAAGCGCGACACCCAGGCCCGGGACATCGAAGAACGCAACTTTCTCACGGCGCAGGTCGCCAGTGCGACCAGCAAAGCGGCCGCAAGGCGCACCGAGTTGCTCACGCAGACGGAGGGACAACGAAAGGCAATCCAAGCTGAGGCCACAAGCTGCCGTGCCGAGCGATCGCGTGCGGAGCAGATGATCGTCACAAGCGAGCATGAGCTGGCGCGTCAGCGTGCATTTCTCGCACAGCGCGGTTCGGTCCTTGAGGCTGCGCAAGCAGTCGTCACAGCGACATCTGCGCTGGCCGAGGTCGACCAGGGCATTGAGCAGGCGCGGCAGCAACTGATCAGCGCTGAGGACGATCGCGCAACGATGCAGGGCCTTGTCGCTGAGAAGGCATCGTTGAAGTCGCAAGGTGAAGCACAGTCGCAAGCCATTATCCGGCTCAAGCAGACTGCCGCTCTCATCGAAGAGGTGCCGTGCCGTGGAACCGGCCTGCAGGGGCAGTGCAAGCTGCTCGTGAATGCCAACGAAGCGGCGGGCGCAATTCCTAGTACCGAAAGTGACTTGGTAGCCAAGCGTCAGGCATATGAAGCGCTCGTCGTTCGTGCCAAGGCTCTACAGGGCACTCTCGATGGCTACGTTGCGATCGAGGCTAAGCTCCAGCAAATGCAGGCACAACGCAAGAGCATCGGTGAGCATCTGGCCAGCGCGACCACGACGGCCGCGAAGAAGCCACTGCTCGATGAGGCTGAACGTCGGGTGCCCATCCTAGAAGCCGATATCGTCGACCACAAGCGGATGCGTGACTCGGCGGTTCAGCGTGCTGAGGCGTTGAGCGGGCAGCTCCAGCAACTCGATATGCAGCACCAGGCCGCGATAAGCGAACTGGAGTCGAGCCATGCGCAGGAGATCGCCGACTACCAAGCGCGCCTGAACAGCCTGGCTGCGCCGGTCACCGATGTCGAGGTCAATCGGGCAAAGGGAATCGTCGAAGCTGCAAGCCGCGGGGTGCAGGAATCTCGCGCACGGCGGGCGGCATTCATCGAGCAGCAAACGGCAATGGTGGGCAAGCTTGAAGCGGCGCGTGCATTGGCAGCTCGCTCCGCGCACATCAAGGTCATGGCCGAGAAGTGCGCTGACGAGATCGCGCTCTGGAAGCGGCTGGAAAAGGGGCTGGGCAATGACGGCTGCGTCGCACTGAGCATCGATGACGCGGGGCCTGAAATTGCCATCATCTGCAACAACCTGCTGAAAGAGTGTTTCGCCGGCCGATTCGTGGTCCGGCTCGACACCCAGACGGCACAGAAAAACGGCAACCTCAAGGAGACGTTCGAGGTAACGGTTTTCGACAGCTCGCGTGGCGGAGAGGGCAAACCTCTGCGCCTGATGTCGGGCGGTGAGCAGGTGGTGGTCAACGAGTGCCTTACTCGTGCGATCGCTCTCCACGCATCGCAGTCAAATCGAAAGGCGAGCTATCAAACCTTGTTCACGGACGAGAGCGATGGTGCCCTGGACCCAATCGTCAAACGTACTTTCATGGCCATGAAGCGAGCGGTATTGGCACAAGGCGGTTACGAGCGTGAATACTTCATCACCCACACCCCTGAACTCTGGAGCGTGGCTGATTTCACGATCGATGTGACAAAACTGTAGCAATCCGAAATCCGGCGCCCCTTGGGCGTCGGATTTTGTTCTCAGCGTTGCAAGGTTGTCTTTGCTCCACCAGGAATATGCGGTAAGATAATTCCTGTCGGCAACCGGCAATCGCATCTCCCACGCTGTTCGATAGCAGTATCGAAGAGCGCAACACAAAGCTCACTCCTTGTTTAAGCCGAATTTCGGCAATGAGG
The DNA here is from genome assembly GCF_964252725.1 of Massilia sp. LjRoot122. NCBI lineage: Bacteria > Pseudomonadati > Pseudomonadota > Betaproteobacteria > Burkholderiales > Oxalobacteraceae > Massilia > Massilia sp. LjRoot122. Next base: position 79,912 of record NZ_CAXUPB020000003.1, read on the forward strand.
AGAATTCATGAGCCTTCCCCCGCAGGCCCTTACAAAAGGCGAGGCATTCGCTGTCGCAGCCTTGACCATGCCATACATGGTCCTTCAATCGGCAGGCCGTCTCATCGGACGTACCCTGTCACGCACTCCAGTAGCAGCTGCAACAGCGCCAGCAGCGCCGGCACCAGCGGCAGTTAAACCCCAAGCCCCAACGGTAGCGCCATCGACAGCATTCACCGTGGCCAACCGGGTTTGCAGCGCCGACATCGGCGGCCTGAAAGTCAATTTCTTCCAGTACTTCGATGCGAAGGTCATCAAGGTGTCGTGCCGCGCCAATCGCCGACTGCAGGAGGCGACGTTCACTCCCGCGATCGCTGACGAATGCGGTATTGCGTATGACCTTGACGGCGCTATCCAGTGGATCCGCGAGCGCGGGTTCGGTGGTGCACGTGTTCAGTCTGAAAAGACATCGTCTCAGGAGCGCCGCGGCGTCGTGCAATCGAACGATGCAGACCTGTCGGCGCCGCCCCTCAACGAGCCGTACAAGTCGCCCCCCATGGCCCGCCCTGGACTGGCGAAGCCGCGGAGCCAGAAGCCTGCCTCTACCGGCGCGGCCGAGCCCTTCACCCATACGCTTGTGCCGGCTGACGAGCGTCAGGGTCGACCTTTCCGAGGCCGAATCCTGAACTTTGGAGAGGAAACGCGTCCTGCACGCGGTGACCAGAAGGCGTACGTGACCTACGTGCTTCGTATGGAATCCGAGTCCATGGAATACACCAAGGACTTCATCGGCGAGCACCTGCAGGAACTGGTGGAAAAGAACGGCCTGAGCATTGGCGACCTAATTACGGTTCAGCTCGTCGGCAAAGAACACTTCCAAGTGGAGGTGAACGGGAAGATGGAACCGCGTAAGCGCAACCACTACTCGATCAAGGTTCATTAACTTCTAACGGAGGCAAGATGCTCTCTATTCCTCAACTCGCTTGCGGCCTTCTCCTGTTCATCGGAGCTGCCATCTGGTGGGTAGCGCGCAGCTTAAACCGGGATGAACTGGAAAAGCAGATCGAGCAGACGCTCGAGGTGCTCGACAGGGCCGCCGCGTTATGGCTGGCCAAGCTTGCCGACGCATCGGTCAGCGCATATGCACAGACCTATCTCCGCTGCATCGATACCGAACGTCGAGAACTGCTCGAGATGCAAGCCACCCTGGCAACCGGCGACCGCTTGTCGGTCAAGCAGCTGGTCCGCCTCGACAAGTTAGTTGCCGAGCACCTCGTGGGCAATTCTGCGATGGTCGCAACGCCAGTTGCTCACCCCGGACGCTGAGCGGCCGGTACCACTACCTTAACGCCTGCCCATTCCCGGGCAGCTTCAAACACAAGGAGCCGTCATGGCATCAGTCAACAAAGTAATCATCGTCGGCAACCTGGGCCGCGATCCGGAAGTGCGCTACCTGCCGAGCGGAGACGCGATCGCCAACATTGCGGTGGCCACCTCGTACAAGTCGAAGGACCGCCAGACCGGCGAACAGAAAGAGCAGACCGAATGGCACCGCATTTCGTTCTTCGGCCGCTTGGCCGAGATCGTTGGGCAGTACCTGAAGAAGGGCTCGTCTGTCTACGTCGAAGGACGTCTGCAGACCCGCAAGTACACCGACAAGGACGGTATCGAGCGCTACGCGACCGACATCATTGCCGAAAACATGCAGATGCTGGGCGGCCGTGCTGGCGCTGGCGGCGATGACTTCGGAGACCACCAGGACGCCGGTTACGGATCATCTCAGCCAAGCTCCGCGCGTCAGGCCATCACCGAGGCGCTCGACAACGCAAGGCAGGGCAGGGCGCCAGCTGCGCCAAGGCCTGCACCTCAATCGCAAGGCGGAGGCGCCGGCGGCGGCAATCGTCCGCCAGGTCGCGCACCGGCGCCAAAGGTGGAGGAATCAGACGAGATCCCGTTCATCGCCCGAGCAGACGCCATCACACACGTCGAGTTCTAAACAACCAGGTGGAGCGCGGCTCCACCGGAAAACCTTCACGGTTTTCTTGAGGTCGTCCCGCCTCACGAAAGCCTCACGTACTGAGTGCCTACGCCATTTTCAATAGCCAGATCCTGGCAATGAGGGCATCTATGGGAATTGATTTCAGCAAGGTAGATTGGCATCAGAAACTCCGAGCCGCAGGGATCGATGAGAACTGCTTGTCGGGTAAGGGAAAGCCGTGTCCGCTATGCGGCGGCAAGGACCGTTTTCGGTTCGATAACAAGGGCAACTTAGGAACCTGGTGGTGCCAGCAATGTGAGGCAGGGAATGGGTACACGCTGCTCAAGCAGTTCACTGGCTGGCCGGCGGCTGAGGTGCTCAAGTTCCTCGATGACGGCACGGTCGGCAGCACTGACGCGCCTATAAGAGCGTTCACTTTCGAGGACCAGGACTTCAGTCCAGAGAAGGTGGCCAAGAACCGCGAACGGCTGCGGCGAGCGTGGAGCAGGGCGGCGCCGCTTACCGGGCTCGATCCGGCATCGCGCTACCTTCAGAAGAGGGTGCCCGGCTGCGATGTGTCGAAGTTGAGCCGCTCGCTACGCTTCCACCGTGGAATGCAGTATTGGGACCGCAAAGACGACGGCGAATTCACGATGCTGGGCACGTTTCCGACGCTGCTGGCGCAGGCCATCGACGCAGAGCAAAACCCGATCACCTGTCACAGGACATTCCTGACGGCCGGCGGCGACAAGGCTCCGTTTGAGATGGTCAAAAAACAGATGGCCGGGGTGCGAAAGCTCGATGGCGCTGCGATCCGTGTTGTGAATGTCCCCGAAAGCCGTGTGTTGGGTTTGGCCGAAGGGATTGAGAACGCCGTCGCGGTAGGGACCGGGTATCGCTACAGCATCAACGTGTGGTCGATGCTCAACTGCGGGAACCTCGAGCTGGCGGACATCCCCAAGGGACGGTTCGACAAGATCATCATCTTCGCCGATCACGACGCCGTTGACCCGAAAAAGGGCCATCGACCAGGCGAGCATCATGCGAAGCTACTGAAGACCCGGCTGGAAGCAGCTGGATACGACGTCGAGATCCGCATTCCACCAGTCGAGGGAACGGACTTCGCTGATATGTGGGTGCAGTATTGCGGCTCGCAGAATCAGCGCCAGCGCACGCATATGCCATCGCACCAGCGCGAAACACAAAAGCTCCCGGCGCCTATCCCGGCGCCGCGGGTTCCGACAACCACGCATGTAATGCACGCGTAACCAAGCAGGAGGGCTTCACAGCCCTCCTGTTTCCAACGTGCAAAAGTACGTGTACAATTCTCATGTCGGCTTCCGGCAATTCTTCAAGAGCGATCCAGCTCGTGCTTTCCAGTCTCCAGCTGACCTCGTCAGGCGGGCTGAAAATCCACCACAATCCAGGGCGGCCACGGCCCGGCTCAACTCTCCGTTTTCCGAACAGATCGGAAAGCGCTCGCGCTACTCCTTTTCCCACACCGCATTTGCGGAACTGACTAAGGAGGCATCATGAATCGCAATTCCAACACCTACCAACTTTCCTTCGCTGGCAAAACCAACGGCTGGAATCCGCACGAGAACGACATCAACGGCAAGAACATGTTCAGCATGACGCCGGCACAGGTCGCGGTGCAGGCTGGTGATGTGAGCGAGTTCCGCCTCATAGTCGCGCATCCTGACTTTCAGCCCGAACTGATGGGTAGCCTGGCAGTTTTCTTCAACATCTGCCGCGAAGCCACTCCTGAGCGCCACATAGCGTTCATGGAATACTTCAACACTGAGTTCCGCCCGAACTTTCACTTTGACGCCATGCGCCAGGTGTTCGTGCGTGCGCACTAGCAAAGCTCGCCGCGTCCGCTGACGCGCCGACGCACCACAACCTCTCGAGGTGCATCCATCCGGATGCACTCTCCACCTCCAATTTCCTTCCGCTTTCCTGCCCGGCAGCAGGAAAGCCGTCAATGGCTACTCCTTTTTTCCCACGTCGCTTTTGCGGCATTGATCTTAGGAGTTTTAGATGTTCACCATCGACCTCAGCAACGAGCAAGCCTTCCTGGAATACTGCAACGCTATCGACCTGTCGGAACTCAACGGCGCCACCTTCGTGGTCGGCTCCGAAGTCACCGGCGTCATCGAAGCAGCGTAACCAGTCGGCCCTCACCAGCAACAGCCACACCTCTTCGCAAGACCATACCGAAAGCCTCGCGCATCTTCGGCCCACAACGCACGACCATACCTCGAAAGACAACCATGAAACTCGCTCGCAAACTTCTGTCCGAAAAAGGCATCATCTTCACCGTCATCGTTCTGCTCATGATCGCAGCCGTGCTCGCAATGGCCGGCGTCGTGATTGAGGCAAAGAACCATATCGCTGGACAGCCTTTGCTCGCGATCGACAACGGCAACATCACGTCGTATGTCATGACTGGCGTCTTCGGTGATCTCCCGTCGCTCGCTGGCACGCTGCAAAGCTTCGGCCTGTTCGTGGGTTTCGTGGTAACGCCGTTCGTGCTCGCCATCATGCTCACCCTCAAAGCAAACCTGCGCCTTGACGACTTCATGCCGTCGTACGACGCATACAACTGGTCGACGTAATTCGTCCGCCACAAAACCGAAAAGGCCCCGTCTGGGGCCTTTTTTCTTACACCTCACAAGCACGACCGTTCCCGGTCATTCAGCTAACAGCAGCCACTAGGCCATCAAAAACTTACTTTTTAGGAGCCATATATGAAACCGCAAGCAGAGAAAGCAGCAAAGACCGGCATGATCGAAGCAGTTATCACTACCATCCTCGGAGCAGTCATCGCAGCAGTCGTCATTGCGGTGTACTTCGTGCTTCGGAGCGTCTTGCTGCCGATCCTCCGCTACTGCGTTCGTGTGGCACTGAGCGGCATTAAGAAGGGCGGCCAAGCAGCCTTGGCTAACGTCCCGGCCGTCAAGCAAGCAAGGGTGAAGGCGTCGCTGCCAACACCAGACGTCTTCAAGGGGGCCACTAACTTGGCACCAGCCAAGCAAGTGCGTTTTTGATTTCCGTTAGAAACAACGAGCCCGGCATTTGCCGGGCTTTTTTTTTGTTCACGAGCAGGGCCTTGTCTCACGCGGCAAGCAGCAGCGGCTCCTCGATTTTGGCCTGGCAGTCTGCACACTGGTAGCTTCTGAAGTGGGCCTCGGCCAAGTGCGGGAGTTTACATTTCCGACATTTCGCAACCTTCACATTCCCAGCCGAGAATTTGGACACGCCGCCCTTGGGGATCTCGCGCCATCCAATGCTATAGCCACCTCCGATCAACAGCGCCAGGCGCTCTGGACTGATCAAGGCTTCGTCCGGATAGAGGCGGCGGTAGTTGTGGTACGCCAGTGTGAACGCGATGCCGTGCGCATCTGCTTCAGCACTGTGGCGCTCGCGATAGCCGGCGTACATCAGCAGCAAGAATGCTGCCTGCAGGCGCAGGCTGCGGCTGCCAAGAAACCACTCGTGATTGGTGGGCGTCTGACCCGAGAGGGACTGCGTCCCGTTCACTTCCTTGTAGATTGCGCGGGAGTCAGCGGGTTTGGTACGTGCGATCGCGGTGATGGTCACGGCCCTGGCGCCCATGCTGGCCAGCGCCTGCGCGATAGCCACTTTAGAAGCGTAGGGTGCGCTGGCCTTGTGCGCCAAATGGCCGGAGATGTGGTCCACGAGATCCTCTTACAGCGAAGCGATTGGTAAATTTGCAGAATAGGTTTCCAGGAGAGTGCGCAGCCACGCATCCTGGTCGTCGGTGTTGCTCAGCACCGTGTGGAACGTCTCGTTGGCCATGCGCAGCGCGAAGACCGGGAAGCCGGTCCGGAAGATCACGTTCAGCTTCGAGCGGGGCGCGTTTGCGATCGCTTCCAGCTGCTCCCACGTCGCGTTGAAGATGATCGGAGCCATTGGGTCTTTGTAGGCCACCATCGTCACCAGGGCTTCGTGAACCGCGCGGTTTGCCGCTTCCATTTTGGCGATCACAGCCTTGTGCGTGTCGAAGATCGCTTTGGATGCGGGGATATCTTTGTTTTTGGTCTCGTCGGACATATCGGCTCCCTTAAGCTGCTGCCGATTTCAGCTGCTCACCGAACAGCATCATGGTTTGTCCCAGATGGGTCATTGCTGCAGCGACTTGCTTGTCGCCGGCGCCCAGTTCCTTCAGGGTGGCCATGGGGAACTTGGAGATGAGCAGGTCGACCTGGTCCTTCATTGCCATAAGGTCGCCGACGTTTGCATTAAAGAGGGCAAGCTTGCCTTCCATCTCGCGCCGCTGCTGCTCGAGCGCCGCTACGGTGCGCTGTGCGGCTTCTTCTTTGGCCGCCAGCTCGTCCAGCTGGCCTTGCTTCGCTTCGATCGCCTCTTGAACGCTGCCATAGCCAGGTGGCACGACTTCGACCCTCTTCTCCTCGAAGCGAACTTGAGTGGACTGGCGACGAAGCGCATCATTGTCTTGAGCGAGGTCGTCGCGCTCGGCCTCGGCGCGGCGCAGCAGTTCAGTTTGGCTGTTCAGCTCCCGCTGAGCACGTGCAAGCTCGACTTCAAACTGGTCGCGGGTGGCCTGCAGAGCACGTGCCGATGCCTGCGCCTCTGCTTGCGCGCTGGCTAGAGCCGTCGAATGGTCGGCTTCGCGCTTCGCGAGGATTGCCTCGACTGCACGGCTATCGATTTTGCCGCCGCCGTCAATGACGCTTTTGACTTCTTCGATAACGGCCGCATCGGTGTCCGGGCTGAGCATTTCCAGTGCGCGCGACGAAATCGAATTCGACACGCTGTGTGGAACCTTGCCTTCGACAGCGAAGTGGTGCTGGAGAACTTTGTGCAGATGCAGGTAGCGCGAGATGGTGCGCTTGCTCAGTCCCAGCTCGTTGCGGACGAACGGGTAGAAGCGACGGCCGCCGACGATTTCCTGAATCTTGACCAGCTGCTCGGTCATCGTGTGAAGCTCGCTTACCACGCGCCGCCCAGCCGAACGGTATTCGGACACACAGGAGTGCAGCACCGTGCGGTTTTCTTCTGACAGGTCCGTGAGGTCAACGGTACCGCTGACTTCGCCTCCTTCTTCGTACTCGTTGACTTGCTGTGCGAGGAAACCAACTTCACGTGCTGACATATCCGTATCCTATCGAATCCACAAGGTGGTAAAAAAAGTATGCATGATTTCCCCCGAGCAATGCTTTTGAAAACTGCGCGATTTTGCTAACAATTTAGGGTTCAGGAAGTGGTACGGGCGAGATGGACGACTTGTTTCGCTCGACTTGTCTAGGCAACTTCAAGAATATCTGCAAAAACTGCAGTATTTCCTCGTCACATTATCCTGTCAAGAGAAAATGTATCCCGCGAGAAATAAAGTTGTCTTGTGCGTATTTTTATTGCGACATGTGACATTTAGTGAGAATTAGAACGCCCGTGCTGGTGTAAGTATCTGATCTGCATGAGCTTTTCCAATTCACTTAGTGTTAGAAAGCGGGTATTCTCTACACTTTGCAAATATATAACTATAGATATGGATAGCTTGGAGAAGAGACGCAGGGACCTAGTTTTGCAGGTCAAACGCGTACTCGCCGCCGCCGGAGTCCCCGCCTCTGGATACGCTAAAACCTTGTCCACAGTTCTCGGAGTTGCAAGCGCCCAGGCCTATCGGAAACTTAGTGGCGCAAGCGTTTTTACACTCCCACAAATTGAGGCAATTGAGACACACTTCGGTGTCGAACTACTCACAGTCGTTCCATCGTCTGATGGAGCATTTGTAAAGGGCATCTCGGCCTGGACCGATGCCACCCTGAGAGTTGCCGGGCACGCCCTGGCATGTAAGGTCCAGCTGGGGAATGCGCGGAAGGGATCGACTCATCGTTTTGCGGCTTACTTGCTTCGAGGTGAGTGGCACGTATGCCTCGCGGATGACTGCAGCGACATATACCCACTGTTCGATGTCACTTCCATGGATATGGTGACAACTCTCGGCGACGAATGAACAGACTTCAGCTTCGGGGCCACGTGGCCCCGTAGCTGTCCTCACGCTGCTCCGGCTGCAGATCGCTCGATCAGCAGCACGCTAAGTGCCGGGGGCCACGTGGCCCCGAATCCGGAAAAACACTTTCCAATCCAGCAAGAGTCACAACGATTGGCGCGTCAAATCCGTCAAAATACTGAGGAGTTCGTGTATTTCGCGAGCATTCGCCGCGTCCTCCAGTTGATGCGCGGAAGATAATCCTCAGATGAATCGACTTACCGCTCCTATAGACGCCGCGCAGCTCATCGCTGAATCCGCTGGCGCGATCGAAGGCATCAAGACTGCCGCTGGACTGCCGGATGCACAATTCAACGGATTGTGCATGCCGGTTCTAACCGCGTACGCCAACCACGTTCAAGGCCTACCTCTTTCACCGACCACGTTCTCGACGGGGCGCGGCGCCTGGGACTTTGGCCTCATTGCGGCGATGGTTGCCTACCGCTACGCAAGCACCGTGATCTACTTTCCCGAGATTGGCGCGGAAGAGCGCCGCCGCCTGGAGCCGCAGTGCAAGTTCATGAGTTTTGTCGCGACCCTTGCCACCAGTGTCGCAATGGTGAATGGAGCTGGAAAAGTTACTTTCGACGGCGATGAGTATCATCCCCTGACGTCGCGCGAATCTTTGGCTGGATGGCTGGCCAAACGACCGAACTCAGCATTTTCTTGGCGCAGCGCAGAAGCGCCCCTCACCGCCCCAGTATGCGCTGCGATCGCCGCGCGTTTTATACCTGTCGGGCTGCTTGAATTGTTCGACAAACGTGCAGTGATGATGCTGTACGAAGGCGTCAACATCAAATCCTCCATGAACGGCGTCGAGAGCACGCTGGCTCGCGTCGTGCGATCTTCCACGCAAGCGGTACTGGAGCACTACACATCGAAACAGGCCTCGGTATTCCGCGAACCGTCGAACGATATCGGGATCACTACGTCTGAAGCGACTGCTATCGCGAACCGCGTCGTCGCCGTCGCGAACCCTACGGTGCCGACCAATCCGCTCGCGACGCCTTCTTCGGTAGGCCAGCCCGCCCAGCCGCCTGCTGCTCCAGCGGCCCCGGCGGGTGCCAAGCCTGCACATGTGCCAGCATCTCCTACTCACGCACCCCAGCCCGCAGTTGTCCCGGCCCACCCCATGCCTACGCCGGGATCTGGTGACACCCTTGGTCAGGCGCCGACTTCAGCCGTTCCTGACGCACCACCCGCACCAGCGCCAGCTCTTGCGCAAGGTGACCCGCTGCGCGGCGCGGATCGTGTGCTCATCGAGTGGTTTGCCGCGCTGAAGATGCATCCGCGCTACGGTTCGCTGCGCGACCATTTAAAGACGACAGACGAGGGCATTGAAGTCCCCATCAACATGCTCGGCATGTTCGGCACCTCCGGCGCCGCCATCCGCAAGATGATGGAGGGCGCGAACCTGGTGATACGGCGATCCGACGACGCACGCAGTATCGTTGTGCAGCCTTCGTTAAGCGCGCTCTTATTCGCTGAAGCACCGGCGCCCGAATCCACCCAACCACAAGTTTCCTAATCTGAAGTCGAGAACATGGCTCGGACCTATCACGATATGTTTCGGCCAGCTTACGAGCTGCCGGCCTGCGCAACCTGGGCAGCCTCTTCGGCTGCTTTCAGCATTCTTCACCCGCCAATGTGGCCGGTCCTCGCGGTCGGTATGATGGCCGCCTCTGCCTTACGCGGTAAGCAGGCGATTGATTTGTACCGCTTCCGCGCATCTATCTCTGCGCTCCGCGTCGAGATGATTCCGGTTGAAGAGGCCATCAAGCTCTCTCGGAAGCACCTTAAGCTCGACGGCAGGAAAATCACCGAGACGAGCGGGAAGGGGGGATTCTATCTAGGCCGCGGTTTCCGCTGGACCCAACATCATGCGGAAGTGGCACGGCAGATTATGTTCAGAAGCCCTGGCGAAATCCAGGGGCCTCCGTCGTGGCTTCCATCTCCGTTGTTGAAAGCAATCCAGCCCCCGAACCATGTGCCATTGAAAGAGGATGCTATCGGCGTTTCGTGGATTCACGGCTTAAGCACAGAAGAAGAGGAATTAACGCTTCCAATCGAGGCGTTATCCGGCCACACGCTTATCGTCGGAACTACCCGCGCCGGCAAAACTCGACTTTACGAATTGCTATCCGCGCAGATCGTTAATGCAAAAAAGATTCTAATCATTATCGATCCGAAAGGCGATAAGGATTGGGAAAAGCGGGTGCGCAATGAATGCGAGCGAGCCGGCCGAAAGTTCCTTTACTTTCACCCAGCCCATCCCTCGCGCTCTATTCGGTTGAACCCCCTGGCAAATTGGAACACTGTTTCAGAAGCCGCCACCCGAATTGGTCAACTCATCGATGCAGAAGGCACTTTTGGCGCGTTCGCATGGAAAACCCTTTTCCGAGTGATGCGCGCCCAGGTCGCCGATGGCACTCGCCCTACGATCAAAAGCGCCAAGGAGTACGTGCAAAATGGCGTTGAGCCGCTGCTCGAGCGCCTCATTCAGAAGAAGCTCTATGCCCTGCAGGGCGGCGCATGGGACCAGGACCTACAGTCGTATGTCCAGAAGCAGCCGCGCGCTTCCAACCAAAAATCTCCCATCGGTTCCGAGCGCTTGGAAGGAATGATCGGGAAATTCCAATCGTTGAATTTGGACGATGAAGCGATTTCTTCACTGATCTCGATGGTGCACCATTCCAAAGAGCACTACAGCAAGATGATCCAGGTTTTGGAGCCAATTCTTGAAATGCTCGGCTCGGACGAATTGGGCGCAATGCTGTCGCCTGATCCGCTGGATATGAATGACACGCGACCCATTTACGACACGCAGAAAATCATTGAGGAAAAGGCGGTACTCTACGTCGGGCTGGATTCACTATCCAACAAAATCATTGGCTCGGCAATCGGCTCGATCCTTCTTGCGGACATGGCCAGCGTTGCTGGTGCAATCTACAATTTCCGCGATCCAGAAGACATTTATTTGTTTATCGACGAAGCAGCCGAGGTAATGAACGAACAGGGCATTCAGCTGCTGAACAAAGGCGGTGGCGCCGGCATTAAAGCCTTCATTGCAACTCAAACCATTGCCGACTTCGACGTGGTTTTCGGAAACAATGCACGCACCGGCCAAGCCCTTGGTAACCTAAACAATGTCATCTGTTTGCGGGTTAAAGATCCTGACATGGCGAAATGGATCGCTACGTCGTTCGGCCAGACCGCGGCCCGAGATGTGCGGGTTACCCACTCAACTGGGTCAGGCTCGTCCAAGTCCTTCACGGAGTTCAGCGGATCGACCAGCCGCTCGCTTAGCGAAACCGAGATCCCATTCGTCAGCCCTGACCTGCTCACCAGGCTGCCGGGCCTTCAGTACTTCGCCTTCCTCGCCGGCAGCACGCTCTACAAAGGAAGACTTCCTTTGTTGAAGTGACACCACACATTTTCAACTGTGCGGGGGAATATTGCGCATTGTAGTAAAACACACGCTTCTTTCCCTGAGAAAATAGTTAGAGTAGACATTAGTCGACTTAGATCGACACACATAAACGGCGGTGGGAAGATCATGACCATGCAGAGCTATAAAAATACCGGAAAAGGTGCAAAGTGAACGAAAAGAAGACCCTCGCGGATGCAGTTAAGGCCACTGGCGACCAGGCGACCGCCAAAGTCGTATGGATTCAGCATCCGCTGCTTGAACAGATAGCGATGAGCTTCGCGGGCTACGTCGGCATGGAGTCGATCGATGCAGCTGGCAAGCCGCTGCTGGTGACAGCGGTGAAGAAAGCACTGGCCGAGTTCGTCCAACGAGAAGAGGATGAGGATGCGGCCCGTGCTGCGTTCGTCAACGCGCTCCTCGAATATAGCTGCGATGTGTTCGCCCAGGACATCGTGGTCGAGACTCGCCAAGGCGAGATCGAATGGACGCCTTTCGCCTCCGGCCTGAGTACCTTCCTGGCCCAGCTGCAGAACGCCAAGCCAACCGTCAAGCGCAAGGAATGCCAGATTGCCCCGATGCTGGCCCGAACCTTCATGATGACGAAGATCATTCCGAGCACAATGCTGGATCAGCGCTCCCTGAGCGAGCTGTTCAACGGGCAAGAACTGGTAGCGTGATAAATGGCTGTCCATCCTGTATCTGTCAGCAACTCGTTTGGCCGGCACCTCATCCTGTGGTGTCTCTTCCTGCCAATCCTGTCGCTGGTTTTCATACCTCTCGTCCTGCCTGATCAGCCGATCAGTCCAACGGAAGTAGCGATGGTCGAGAGCATGAATATCGACATCAACACGCTAACCGAGTCAGCGAACAACAAGTTCACTTCGTTGTTCATCGAGACCGGCATCAAGCCGAAGACTGAAGCGTTCTTCCGAGGTAATGGCTACGCCGGCGGCCAGGGGGTTGCGCAGAACTGGATCAACGGCGTGTGGATGATGGTCTACAAGGCCATGTGGCGAGGATATGTGCTCGCACAGATCTTCTTCTTGCCGCTGCTGGCCCTGGCGATCGCCGCGGCCGTGGACGGCTCGGGAGTTCGTGCACGCAAGAAGTACAAGTTCGAGACCTCCAACCCCGTCTTCTTCTATTCGTCGACGCACTTGGTGGTGTTGATGAGCGGCCTGTTCGCGTTCCTGCCGCTGGCGCCAATCTCGTTGTCAGCCACCGCACTCGTCGCGCTGCTGGTGGCGCTGGGCGCAGGCGTCTGGTTCTCGGCAGCCAACTTCCAGACGGGCACCTGATCGGATATAGGCAAAAAGGAAGGGCGCCGTGAGCGCCCTTTTTTTACGACCGTGCCGACTGAATCCGTTTTCGACGGTGCGCCATCTCGACGGCCTCTGCATATGAAAGGCGTGCGTTCACATCGAGCTCCATTTGGATTGCGTCGACCAACTGCGCACCGGAACCACCAAACAGTTCCAGCAGCTCGGCCATGAGTTTGGCCGTTTCCATTCCTGCGCGTGGCTCGACACCAGCTGGCTCGATGCCCTGGTGTTCACCCTGCAGCGCATCATCACCCGATTCCTCATCGATTTGATCTGGCCCCAGCAGTAGCGAACGCAGGCGTGGCCACATCAGGAAGGCGGCCATGCCGACGACAAGACTTACTGTCCCGACCACACCTAAGATCACGCCGGGGAATTGCCCGGCTACCTTGCCCAGGACAAGGCCGGGGAGCAGGAGGACTAGCATTCGCAGCCAGAGCTTCTCATCCATTGCGACAAGTAGTTTTTGGGCTTTTTCGTTCATATCTTCAGTTGACGTTAAGTGGACAGGTTGCTGCGCTTGGTGCAGACGTGCACAACCGAGCAGCAAGAGAAGCGCGTTCACGCGAGCATAACGCGGTGCTCTCTCCGTCCCGGGCTGAGTGCGTCGAAAAAACGACCGCTTATCGCTTCCGAAAAAAAGTTGTCCGTGTGACAGAAATCGAGTAAAGTCCGAATGTCGCTTTGCGGCAACTTCTTTTTATACCTCTCCGCAGGTAGCCAAATTTAGCTTCTTCCATGCGCACGCATTGAAGAGGCGTATCAAACCGCCCCGACCATTTCAAACAGCCGCACCGCGGCAAGGAAATGGCATGCCTCCCTCCGTACTGAAATGTCCGGACGTTGGTCATAAGACGTTCGAGAATTCCCTACGCAACATCACTGTCGGCAACGCCGACACCCCGCAACAGATCTCCAAATTCGTTCGCGCACACGATTGTGTGAACGACGAAATGAACCTGCAATACGCCGCGGGCGAGCTCCAGCGACTGGACCTCACTGCGGCCGTAGCCATGTTCAAGGACCGCGCCCATTTCGTGCTTTCCACGTTTGAGCGCAACCGCCAGCTTTTCCAGCACACCGCCTGCTGCATCTATCAATTCCAGACCGTCACCAGCAGCCAAAGCACGTTCGTCTTTGGCTTGTTCATCACAGACGGCAATCGCAACCTCATCGACTACTGCATCGACACGCAGCAGGCGCACAAGCGCCGGCCCGTGCTGCAGCGCCTTATGCGCGCTGTTTGCACTTCCTCGTCCATCGCACGTCGGTTCTCTCATTGAAAGCATCATCATGAACACCGCAACCTACGACTTCACCTTCGACAGCCTGCCGCCGCCGTTCTTCCCGGACGACGCAGTCGCTGTTCCCGATCTTCCGCTGGCACGCGCCGTCGGCCAGCTTCCGCTGGTCACTGTGGCCCCGGCAGACACCGTTACCCGCAAGGCCATCCGTATCGTTCGCGCCAAAACCGGCGAAAGCGAAATGCGTTTGCTGATGCAGGAAACGCACGGCGCCGGCGTCACCTACATCGTTCGCACGGCGATGCTCAGCCCCTACAAGCACGAAGACAAAGAGCTGCTGAAGAACGGCAAGCCGATGGATGAAGCGCAAGCACGCGCCTCGTTCGATCGTCTCGTCGCAGGCAGCTATCCGGCTGTCCAGCTGCGCAAGGGCGTCTACGTCGCGACCTACGAAAACCTCCTGTAAAAACTTACTTTCCGAAAGCACTCCATGGCACACGAACTCACCTTCACAAACGGCCTCGCTGAAATGGCCTTCGTTGGCGAAACCCCTTGGCACGGTCTGGGCCAGATTCTGGTACCGGGCGCATCCGTCGAAGACTGGCGCATCGCTGCCGGTATGAACTGGGAAATCATGCGTGCACCGGTCCAGTTCAGCGCATCGAGCTGGCGCAGCGAGGGCACTACGGAAAGCGGCATCATTGTCGATCCTGATGCTGTGCTCACAACTTGGCCGCAGCAGGAAGTGCTGTACCGCAGCGACACGAAGGCGCCACTGAACGTGGTGTCCAATTATTACAACGTCGTTCAGCCAGCACAGGTCTTGGAATTCTTCCGCGACCTGGTCGCGCAGCACGGCTTCGAGCTGGAAACCGCTGGCACTCTCAAGGGCGGCAAGCGCTTCTGGGCACTGGCGCGCACCAACCTCGATGCTGAGGTAGTCGACGGCGACACGGTGCGCACCTACCTGCTCCTGGTCAGCAGCTGCGACTCGGGCCTGGCTACCACCGCGATGTTCACCAGCGTCCGCGTCGTGTGCAATAACACGCTCCAAATGAGCCTGAGCGGCGGTTCTGCCAAGCGCGTGTCGGTCCGCCACAACACCGAGTTCAACCCGAACAGCGTCAAGCTGCAATTGGGCCTGGACGCGGATAACGTGTTCGGCAGCTTCATGACCCGGATGCGCCTGTTCTCCAACAAGTCGCTGTCCGGCTCCACGGCAGAAGAGCTTGTCGAAACCATGTTCGCTAACCTCGGTCGTCAAGGCGATATCCGTAAGTCGAAAGGCTTCGTCAAAGTCCTCGACCTGTTCAACAAAACCGGCAGGGGCTCGCAAATCGATGGCGTCGCCGGCACCGGCTGGGGCCTCATCAATGCTGTAACCGAATACGCTGACTACCATGTCCGCGCTCGCAATCAGGAATTCCGCCTCGACAGCAGCTGGTTCGGTGCCGGCCGCGCGATGAAGGAAACCATGCTCGAACTTATGGAAGAAGTCTGATTCCATGGCCTCACGGCCTAACCCCCTCTCAGGGGGTTTTCTCATGCTACCGAGTATGCGAAAGCCCCTCACAACCTTCTGCACTGGTCTGACCGTTCATACCTGTGCTTAGCGCACTCGGTTTTCTCGACGCCTCGCACGAGGCATGCAAGTCGAATTTCAGGCGCACGCCTGTCAACAACCAACCGGCGAACGCCGTGTTTAAGGAAACCGAAATGAACGCACCAATCAGAATGTCGATCCTCTCTTCGAGGGCCGCAAGCACCGACAACCAGATCAAGCACGCCGGGAAGATCCGACCTGGCATCAAGGTTCTGACCAACGCCGCCCAGCAGAACCCGAGGGCTGTGCAACTCTACAAAGAGGGGGTCGCAAAGCGTTTGAAGTTTTCCGAGATCGAGAAAAAGATCAAGGAAGTTACTGACCTTACCAACCCGATGTTCCCTCGAAACACGCAGTATTTCAGCGTGGCGGCGAGCGACTTCGGCATGCCCGAAATCGCTCAGATGATTGTGGATCGTTACGGCGAAGTCCGCGACGGTGACGCCGAAAAGCGTTTGTACCGATTCCCTGTTGTCTTCCACTCCGACGACATGAATGAGGTTTACCCGAACCAGTTCAAGCGTCACGGTGGCGACCCGAACTACGAGTCGCACTACGGTGAAGATGGCATTCGCTACTGCCGCTATCTCCCTGAGATCACGGCAGAGCAGCTGGCGCTGAACAAAACGCGGCGCATCAAAAAAATGCCCCGGCGCGAGAAGGTGGTTCGCGGTCAATGTGAACCAGGCATCTGCCATGAGTTCCAGCAGGGACAGTGCAAGTTCCGCGGCCGGCTCATGTTCTACATCCCGGGCATTCCCACTACCGGCCTGATGGTGATGGAAACCAGCTCGGAGTACGCCGCTGAGGGCATCTGGATGGACCTGCAACGCATCCTGGATACGCTCGGTACCATCCCTCGGATGAATCCCAGCAAACCCGATGCTCCTGTCTTCTACATCACGAAGGTGCTCGAGCAGCGTACGTACTTCGATGAAGGGGGCAACAAAAAGACCGGGAACCAGTGGGTGCCGAAGCTGCAGGCCGACATCGACATTGGACGCCTCCTGCAAACCGGTCGCACCATCGCACTGCCAGCGGCGTCGACTCCAGTCGCCTGGCTAGCCGCTCCGAAAGGAATGCCAAGTGCAGATCTGCTGCCGGCGCCAGCGGTCATCGACGATGGCGCTCGAACGCAGTATGCCAATCCAGTAGGGCAGGGTGGCAGTAGTTCGGACGATCCGAGCGATCAGCTCGATCAGATGATCACTGCAATGGAGCTCGATGAAGGTGTCGCGATCCAGTACTTCGACATCAAGGTCGGCGCTGGTTGGGAGGACGACCCAGCTGCTACCGGCAAAGCTGTCCAGATGCTGAAAGATATGTCGAAGGTGGGTAACGTCTGCGTGGCGAAGCTCATGTCGATCGCGGTCAAGGTGGCAGCCATGCAAATCGACATGCCCAGCTTCAACCGGTATGTCTTCAGCAAGTACGGCAAGGGCTACACGTCCAAGCCGGATGTGCTGACCAGGATCGAGGAAGAAGTCGGCGATATGTCGGCCCGCCCCCGTGAACAGGTCATCGCTATCCTTGCGGACGCGTTGTCGCCCGTCTAATCCAACAACCGCGGCCTGAAAGACCGCTCACGCCATGCAACCACGGACGCCGCCAGTAAGGGGCCTCTGTGGATTGCATTCGGCTTTCCCATGCACTGCATCGGACAGCCTCACTGGAACGACTTTAAAGGCCGCCACGCGGTAAATTACGGAGTTCCTTCATGTACACGCAATCACCACAAAAACACAAAACCAAACCAGCCCCGATCGTATTCATGCGTCGTGATGACCCAGAGCCATCGTCTGTCTTCATCGCAGGCGACTGCATCTGCAAGGCCTGCGAATCGCCCGACCTGACTTACTACAAGTACCTCGATGACGCAAAATGTGGCCAGTGCCGGCAGTGGCAAAATGAGCCCATGCACGCTTCTTGACCAACAACGCTGATCCAAGCTGAGGGGAGACTCCCCTCAGCGAAAGATTGCATATGGCCAAGATTTGCGATACTCTACGCAGGTCGCTATGCGGCACTTATCCCACCAAAAGCGCTTTGTCGCTGTCTAAAGTAACTTTCCAGTGCCACGCACTCGAAAGTTTCACTTCGCTCTGAATTTCTAACGCCGGTATTCGGCATAATTCGGAGAATTCCAATGCAAGTTATTGGCCTGCAAGCTGGCGCATCGGCGCCGTCGGCAGTTATCGTCGACGCATCCCTCGCCACCATCAACACCGAAACCGCAGCACACACCACCGCAGCACCTGAAGCAAGCAACGCCACCACGCCCCACGCCCTGATCCAGATCGTCTCGCCAGAGTCGGTCGCAGCAGGAGCCCGGGACGTCAGCACCCTGGTGCGCACCCCCGGCATCGTCAAGCTCAAGTTCATCGAGCCTGGCAACAATCCCCGCGATTACTTCGACCCGAAGGAAATGCAGGAACTGACCGACTCGGTGCGCGTGAATGGCATCGCGCAGGCGATCCTGATCCGCCCGATCGGCGACGGCAAGTACAAAATCATCGCTGGCGAGCGCCGCTATCGCGCGGCTACCGCCGCTCACGGTGATGAGTACGACATGCCGGTGATGATCGTCGACTGCACCGAAGAAGAAGCGGACGTTCTGGCCAACATCGAGAACACCATCCGCGCGGATATGTCGCCTACCGAAGAAGGTAAATCGGCAGCGAAGATCCTTGGCCAGGTGAAGGGCGACCGCGATGAAGCAGCACGTCTGCTCAGCTGGTCCCGCTCGAAGCTGGACTCGCGTGTGGCGCTGATGAATTGCTCGGAACAGGTCCAAAAGGCCCTCAACGAGCGCGTCATCAAGCTGGGGCATGCCGAGCTGTTCGCGTCTCTCGCGAAGGAAAATCAGGACAAGCTGCTTCCGGCAGTTATCGAGCGCGGCGTCACGGTCAATGACCTGAAATCGCTCATCGAGAAAGCTGCATCCAAGCTGTCGGCCGCAATTTTCGACAAGACCGATTGCGCTGGCTGCCAGCACAACAGCAGCGTCCAAGGCACGATGTTCGAGGCCTGCATCACGGACGGAAGCTGCACCAACAGTGTCTGCTACAAGGGTAAAACCGAAGCGGCGCTGGAAGCGATGAAGGAAGGCCTCAAGGAAGAATACCCGGTCATCCGGATCGTTCGTGCAGGCGACAACTTCGCGCAGGTGCGGATCAGGGCCGAAGGCCCCGGCAGTGTCGGCGAAGCGCAGGCGGAAGCATGCCGCGGATGCGACAACTTCGGTGCGGCCATTAGCGCCATCCCGGAGCACCTCGGTAAAGCTTTCAAGGATCAGTGCTTCGATCCTGTTTGCAATCAGAAGAAAGTGGCCGAGAACATCCGGGCACAGACTGAGGCGAAAGCAGCGCTTGCAAAAGCTACTTCCGGCACTGCCGACTCCAAGGACTCGTCGAAAGGCGCGGCCCAGGACAAGGCAAAAGCTAAGCCAGCTGAGGTGCAGACCACGGTGAGCGAAGGCGACAAGGTGAAGGAATACCGCCTCGGCATCTGGCGTGGCGCGATGAAGAAGGAAGTCGCCAAGGACTACCAGCTGTCGGTGCAGTACCTCATCGCGCTGGCAGTGACCGGGAACATCCGTCACGTGAACCAGAGCGGCATGACCGCTGTCTTCGAGCGCTTGACTGGCGAGAAAAAAGGTTCCGACCTCATTGCCGTTGCCAACCAGGTGCAGCAGATGGGTCCGGATAACCTCGACACGGCTACGAAGATGCTGGCTGTCACGGCGATGAACGATCTGCCCGAGACCGAGCTGACGCGGCTTGCAAAGCACGTCAAGCTCGACCTGACCAAGCATTGGAAGATGGACGCTGAGTTCCTCAACCTGTTCACGAAGAGCCAGATCGAGCTGGTTGCCAAGCAGGTTGGCCTGGACAAGGCGCTCGGAGACGGCTTCAAGAAGCTGTTCACTGAGAAGAAGGAACCACTCATCGCGAAACTGCTCGGTGTGAAGGACTTCGACTACGCCGCGACCATCCCTCCGGTCCTGATGTACAAGTAAATGAAACCCAGAAAAGCGCCGCTCCCGGCGCTTTTTTTAACAAAATTTTGAAGGAAAAACTATGTTCACAGCACTCGCCGGCATCATCGGGGAAAACGAAGAAATCACCGTGAAGATCACGGCACCTGGCAAGGACGGTCGCATGAAAGTGGTCGTCATGCCCAAGACTGAAAAAGGCTCGAACATCGCTCTGGCTCAACCCCTGGCGCTGGCCGCCACCCCGCAGGATCTGGACTCCGGCTTCGTCGGCGCCCTCATGGAGTTCGGAGCCTCGCGCACCGGACTCAAGGAGCAGGTCGCTGTCACTGCAACCATCATGGCCGCAGCTCAGAAGAGCGAAGCTGGAAAGGCCACGAAGGCGCTGCAGAAGTCTTCGCAGCCAGCAGCGACGGCAGACCCAGCCGGCGACGACCAGCGCGACGACGTGCATGACGAAGGCGACGACGTCCTTGACGGGCCGTCGGCTACCGGCAACACAGCACCGGCTACGCCTGCTGCACCGCCTGCGGCGAAATCGCAGGCTGGTGCGAATGATGATCTGTTGAGCCTCATGGGCGCTTAAGGAGCAAAGAGAAATGACTATCCAAGCCATCAAAATGACCCGCAAGTTCTCCTTCAATGGTGCCGACCTTCCCGACCCGGGCGAGGCCTTCACCCCTGATGAAGTGCGCGACATCTACAGCAACCAGTATCCGGACCTGAGCACTGCCATCGTCAACGACCCGACCATCAAGGACGACGTCGCGACGTATACCTTCACCCGCAACGTCGGAACGAAGGGCTAGGGCATGGACAAGGCTCGCATCACAGCGATCCTGTCCGGCCAGCGCACGTTAGCCAACGACATGGCCGCGAAAGCGGTCATCGTCGGCAACGCAGAGACACTAGCGTGTGCTTCGTCGCTGGCTAGCCTGTGTCACGCTCGCACGGGTGCCAGGCCGCTGCCTCTGGAATCCTCACAACTGCCGCCGATCTTTTAAGCGGCCCCCGCCCCCTGAAATCAGGGGGCTTTCTTCTGCTAACAGCACAAGAAAGCCCTTACGGCTTGCTCCTTTTCCTACCGCTTTGCGGAAACGTACAAGGAGTAGCACATGCAACTCAACAACACCGAATTGCGCCTGCTCGAAGGCGTCATTCCAGCGCAATCCCTGCCTTCGCTTTTCCAACTGCCGAAGCTTCACAATTCGGTTCCTCGCACCGCGCAAATGGTGCAGTACCAAACTAACTTTTCCGAGCTGGGGCACAACCTTCTAGCCGCGGAAGTCATCAACCCCGACGACATTTCCGAGAAGGCTCTTACGCCGCAACAGGTGGTCGCTGAAGGCCTGAATGCGTGGTTCATGCGGCGCATCGGTGGCCTGGAGCATATGCGATTCGACGTCAAAGTTCTGGACGCCGAAGCTGCTAATGCAGCCGTCGACCATCCGCAGTGGGAAGGAGACGAGTTCACCGGCCCGTGTCTTGGCATACAGGGAGCAACTGCCGACCTGCGCTACGTCGAAGATGTCGCTCGCAAGATCGAAAAAATGGTGCCAGGACTATTCCTGACCGCCTTTACTGAACTCGTAAGCGCGAGCTATCGAACTGTAGAGGTACAGCATCCTGAGCGCATTCTGGCTAATGAAACCTGCTATTCGCTTTGGGGAACCGATGCTGACTCCGTGGAAGATGAAGAGGCCAGGCAGGAACTAATGGACCGCTTCGGGGAGGACTGCGAAGAGACCCTCGACCACTACATGCCTGACGCCGTAATCGAGGCCTACGGAAACGGATTTTGCCTCGATCTGGCGACAAAGACGCGGCCGGCACGCAGCAAGCGGAACCGTGTTCGATTCTCTAACCGGCGCTTGAAAAAACTGACTCGCCATTACAACGTCGAGGTCGGAGGAATCGCTACGAAACTTTTGGCTCTGCGCCGCGCTTACCGGCGCGTCAAAGAGATGAAAGCAGACCTCCCTGGTCTGCGTGGGCTCCGCTGCTATTGGGTCGCCTGCATCCTTCTCTTCAACAACGACGATCGCTGCTCACACTACATGGACCAGGAGGGCCAGTATCTGTGGGAGAACGGGGAGGGCACTGACCTGCACTCGCTCGACCAGCTGCCGACCACGGCCAGCGACCTCGCAACCTATTTCAATAATCTCGACGCCCTTCTCGATCTCGTATCGAAGATGGATGCGCTGATCCCATCACTCTCATATTCGGCTTTCGCGGAGTAATAGCAATGACCCAATCGATGAACAATTTTGAACTGCAAACCGGCGAAAGCGCGATCGTGCTCTCGAGGGCGATCATGCTGTACTCGCGTCAAGGTGCCCAGGGTTCGCTCGGCGACTTCCTGTACGCCACCCAGCACAAAGTCGAGAACTTCGGCACCGAAGCCGATCCTGACTTCCAAATCGCAGCTGGCCAGCCGGTGACGCGCGAGGCTATCGTGGCGATGTTCGAGCAGCTCGCTAAACAGCTGACCTTGAATGTCGACTTCCTCCCTGAAAACGTGCTGAGCATCTCCGCGGATCACATGGTCTGGTGGATGCCTGCATGCGAACGCAACGTCTTCTTTAACACGAAGGAGCTGGGCAAGCGAGCCGCGAAAGTCCCTCATCCGGGCTTGGTCTTCGCGGTCGTAAAGAGCAATTGGTATGTCTTCGCGCTGACTGGCTCGGAGCGGCCAAAGCTCGATACGCCGCTTTGCCACGCGCCTTACTTCAACGTTTACGACGACGGCTCCATCTGTGCTGGTTCTGCCGCACGACCGGTCGGGATCGCTACTGGTGCGATTCCGCAATGGGAAGCTGCCTTCTTTGACAGTGAGTTCACGCACATCAACGGCGGGGAGCGGAAGGCGTCTCATCCACGCGGAGAGTACGCGTTGTGGAAAGAGCTGCTCGATGGGGTTTATCAACAATTCCCGGTCGAGTATCTCGTGCCGAAGGAATCGACGATCGCCGGCCTGATGAAGGCCATTCGCAAACTGATGGAGCGCAAATGATGGACAAGCGCGATATCGCACTGCAAATGTCCTGCCCAGTCACCGGCGTGCCAAAGTTCACAGAGCTAAGCCCGCTGGACCGGAACGGCGAGCGCATCATGCTCGCCGCAAATGGGACTTTTCTCGAGGTGAATCGACCATGGATTCGTGTAGTCGTCCAGGTCGGACCGTCGCTCGCAACGACTGTGCCCTTCGGTGAGTTGAAACCGGCCGTGGAGTTCAAGGCAGGCAAGCTGCCGCGAGCGCTGCTCCAAGAGTTCGTGGAGTGGGCGCAGAACGATCACCATGTCGAAATCGGCGCTGTGATCACTTGGGACGAAAAGACCGGGCAGTACGCACTGCTCCGCGCGAAATCGACCACGGCAACCGCGGACCATCTCGACTACGAGCTGCCGACTCTCCCCGAGGGCGTTCACATCGTTGTGGACTGTCACTCGCACAGCCACGGACATGCGTTCTTCTCGGCTACCGACGACGCTGACGACCAGCATGCGCTGAAGTACGCGTTCGTTGTCGGTCACTGCAACACCAACAATCCTTCGATCGCTTCGCGCCTCTGTGCACGCGGCGTGTTCAAAAATCTAACCTGGAAAATCTGACCCATGAAAGTCGAACACAATATCCATCCGCCACTCCTGCGCGAACTCGTCAAAGTCGCTGTGGTTGGCGCCGGCGGCACCGGCTCGGCCTTGCTACCGCGCCTGATGCAGCTGCATTTTGCGATGAAAGAACTGGGCCATCCCCATGGCCTGCAGGTGACGCTCTACGACGACGACATCGTGTCGAAGGCGAATATCGGGCGCCAGTGCTTCTTCCCGCAAGACGTCGGCCAATACAAGGCAACGCTCATCATCAACCGGCTGAATCAGTGCTGGGGGACGAAGTGGGAAGCTGTACCGAAGAAGGTGAAGAAGTCCGATCGCATCAACGCGGACATCATCATCGGCTGCGTCGATTCCCGTAAAGGCCGGGCAGCAATCATCGGTGCGAGTAGCGGCTATCACTGCTACTACATCGATGCAGGCAACAGCGAGAACACTGGCCAGGTCGTCATCGGCGAGCTTTATGAAGGCAACCGCAAAGCAATTCGGCTGCCGCATGTTGCCGATCTGTTTCCCGATATGGTGAACGTCGAGCTCGATGCGAAAGACGACAAGCCAAGCTGCTCGGTGGCGGAAGCGCTGCAGAAGCAGAGCCTGGTCATCAACAACACGATGGCCAACGAGGTCTTCAATCTGCTGTGGATGCTCTTCCGGAACGGCAAGTTGAACTACTCTGGCAAATTCGTGAACTTGGAAACTGGCGTGTCCCGCCCTATCGCTCTCGACACGGATGTGTGGCAGCGTATGGGGTACGTCGCGCGGGTTCCTAAACAAAAAGCGGCCGCAGCATCTCAAGCTGCTGCTGCGTAACGGCAGCGCCACTCCTGACAGGGGGTGGCGCATGCTTCTCAGATCCCCCCATATCACTGCGCAAGCGCAGCGGTATGTCTCCCCGACAGCACTCCGAATCTAAACGCCGGCCCCCGGCATTGAATAGGAGTCGCAAATGCGTGATTGCAACGGCAGTATCGAAGAACGAGAAGTAGGGCCGCTTGCGCGACCTTCGCAGAAAGACCTTCCTGACCTGGGGAGCTACGACAAAATTCTTTGTGCGGTAAGTGGCGGAAAAGACGGAATAGCGTCATTGCTACTGATTCTGGAAGCGGGCGTCCCAAAGGACCGCATCGAAATCCATCACCACCTGGTCGATGGAAAAGGGCCGAACTTCATGGATTGGCCCGTCAGTTCCAGCTACGTTCGGAAACTGGGAGAAGTACTTGGCATCCGCGTCATCGAGTCATGGCGTGAAGGAGGGTTCCTACGCGAGATGCTACGAGACGGACAGTCTACTGCGCCCGTTTCGTTCGAGACCCTCGAGGGCGAGGTAGTAACGGTTGGCGGAACACGGGGAAAGCCGGGGCGCCGCCGGATGTTTCCGCAGGTGACCGGGAACTTACAGCAACGCTACTGTTCCCCGGCCTTGAAAATTGATGTTTTTTCGAGAATCCTGACGAATGATCTTCGCTTCCGTGGACAGCGCGTTTTGGTTGTCACTGGTGAGCGCGCAGAGGAGTCCGCAAACCGCGCTAATTACGCTGTGTTTGAGAAGCACAGGGACGACCTACGCGACGGCCGGGCTTATACCCGTCATATCGACCACTACCGTCCTGTCCATGCCTTCACGGAGATCCAGGTGTGGGATGTGCTCAAGAGACACTTGATAAACCCCCACCCGGCGTACCACCTAAATTGGAGTCGCATGAGCTGCAGAGGCTGTATTTTTTCTGGACCGAATGAGTGGGCTACAGTCCGCCTGTACATGCCCGGCGCGTTCGAGCCGATTGCATCGTATGAGCGCGAGTTCGGTGTGACAATCAAGCACGGTGAGAGCATTGAGCAGCAAGCAGATCGTGGCATTCCACATATCTGCCAGCTCGAGATGCTTTTGCTGGCCGAAAGCGAAAACTACTACGCTGACATCATCGTACCAGCTGGCACCTGGAGCTATCCTGTCGGCGCATTCAAGAGGGGCAACGGACCCTGCTGACAAACGAGCCCGCCCCCGGAGGGGTGGGCTCGTTGTACTTGCTACTACGCAATGACTTGGATACAATCCTCGTGTCGCTCTGTCGGCAATGTCCCTTCGGCCTCGCGCCACCTGCACCACTTCGTCGCCCGCTGCTCTCGCGCTGACTTACATCCTCAAAGTTACTTTCTCGTCTATACACACGCCCGTATAGATGAGCACCATTCAAATTTTACTATGTCGGATTTCCGGCAATGTATTCATGCCGTTTAGGCATTCCAGAATTCAGCGGGACTAGATTCTTTTCGGAGAATTTAAAACTACTGGATAAACCGTTCAACTTTATTCGGAATGGTCCGAAGGAAAGGGATTCTTATAGAAGGAGACAAATAATGAACGATAGATTCAAAAACAACAAAAACCAAAAACAACAGGATAAACCAGCGAAGAAAGGCCGCTGGGACAATCCTGCCGTCAACATGACCGTCCACGTTATTATGGGGACGTTCATTTTTCTGCTAGTCGCCACCGCTGCATATGGTATTGACCTTTATGTTCACTGGCTGCAAGCGCATGGTGCTACTACGTACCTGGTATTCCTGCTCTCGGGATTTGCCAATGCTCTTGTAACCTTGGACGTTGCCTGCGCACTTTGGTACATCATCAAAAAGATTGCAGACGAATTCTGCGACGATTCTGATGAGTAACGGCTCTGCGAAAGCAATAGCTTAAGATCAGTCACCTCACGCTGATCTGTTGAACGGTCCAACTCGCGAGAGCTGGACCGTTTTTCCTTCGTTCGCTACTTCCCTTCAATTGATGACTCATCAGTCCACGACCGATGAGTAAATACTCAATCCTTTCGCACTGTCGGATTTCCGGCATTGACGTCATGTGGCTCTATGGGCCTTAAAAAAGCACCGGAACTTCTGTCTAGCTATATCGGCAAAAGCGACGGCTTAGAAATTACTTCCTCCCACTGAGAATCTGGAAAGGATTTGTTATGAAGGAAAGAACGTGAAACACGGAACGAAGTGGTATATCACCGTACTCGATAACATCACCCACGCGGTCGTTGGCCTTGTGAGCTTCTTCGCGGTGGCGCTGCCTGCCGTGCTACTGTTCAAGTTCATGAAATACATTGAGAGCCTTGGTGTCGATGGCCTCACGTTGGCAGTGCTGTACACTCTTGAGAGCATCATGCTCTTGATTGACGCCGCACTCGTTGTGAGGTACATTGCAGTCAAGGCATATAATGATTTCAAGGAGTGAAGACATGAGCGAACTCGTGCAACATGTTAAAAAAGTAGCCAAGCAAGATTTTCGTGACTTTTTTGCGCCGATCGTGGCCGCGTATAAATTCGTGAAGCGCGACATCCGTCGCCCAGCAACGCGTTAATCAACAAGTCTCCAGGGCGCAGCCCTGGCAGCACAACAACGGCCCTCTCGTAAGACAGGGCCGTTTGTTTTTCCTCAAGCTCCGGCTTCTCAGGTCACCCTGACAAGCCCTTTTCGGGCGCCTCCATTTCCCCGCCGCACCGCGGCACGAACTGGAGAGCACATGCAATCTCAACAATCACCTGTACCCAGTGGCACTAGCCGCCGTACTGGCTTCGCAAGTTCCGCCGAGCTCGATGACTTGCTCGACCTGGCCACCTCATCAACCAGCAGCCGCAGCACCCCTCAACCTGCATCGCCTATAGCAGCAACGCCGGAGCCGGAATCCCTGCCGCCGATGCCCACTTCGCGCAATGACCTCTTTGCTTCCTACCGGGAGTACCAAAAGAAGATCGCAGCCTTAGCTTTCGAGGTACGGAAGATCGAGGCGCACCTGTTCGGCGACCACTGGGACTCGGTGATCAACACGCCGGAAACCAAGAGCCCCGGTGACATCGCTTACCTGGCAATCGAAAACCTTCTCAAGCAGGCCGAAAAGCAGTACGCACCACCCGGTGGCACGCTGACCATCGATCGCAGCGCTGTCTTTCGCGATCTCGGCCTCGACGAACGCAGTCATTGGCGCTTCATCGAACGGGAGGCACTAGTTCCATTCGACTTGGCCAGGATGCACGCGTACCTTGCCGATGCTTACGGCGGCGACGCCGGCGAAACTGCGGCATACAAGCAAGCTGCAGCCGAGCTGATCAAGTTCTTCCGCTTCGATGACACCGAAGCAGTGGCGACCACGAAGCGGCATGTGGCTTGCACGGTCAGGGTATGGTCGAATCACAAAGACTACGCTCCGAAGGGCACGCTTGAAGTGAGCTACAACGAGCACCAGCGTATCAGCAGGGCATTCCAAGCACTCGCATGCGTGATGGCCTGGGCAGAGCGATACGACCTACAAGCGGCACTGTCCCGCTCAGCTATTGCCGGCTACTGCTTCACCTTCAAGTCGCGGCAACGCGAGACGTTCCCTGGACTCGGCATCATCGCGTTCAAGGAGAAGTGGACGTTTGAATTTGACCATTCCGTTGCCGAGAAGCTGAGGCTGTTCTTGGGCCAGTACGGCGCTTGAGTTGATCGAGCAAAAACTAACTTTTCAATTTCACGACAAGCCCTTCCTGGGCTTGTCCATCGAAGCGTCGATGGACAAGCTGCACCGTCAATGTCAGCGCATCCAGTTTCTATTGCCGCCCTGCGGCACCCACTGGAGAAGCACATGCCCCAACAAGCAATCTCACCGAGCAAGCTACGTTCGAGCCGAAATTACGATACCGGCGACCTCGACGATCTGCTGTCGATCGCCAGCACTCCCCGCAACACCGCGCAGGCACCTACCGCGCCCGTGCTGGCAGCACTGCCTTCAGTTGCAGACAGTGTCGCCAGTATCGAGCCTCTACAACCTGCAACACGTAATGACATTTTCAAGCGCTACATTGAATTTGAGGAAGCGATCAGTGCCGCAGCAGCCAAGATGTCTGGCGCAGAGAACGACGTCCTCGGTTTTGCGCTGACGACCCGCCCTGGAACAAACGGGATCGAGGATCTGGCAAAGCAGGCCATCAACATGATGATCTACAACGCTAAGAAGCAGTTTTCCAACCAGTACAACACGCTATCGATTGAGGTCAGCGAGGTGCTGGCCGCGACAGGTCAGGAAAACTGGCAGAAGGCATTCGAGCAGCCGCCCGTAAGGGCTCGCCGCGGCATCAACACGCCCGACGACCCGCTGGCGCCACGCCGCACGGGCATTCCGGTCGACCTCGAGAAAATCTGGGCCTATCTGGAGAAAACATATGGAGGGGAAGCCGGCCAGGTCGCACTTTACAAGCAGCTCGCCCCATTGCTAATCCGGCGCCTGCACCTGAACGACAAGGATATGCGCCGCACGGCCAACGCTGTCATCGCATACCAAAACATCCGGAGCGAACCAGCAAGCTACGGCTCGAAAACCGGACCCTACAAGCTCTACGAGCGTCGTGATGTCAACGAAGTCTTCGACGCGCTGAGCCACGTGTTCGAGTGGAGCGGCCTGGACGCTTTGTCTCTGGCACTCAAGCCCGAACGCCACAAAATCGGCGACTACAGCTTCACGTTTGAATCGCGCGAGAAGTTCACCTTCCCGGGCCTTGAAATCGTGGCCTTCAAGGACAGCCTGGACTGGAAGTTCAGCAAGCCAGCGGCGGAGAAGTTACAACTCTTCCTCGGCCAGTTCGGCACCTGATCAGCAACCAACCCCTTCAACACTTTCACCGCAAGCCCCACCAGGCTTGCCTATCGCACGATAGGCAAGCTCTCTGCCTGCCAGTTTTTATTCGCCAGCTTCTGGCACTGACAGGAGAAATCATGCAACAACAAGACGATTGGTATGCCCCTCTGCGAAACCTCGTGAGCCTCGGCAGCCGCAAGTCAATCAAGATCGAAAACATGGGCATGCTCGCGGCCGCACGCCGGGAACATCTGGGCCAGTTCTTCACCCCTGACTTTGTCGCTCGCTGGATGTGGAGCTTCATCGCCGATCTGCCGATCCATTCGGTCCTCGACAACTCGATCGGATCCGGCCGACTGCTGCAGTTCGCCGACCCGACGAAGCACATGCTTCTGGGCGTCGACGTGCACCAGCAAACTGTGGACGAAGTCAAACGTGTCGTCAGCGAAGCTGGCTTCAAGTGCGACATCATCTGCGCTGGAATGGAGACTGTCCGGCCGAAGGGCGTCTGCGCGTCGCTCATCAACCCACCCTTCTCGGTGCATCTTGAAAGCGCTGGATTGGAACCGGAGCAGGGCTTTACCCGTATGGGCCGCTTCGGGCCCGACAGTAGCGCCACGAGCGATGAGTATGCAGTCGTGCAAGCACTTAAGGCGTCGCGCGTTGTGCTGGCGCTGCTGCCTCGCTCGAGCGCCGATGCGATTCGCGCGGGCACCGGATGCTGGCAGTCCAACAAGGTGCAATCTCGCCTTCGTGCCGTTTTCGATCTACCGGCAAATACCTTCCGCGAAGAGAACGCCAACGTCCACACCTCCGTCGTAATTTTTGGGGAGGTGGCCAGCAAACGTCCGCCGCTGCACCAGGTCGTGGAATCGTTCGACGATCCGGTACCGGTTCTTGACCTGCTGGATTACGAAAAGACTGCATCACGCGAACCGAAGCTGCGCTATCAGCTGCTCGACGCTGCAGAGCCGACAATCACGCTTCCAGTAACCGGTGATCAAACCGTCAGAATCAGCCTGGATGGCCGCAAGGTCAAACTGCGCTACTTCTGCGGCCTCACGCAAGCCATGGTCGCAAACGCGGTTTTAAAGCGCCGCATCTTCTCGACCGAGCACCACAGGCTGCCAAGCGGCGTCAGGTTCGACGGTGAGGGGAAGCTCGATGTTGAGGTGTACCTGATGCAGTCGGATCCGGTCGCATCGTTCAACAAGTTCGTCGACTCGATTCGTGAGGCCGGCGGCGAACCATGCGTACAGCGTGGCGTGATCGAGGCAATCCAGCGCAAGCATAGGCGCAATCAGCGGGGCACAATGCCGCTGAGGCACACCGTCTGGACCCGAGGCGCCGCGAATATGTCCTGCGTGCGGGGCATCGCGAAAAAGACGCACAACGTGGACCCAAAGTTGTGGGTGTCGCCTGTGATTCAAGAAGGCGAGCAGATCGAGTTCAAGCGGGTAGAGTCCGGCAAGTATTCGTACGAGAAGAAAGGTCGCGACTATGTGATCAGTGCAGACGACCTCGAGGCCAAGTTCACACTCGAAGGGGCCAGCGCTGGGTGGCAAGTTGTGCATGAAGGACTTGCTCAAGCCTATCCGGCAGAAGCGGCCCGCCTGCGCAGCAGGGCGCTTAAGCTCGGCATCGAAAAGTGGCTCTCGTGGGATTTCCAATTGGATGACCTCATCGAGATGACAATGAAACCTTGGGGAGGGACCGCGGCGTGGCAAATGGCCTGTGGGAAGAGCCGGCTGGGTGTCGCGCTTATCCGCCTGTCCGGGGTGAAGCACGGGCTCATCGTCGTGGAATCACGACTGATCGACGAGATGGTCGGGCAGCTTCGCCGCATCGGCATCGGTGCTGAGGACGTCTGCGTAATCGATGCTCCCGCAAAGCTTTCGCAACTCAAGCAGATCAACTTGATCGCCTACGAGCGCCTTCGGATGCTGGTAGATGAATCGGTGTCCAAAAACACGACGTATGCGAAAGCATTGAGGCGCCGCATCGGCCTCGTCGCTGCTGACGAAGGCGAGAGGCTCGCCAACTTCGATAGCGACCAGTCGCGTGCTCTGTTTCAGCTATCCGCCCGCAAGCGGTACATACTAACCGGCACCCCGGTGGCCAACTACCCGCGCGATATACATGGCCTGCTGTTATTCACGGCCGGGGATGGGACAGCGGCGCAGCCATACGGCTACCGTCGTCAATTCCTGGAGGCGTGGCAGGTCGACACCATGCAATACGCTACCCGCGGCATCGAAAAAATCAGAAATGATTTCGTAGTAATTGAATGGTGCACGCACGAATTTTCTGAGACGCTGCGCGAGGGTGCGAAGCGTGAGATCCCGAAGATCGCCAACGTCGAAAAGTACCGCGCGTGGCTGGCCCCACATGTCAAGCGCCGCCTGACCGCTGAACCAGATGTCGCAAAGTACATCACTCTGCCGCCGGCGAAGTTTGAGACGATCGAGGTCGAGTGGGACAGCCAGCACCTGGCTTACTACTTGAAGGCTGCCGATGATTTTGCGGAGATCTACCGCCGTGCCCGCGACAGCGACGAGAAGAACAATCTCGCGCTGCTGCTGGCGAAACTCCAGGCCGTACAAAAAGCGCTGAACATCCCGCAAGCTGGAGTGGAAGGGCTTGGCGTGTACCCGGGCCTCACGTCGAAACAACGTGCAGTCGTCGAGTACATGGTCAACCTCTCGGCCAGGGGGAAGAAAGCGCTGCTGTATTGCGAAAACCCGGCGACGGTGAAGTTGCTCTTTGCCGAGCTGGCCGCACGCGGAATCAAGGCAGTGCAGTTCCACGGCGGGATAAGCATCAAGCGTCGTGTCAAAGCCAAGGACGATGAATTTATCCGAGGCTCTGCCGACCACTTGCTCGCAACTAAAGCGTCCGCCCGTGCGGGCTACAACATCCCAGAAGCTGATTATGTGCTGTTCTACGATCGCTCCTGGAGCGCAAAAACTGAAGGGCAGGCAATGCACCGTCCGATGCGCGTAGAGCGCAAAGAACCGGTGACCGTCGTGTACTTTCATCTCCCTGGATCGCTCGACCACTACCAAGACCAGATGGTCAAGTTCAAAGCAGACTCCGCGCAAGCGGGACTGGATTGGGCAACGCCGGAGTTGGAGGACGCGGAATTTTTGCACCTCTCTACGGTCCTTCAAAACTTCGTCGACGACCTCGGGAAAATTCACAACATGACACCGCGTGCAATGCGCGCGATGTTGAAAGCAGCATAGGAGAAGTATGGAAACTCAAGAAGCAAACGTGCACGTAGGCGATGGCGTGGTAGTCATCCGGCGTAAGGGCTCCAGCATCCCTGCTGTTGCCAAGATCCTCGGCAGCGCTGAGCGGGCAGGGCGACAGCACTTGTACCTTGATCGGCTGGTGCATAAGCCGCACGAGAACGAGTTGGGTGGCTACGCAGTCCACGGTGCGATTTCGAGCATCATGGTCGTGCCGCAGGCCCAGGTACTGGCGCCGGCTGATGCCTAAGCGGCAGCCGAAGGTCTATGCGACACTTCGGCGCTACTTTGACCGCAGCGAGCTTGTCATGTTGGGGTTCCAGCAGGACGGCTCGCAGCTGGTCAAGCGAGGGGCTGGCCGGGTTATCTACGCCACGGCCAGTTCCCTCAACGGGCTGTCGTGGCGGGTGACGCCGTTAGTGAAGCACTGGAAGTGAAACAATCATGTGCCGGGCGATCCGGCTGCACAAAGCAAAAGGCCTGCTCATCGAGCAGGCCTTTTTTTTCGCCCGTCGCTGTGGCGAGACACTGTCACAATGTCTGGACGAGCTTGACCATGTCGTCGACCCAAGCCTGTTTGGCCTCCTGCATCCTGGGCAGAGGGTGCAGGTAGCGGTCGAAACCGTCTACGTGTTTTAACCCCACAAACTGGCCACGCTCGTTGATGGCGTGAGTACACCGCTGTATCAAAGGGTCCAGCTTCGCGCTAGTACCCCATGCGGAGATGATCGGCGCATCCGACGACCGACGCAGGCTATCTGACAGCTCACGTTTCCGAGACGGACAAAAGATCGAGTGCTTGCTGTAGTTATGCTCGGCCTCAAGCGAGCGGTATTGCTTTACGAAGCTGGCGCTTGATGCCTCACGGAGATCGGACAGGTTGAGCACCCTCACGTGGTCCCATCCACAGTAGTGCATCAACCGCATTATCTGGTACTGGGTTGTGTCGGGCTTGGTAGCAACTAAGTTTTTTCGGGTGAATGGAAACGCGGTATGGTCGACTTCCTCTGGGACGGTAGCCAACGGTTGCGAAGATCCTGGGTTCATCATCACCACGATAGCGTCGGGCGCGGCGTCCAGGCGGTTCGGGAACAGCGCATCGCGCACGATTTCGAGCGAGCTTCGGCAGAAGACCCTCTGGCCGCCGACGACGACGTTGTAAAAATGGCCTAGCACTCTGAACTGTTTTTTGAGCTGATCCGCTGGAATAAATTCGCAGGTCATCGCGCCTCCTTACCTAAAAATTGATGACAGGTCGAACTGCTGCCCGACCTGCTCATTATCGCGTGAACGTCGTCGCTTGGCTTATGCGCTGGCCAAGAGCTCCAGCTGCTTTGCCATCAGCCCTTTCGGCCCGCGTGTTGGCGCGAATTCGACGCGGTCGCCCTTGCGTGGCGCCTCGCCGCGGAACCCGTTGGAATTAAAGAAGTAGTCCTCGCCGCTCTCGGCCGCGATGTATCCGTAGCCCTTCGCTGTGTCGAAAAACTTCACGCGACCTGCCAGGCGTGGTTCGTCGCCAGCAAGCGCACGCGTGGCTTGCGATGCGCCTGCGATCGACTCGATGGCTTGCCCCTTCATTGCGCTGCTGGTTGCAGCACGCACAGCGGCATCCAAGCCTCCGATCGAGGCAGCACGTGCCAGATCATTCGCGGAGGTGGGGGTGGCCACGGCGCTTTGCTGGCCGGCGAAGTCGATCAGGCGGCTGGCGATGCTCTTCGCGACGCTGTCCACTGGCGCCATAGCGATGATGCTGCGCTTACCGTCCTTCCCGAACACGACCGACACAATATCGGTAACCCAGACACGCAACGTAGCATCCTGGACGCGGGTCAGCGTCGAGCTGGACAAGGCCGATCCACGGAACTGGTTGCCTACGCTGATCTGGCTCGTCTGGTACGTCCCGCTGCACTCAATCCAGTACAGGCGCGACTTGAACTGCATGCGCGACCAAAGCAGGTGGCCAATGCGGAAGCTCAGTACAGCCACCATCCCCAGCGCCATGACCATCAGCACGGCCCGGCTGATTTCCATGCGGCTCATATCGGCGAACTGCGCGGTGAAATGCGCTGCCGCATAGCCACAGGCGGACGCAGTCGCTACGCCCCATGCACCGAGCAGTAGCAGGAAGCGTGAATAGCGGGTCTGGAACGCTTCGGCCCAGGTTGTGAACTGCATTGTGCTGGTAGGGACAGGCTGCGTTTCTTCGAGCACGAAACCACCGAAGGAACCGCGCTCTTCTTCGGACACCTCCGGCGGAATGTTGGCGTAGGCACGATTCGGGATTCCGCGGACCCACGAATTCTGGAAGTCCCGACTCATTTCGGTCCACAACTGCGCTGGCGGGCAGTTCATCGCGATCTTCGTCTGTTCGCACGAAACGCTGGTACGTGCGGCGCTATCGAGGCGAGAGACGATCGCGAAGAAGAACAGGGTCGACGCAACCATCGAGCCGATCAGGAGCAGGGCCGGGGCAACCCACATCGGCGCTATTGCAAGTTCGGGCGCAACGCGTGGGATCAGGACCGGGGCCATGATAGAGAAGATCACGAGACCCATCAGCTTCCAGAGTGCCTTGTCACCAGTCTCGACAGGCGTGCCGGCCTGCGTGGTTTGGACATTGAGGCTGTCGGGCTTCATGAACGGCGTCGCCAGTGACAGGCCGCTCATCGGCAGGTAAAGCCACGAGGCGATGCCTTCGTATGGCGTGCCCTTGAACACGAAATATGAGACAACCAGGGAAACAAACAGGGCCACCATCGCGATCAGCGAATGGAAGTGCTGCACCGCGGCTGCCTGCACCTGGGTTGGAGAAGTAACCAAGCTGCGCACCATCGAATACAACACACCGTTCAGCGCACCCTTCGGCTCTGGAAACTCGATCGCGCGATGACGGAGCGTTTCAAGGATTTCCTCGGTGCCGAGGCCAACGCCGGCCTCCGTCACCGGAAGCTCTTCCGCAAGCCCGAGCGGAAACTTTCGCCCAAGGTAGAAACGCACCTGAGACAACCCTTGGATCAGCAGCTTGACCGCAACGCCGAGAACGAGCGTAGCGACTACAACGGCGACCAGCGCCACCTTGTCGTTCTGGTTCTTGAACAGCTCTTTGGCCGTCATTAGCGCATGGATACCGCCTGCGCCTGCAGCCAGCGCTGCAATGAAGAGAAACACGTTCTCGTACCGAAACGGATTCGGCGGCTCGTTGAGGAATGTGTCGTCGTGGTTGAATTCGTAGCTCATGGTATGGTCTTTCTGTTGGGTAACAGTGCTATTAGACCATCCATTTGCCCCTACGCAACCTGGAACCGCGCAACCTTGCGTTGTAGCTCACCAACAGCCGCTTCTACGTCAGCGGCATTACGCAGGAATAGACACTGGTGCGACCGGCGCACATGCGCGATCAGCTTTGGCAAGGCTGTTTCCCTTTCCGAGGCCCGCCCAGGTGTCCACTGACGCTTGGTACTGGCGGCGCGGCCCTCGAGCCGTTCATTGCGCAGGCCATTTGGCGTCCATACGACGCAGAAAATCGTCTCTGCCGGGAGCAAGCCAAGCTGCTCAGGCGCGGCTGGGAAGCCATCGAGCACAGTAAGAGCGCTGCCGACCGCATGGTCGACCAGGCGTTTGGCCGTTGGAATAGACAGGACTGCCCCGGGCCGCTCACGGCGCATCGAGGATATCAGTATGGCTGGAACGTCGACAGGGTATTGTCTGGATTGGGCAAGTCTACGCAGAAGGCCAACGCTGATATGCCGATAGCCGTAAAGCGATGCGAGCCTTGCTCCGATCGTTGACTTGCCGCTGCCATGCCGGCCGATGAGACACAGTAGTGGCATGTCCCTAGCTTCGCTTGAGGCGCTCGGCAACCCCAGCTATGTCTGTGCGCACGGAAGTGAGTGTCCCAATCGCCTGAGTCAGCTCGGCGCTCAGTTCGGGGAAACTTTTCTGGACGCGCTGAAGCGTCTTCACACATTCTTTGATGCTGTCCTGGCCGTCGCGCAGGTGTTCTTCTGCGGTGGCGCTGTCGATTTTGTTCATATCTTACGGCTGCTTTACTTGGGTTACGTTCTGGACAGCTGCGGCTGCGACCTCGCCGGCTGCCCACATGGATTTAAAGGATTCAGCGATGTCGGTTGTCAGCAAGAGCCCACCGATTCCAAGCACCACAATCGGCATCTTGAAGACCAGGACCTGACGCTTGCGGCGGGTGGACTGTGCAAGGGCGCCCACAGCTTTGCGGACGAGGCGTGCTCTCATTTTTTAGCCCACAGCTTGACGTCGACGGTAGGGGTGGCAACTGCTTGCTGGCCTGCAGTTGGTGCCTGAGTAGCACCTTTTGCCTCTTTCACGTCCTTCATCAGGACGACGCGCCCATCGTCGGGCACCGCGTCACTCTTACCCGGTTGGTCACTGATGGCGACCTGGGAGACGTCCGCAGCGGGAGGCGTCTTACGCGATCGCTCATGGGCCGCGGCCGGGATGCGCATTGGTTCAGGTATCGGCAACATTAGGGAGTGGGGGCCAGGGGCGATCACTGGAGCAGGCGCTGGCGAAGCTGGTCGTGGCGTCACTTCAACCTGGACACGCAAGGCCTCGACCTCTTGCTTTAGAAGTGCCACCTGGCGCTCCGCGACGCCGACACGGGCTACGAATGCTCGACCTTGAAGATAGCCCTCGGCGCAAAGTAGCGCACCGGCGCACATCCCGCCAAACAAAACTAACTTCTGGAACTTTTCGCCCTTCACCACAACGCGCCTCCTGTCGATTGGCCGAAACTATAAATGCGCGTGCTCTCGCCGATCCTACGAAACCACGACGTTTTTTTGCCTGAATCGGTTGCGGACAGGAAACAAAAGCATCTCCTCGCCAGCTTTTCTTTTCGTGATGTGCAGTGGAATCCCGCGAAAAAAAGTGGTGCTTTTGCTGCGAGGTTCCTACAGGCAATAGGCACGATGCTGTTTCCGAACACTTTTATCCCCGAGGACCCTATGACTACCGCCGCACCCGAAGTTCTGACCGATTCAGCTGCCCGTGAGGCCCTGCGCGAACTCGACACCGCATCGCAGCTCTCCCAGCAGAGCATGAATGAAGGCGCCACTCCGGCGGCCGTAAACGCTGATCAAGTGGTTCTGCAAGCCACCGACGAAGCGCGCGTCCAGCTGCTGCGCAACCGCGCCAAGCGCCAGCGCGACCGCGGCGTGCAGGGCCTGGCACGTCGCCACGACGGCGTCGCTTCGCTGATTCGCGACGTCGAACTGCAGGAGCGCGTCATCGGTTCCGCGTTCGAGCGCTACTACGCCGGCATCGAACACGGAATCCACTTCATCTCCAAGCTGGGTGGCTTCTTCATCGGTGACGACAATGCCGACAAACTGATCGGGACCATCAAGGAAAAGGTCACCGAGATGGAAGCGCGGCTGGCTACCGAAACCGAGCAGATCAAAATGGTTCTCGAAGCGCATGCGACAAATGCTGACTGGATCAAGCCTGGATATACGAACCCGGCCGCAAAGCACACGATCCAGATCCGCACGCCACTGGCAAACCGCGTGGCAAGCGCGTTCATCAAGCAGGACCAGTACGTCCAGCAGCTGAACCAGCTGGTGTGGAACGGCGAAGCCGAAGGGGACGCAGTGGAACTGAGCGAATACCAAATCAAGAAGGAAGTGCGCGATTTGGCTCAGTTCATCGCCCGGACCCTGCGCGGCATCCAGAACAAGACCGAAGCGAAGAAGGCCACCACGCCGGCCGCTACCGCTCCGCAGGCCGAACTGCAGGCCGAACCGCAATCGGCTGACGCTCTGGCAGCGTGAACGAAATCCTCGAGGAATTAAACCCGGAGCAGCGCCAAGTGGCGCTGCATACTGGGCATACCCTCGCGATTGCCTGCCCCGGCGCCGGCAAGACGAAGACGATGGCGACAAAAGCCGCGTTGCTGCTGGACCAAGGCGACAAGGTGTGTGCTGTCACCTTCACACGCGACGCCGCGCTCGAGCTGCGCGAGCGCATCATGAAGCTGGCCCAGCCCAGCGGGAAGCCTCGCCTTCTTGTGGGCACGTTCCACAGCGTCTCCCTGCTGATGACGACCCCCCATAAGCATAAGGGGGAATTCGGCCGCGAGATCCTCACAGGCATGCGCTCACCGTTTGCATCGCCGCCCAATCTGGTCAAGGAAGGCGTGCGAGTATCCTACGTAATACGCGCTATCCGTGAAAGCGGCCTGAAGATGACCGCGCGAGACGCCACGCCCATCATCGAGCAGGTCAAGGAAGCTGGCGGGAAGCTGGAAACGATCGATCCAGAACTCCAGCAGATGGTCGACATCTACTGCCAGCTGATGACCGATGCGGGGGTGATTGACTTTCAAGACATCATCTTGCGCGTAAACTCTGCAATGCGTGACGGTTCAATGTCGCCCCTCCCTGTCGACCACCTCTTGATCGACGAATACCAGGACACGGACAAGGCCCAGTACGAATGGGCTGCGCACCATGGAAAAGCCGGGGCCGCCCTCACGGTCGTGGGCGATGACGATCAGTCGATCTACGCTTTCCGCCGAGCCCTGGGCTTTGGCGGCATGGAAAAATTTGCCACACAGTTCAATGCCCTTCAGGTGCTGCTTGGCACGAACTACCGCTGCCGCGCGGAGATTCTTGCCGCTGCTGAGCAGCTGGTGAGCCGTAACCGGCAACGCATCGAAAAGCGCCTTTTCGCCGCCAAGGGCCCTGGTGGTACCGTCATCTGGGAATCTTTCAAGGACAACGCGACAGAATATGCAGCAGCGGCTGAAGAAGCCATGATCGCGCGAGATGAGGGCGCCGGCTTCGCCGTCATCGCCCGTACAAACGATGAGCTGACACTATTACAAGCGGCAATGACCACGCGGGGCGTCCCTTACCGCAAAACAGATGGCCGAAGTATCTTCGATTGTCCGGAAGTGCAGGCCTGCGCCGCACTCCTACGCTTGCTAGTCAAGCCCAGCAGTAACGACCTGGATATCGTCCTCGCATGGGCCGGCATGGACGTCGAGGACACTCGGAAGATCCGAAAGCTATTCGGCGTAAACATCATGATCGGCAGCCGAGACGACTTCCGTAATGCGGGCATCTCCGAGAAGGGGAGCGAAATCTGGCGGACGTTCGCGAAACGGTTCGCCGGCTGGACCTCGGCAAAGGAGCAAGGCTTCGTTGCGACGCTGTTTTTCGGCGTGCATGAGTGGCTATCCGAAACCCTACAAAAGCCCAACAACCAGGCAATTCTCGACGCGGCTCGCGACATTTACAAGCCGGTCGACTGCACGCTCGAAGAGCAGCTTGCTACCGTCCGTGCGCGCGAGGAAAAGCAGAAGGCAGCCGACAAGAAAGAAGCTCCACTGGAAGGGGAGGGGCCGGTTGCGCTGCTGACCACAGCTCACGGTTCCAAAGGCCTGGAGTTCGACCGGGTCTGGATTGTAGGGCTCGACACCGGTGCATTCCCGTCGGACAAAAGCTCGCTTGAGGAAGAGCGACGCCTGATGTTCGTCGCGATGACCCGTGCCAAAGAAACCCTCTACATCTCCGGCACCAAGGTCAAGAAGCCGAGCCTGTTCGTTGTTGAGGCAGGACTGATTCAATAGCCATCAGTTTCGCGACAAGTTCGGGGCCACGTGGCCCCGAACTGTCAGATTGATGAAAAGACGAATCCATACCTCTCTCACCAGCCCTGCCTGGCGACCCGCCGCTGCAGTTCGTGAGCCAGCGCCACCAGCGAATACGAATACCCACAAAAAGCGGCGCGCATTTGCGGTTCCCGAGAGCAATACTTGTCCGAAAATTGCCGCATGTTAAACCCCAACGTCGCCCTCGAACTTCTCGCAACCCAGCTCAGCCCTGTGCGCAGCTGGCTTGACGATCCCAGCGTAACCGAGCTGATGATCAATCCGGGAGGGCTGGTGTTCGCCGAGACCAATGGCGTCATAGTGCCCCACGGGGCGCTGCTCTCGGAAGGCGCTATCGATATGGCACTGACGGCGATCGCCAAAATGGTCGGCAAGGACGCAATTGCCAAGTCTGCGAGCGCTATCGTGAACGCGTCGATTGAGGATATGCGAATCGCCGGTGCGAAAAGGCCTGTCTGCCCGGATGGGTCTTTCATGACCATCCGGAAGCATAAAGACAAGAGCGAGCGACCAACGCTCGACGACCTCATCCACAAATACAAAGCGCTCACGCAAGAGCAGGCCGACCTGCTAGTCCGCCTTGTCCTGAAAGAACACAAGAACTGCATCATCGCCGGCGGTACCGGCAGCGGCAAGACAACACTGCTCAACGCATTGTTGAGCCGAATCGGCGAGCACGAACGAATTCTGACGATCGAAGACTCGCGCGAGATCCAAATTTCGGTACCGAACGTGATTTCCCTCCTGTCGAATCCCGACGACGGGGTCACGGCACGCGACCTGGTCAAGCTGGCAATGCGGATGCGTCCTGACCGCCTCATTCTCGGCGAGACACGTGGCGATGAGACTTACGACCTGATCCGCGCGTTCAACTCGGGCCACCCGGGCTCCGTATCGACCATCCACGCGGACTCTGCAATACAGGCAATGTCGGCCCTGGAGATGCTTTTCCAGATGAGCCTGCCGCCAAACGCATCCATGCCGCCCGATCTCGTCAAAAAGTACATCGCCGAGTCGGTTCACGTCATCGTTTTCGCCGCTCGCCGGATCGTTCCTGTGGACGGCGTGCAGCACGTAGTTCGACGCATCGAACAAATTTCCCTCATCACTGGAGTCCAAAATGAAAAATATCTTCTCGAAACTCTCGGGTAATGGCGCGAAGCTCGCCGCCGCTTGGGACAACCTGTCGCCAACTGCGAAGGGCATTTGCAAGGCATCCGCAATGGGGGTGGTGCTGATGAGCCCCACCCTTGCGTTCGCGCAGGGCGGCGCCGGCAACGGCAACCAGTTCTTCTGCTACATCGCCAACTACTTCAAGGGAATCGTCGGTTCCTGCGCGCTGGTCGTGATCCTGCTGTGGGCGATCGAGCATTTCTTCGGCGTCGCCAAGCTGCACGACGTCGTGATCAAGGTCGGCATTGGCGCCGCGATCGTGGCCGGCTCATCGATCATCATTGTCAACTCGGGCTTGACCCCACCAAACTGCATGATCGGCTGATGCGCGTATCCGAAGTCAACCACGCCCTATTGGAGCCGCGGCTAAGCAACGGCGTCTCCAATAAGGCACTAGGACTTTGCTGGGGACCGGCGGCGTTCATCGCCGTCCTGGCCGGCAGTGTTAGCGTTTATTACGCTGCCATCCCGCTTGGCATCTCAGCCGTGCTCCACGCCTTGCTCGCGTGGGCATACAAGAAAGATCACCACATTTTCACGGTCTACGTCCAGTATGCCCGCATGGGTAAGCAATACCACCCTGATTCACGAGAAAACCTCCCTGCTACGTATGAGCGACCTGCTAAGTTCGGTCGCGGTGTACGCATGTAACTATGCTCAAGCTCAAATTCCGCGAGACCGAAGACGACGACCTCCATCCTATGCAGGCGTTGTGCCCTTGGCTCGACTTCATCACCGATGGGATCGTGCTCAACAAGGACGGTTCGCTGCTGGCCGCCTTCGATTACCGCGGAGCCGATCCCGACGATCTGTTCGACGAGCAGGTCGACGCCTTCGCTGAGCAGATGCAGAATATCTCGCAGCGCCTGGACAGCCGTGTTACCGCGTGGTGGATTGTTGATAAACGTCGGGACGCGAGCTACGTGCCAGGACAGTTTGAGAACGAGGCCGCAGCCAAGCTGGACGAAATCTACTCTGCCAAGTTCACTGACGGGCGCCGTTACACGACGCGCTACTCACTCTACCTGCTGTTCACCGGATCGACCGGCGCCGACAAGTTCTTCGACCGCGTGGCCCGAATCCAAAAAGAGACGGGCAAGGCAGTCGGCGGCGCTCTCATCTCGGCCCTGAAAGAATCGCTCTCAGGGACGCGAGCATTTGCGGCCGACGTTGGGACGCTGCGTGAGAACGTGCTGACGTTCGAGCGCATCCTGTCGAGTTTCGTGAATTCCGCGCCGATCAAGCTTTCTCGCCTGGAGGGCGACGACTTCACCAGCGCCTTAAGCAGGACCCTGAACCGCGCGAGCAATCCAGCTCCGCAGAGCAAACCGGACGGCGCCATGCTGGACGCGTGGCTGCCGCGCGACTATATGGCAAAAGGAGAGGATCTCCTGTACTTCCAAGGCAGCCAGCGATCCGTGTACGTTGGCGCAGTTGGCCTGAAGAAGTGGCCCAAGACTTCCTCACCCATGTTATTCGAGACGCTCGCATCACTCGATATGGAGCTGACAGTCTGCCAGGTAGTGCGCTTCATGAATTCGGTCGAGAGCATGAAAGCAATCCAGGAGGCAATCGAGTATTACAACCTGACCCAGTACAACCTGGTCGCACACGCTTTCGCGAAGGCCTCAGGTAACACACCTGAGTCGCGCCCGGGTAAAGCACAGCTGCTG
This sequence comes from Massilia sp. LjRoot122, assembly GCF_964252725.1. Lineage (NCBI taxonomy): Bacteria > Pseudomonadati > Pseudomonadota > Betaproteobacteria > Burkholderiales > Oxalobacteraceae > Massilia > Massilia sp. LjRoot122. The sequence continues at coordinate 122,483 of NZ_CAXUPB020000003.1, forward strand.
GCGGACTGTAAGCATGCTCAGGAACGAATCGGCGCCGAAGGCCTGACGTTCTGCTACATGGCGACCACTGTTTTCGTCGCCGGCGACACTCGCCAAGAGGTGAAACGTAACTGCGATCTGGTGGTAACTGCGCTCGAGAATTTGAAATTCAACGCCACGCGCGAGCGCCTGAACCTCGGTCCGTCATTTGCGGCCATGCAGCCCGGCCAGTGGGCGACGCAGTCGCGCTACGACCTGATTTCGGTCGAAAACGTGGCTGACTCCTATCCGCTTTACACGATGGATGAAGGTCCACGCACGCACGGCTACTTTTCCAAGACCGTGTACCGTCGGCCCATGCCACAGCTTGCTGTGTTCGGCAACCGCTACGGCGGGCGCTTCCACTTTTCTTCGCACGTCGAGCAGGTCGGGCACATGCTGATTATCGCCCCGACCGGCGGCGGCAAGTCGACGTTCGTGAACTTCTGCCTTTCCCAGTTCCAGCGCTACGGCAAGGTGCGCACATTCATCTTCGACCGAAACAGGAGCTGTGAAGTGGTCACCAAACTCCATGATGGCCAGCATGTCGACATCAAGAAGGCAGGTACCAGGCTCAACCCACTTGCAATGATGATGGACGGGACCCCGGACGGCCGGACCTGGGTGCGGGAATTCATTCTGCGCCGTCTTGCTGAAGGCGGTTTTGAAGCGGACACAGCAGATCGCCAACACCTCGATGAGGCGCTCGCAAAGCTCGTGGAGATGGGCACGCCGAGCATGAGCAAACTTGCTGTGCTGGTCCCTTTAAGGCTCGAGAAAGAGCTGGGCGAATGGCTGAAGGGGCGGCCCTACGGGATGTTCGATAACGAGGAAGACGACCTGTCGCTGACCAACTGGACGACGATCGAGATGTCCTCAATCCTGGCAGTCGACCGGATAGCACGTGCGTTCATCGACCTCGTCTTCCGCAAGATCTTCACCTCACTCGATGGCACACCGACCTTCATCTACATCGAGGAGGCTTCGTTCCTCCTGAACGATCCGCGCTTTGCGCCCATGATCGATGAATGGCTCAAGGCCATCCGCGGCCGCAACGGTTTCCTGTGGTTGACGATTCAGTCGCCCCAGTCAGTGACCAACGCCGAGATGTCCGCGACGATCCTCGACAACATCTACAGCTTCCTGCTTCTCTACAACAAGAAGATCGAAACGCACCGCGACGCCTACAAAACTAACTTTGGCTTTGAAGATCATCAGATCGACATGATCGCCCAGCTGCAGCCAAAGCGCGACTACCTGCTGATTCAGGCGGGTAAGGCACGCGTGATGACCACCGAGTTTTCGCCCTCGGCGCTGGCCTACCTTCGTTCGGAGAAGGCCGTCCTAAACGTCCTTGACGCCTTGGAAGCCGAGAGGGCGCCGGACTGGAAGGAGCGGTACTTGCGCGAAGTCGAAACGATGTAATGCCAACATCTATAAGGAACTAAAAATGAACTTGAAGAGAAGCTTTACTCGCGCCGTCGCTGCCTTCATGGCATGCCTGCTTTCGGCCACGCCGGCTCAGGCGCTTACCTTTACAGACTTCCTAAACCTCGCGCAAAACACTTTTGGCGCGAGAGCAGGAATCCAGAATGAGATCAACAGCGCACGGCAACTGATCCAGCAAATTAATGCGGCGAAGGATATGGCAAGATCGGTGAAAGGCCTCAAGGACGTGAACGGGCTTGCGGCTATCCGTCAGACTGCGCAGCTATATGGCGCCTTGGTCGAGATTGACGAGAGCCTGAGTGCGACGCTGGATAGGAACAGCGCATTGGTCAACGACCTCCGCGCTCAGTATGGCGCGTCGAATCTCACGTTTGAAGCATTCGCCGACTCGCTGGCCAAGTCGGACGCCGCCAGACAGCGCGCAAATCGCGAGCGCTTCGCGTCCGTCTCACGCTCTATGAGCGACACCACCCGCCGCCGCCAAGAAATCGTCTCTCAGCTGGCCGCAGTACAAGGTCAGACCGAGGCTATGCAAACTCTTGGGGTGGCGCTCGACGTCATCATCGGTCAAAACCAGCAGGTAGTGGCAAGGATGCAGGCCGAGGACAAGATGAAAGTCCAGGACGAGGACGTTGACGCGGGCAAGCAACAATGGGCTGAAAATCAGCGTGCCCTCTACCAGAAGCGACTGCGTGAAGCAGCCAACCAGTTCTAAGCGATTACAGCGTACGCAGCGCACATAAAAGACATGAGTCATCGACACATTCTCATTACCCTGCTGTTCTGGGCACTTGGTTGCCTAGCGCCGCTCGCGTCCGCGCAGACCGTGCCGATGACAGCGATGCCTGCATCAGCCAACCCGGCAAACTACCAGCAGCCCGCAGCAAAGAGCGGCGGCTTCTTCGCAAATCTTGAAGGCTCGATGCGTACATTTAACGCTAAGCTGAACACGAATCTTGGCCAGACGATGAAGCACTTCGCAGTCAACGAGGTCGCAGTTAAGATGAAGCAGCCGGCGCTCACGATTGGTGGTGGACTCGCCTTCATGTACCTAATGTGGGAGTGCCTCCAGTTCTATGCCGGCAAACGCCCGTCGATGCTGACCGTGATCTTCGATGTGGGCGTTCCATGTGTCGTTGCCGTCTTCCTGATCCATACCTACGAGCTGCGAATTCTGCAATTCGACGACATGCTCAATCCCTTCCGAATGGCCCACCTGGGCGCGGGGGGCGACAACCCCACGGCCAAGCTGATGACGCTTTACGGTGGCATCCTCGCCGACATTGGGCGGGCGCTCGGCACATTGTTCCTTAACGTTGTGGACGTGACCGAGCTTGTTACCAAACCTGGCGGGTGGTTCTCGAACCTCGCCGACTTTTTGGCAACCTTGATCTTTACGTTCGTAATTCTGGTACTAGTCCTGCTGGGTGTAGCCGAAGTCATGGGCCTGCTGTTGCTCGGCCCATTCCTGACGGCCGTTGGTATCGCGTTCGGCCCGCTTCTCATCGTTGGCATCGTGACGCCGTGGACGACGGATTATTTCAAAAAGTGGGCTCAATTCCTGGTGGTCTCGGCGGCGCTCACCGGCGTGATCAACGTTATCCTTTCCATCGCTGCTTCGATCCTTGGCCCCAACGGTCTCGGACTGGATAAGCTGGTTGGCAAGGAGCCGACTGCGGCCGGCATGATCATCGTGACCGTGCTGCTCGTCACAGTCAACTCGCTCATTTCGCAAGCGCCGACTATCGCAAGTGCGCTTCTGCCAGGTTCGCTTGGTGCCCATAAGGGTGCCGGACAAGGGATGAAGCAAGCTGCCACCCAGGCGGCTAATCACGCGAAGTCCGGAGCTACAGCGACCGCAAAAGGCCTCGCTACGGCGGCGAAGAAAGGCGTGAAGATGACTAAAGCCGCGGACGCGAAGATGTACCCAAAGACTCCATAAAGGATTTAAAGCGCTATGAAGAGATTGAAGACTGGCCTCGTCATTGGTGTCACGCTGGCTGCGATGGGGCTCGGGGGCTGCATGAGTACGCCGCCGTCACCCATCGGCTTCAACTACCAGGTGGACAACGGACCGGCTAACCGGATCGTTCAAGTATTCGACTTATCGGGCAACACTGTGGTCCAGATACGCAACGTCGATCCCAAGTCCACACGCATCTACAATGCCCGCAACGTTGAAATACCGTACAAGGTCATGGGCGAGAACGTGGTGCTGGAAGGGTTGCAAAACAGCTTCACTGTATCTTCGGATCGCGCCGCTTCCCGCGTGATCCGGACGGCGCCAGTGAGCGCCGATACCTCGACGCCGCTTCCTGCGGTGCCTGCCGCTCGTGCCGCTGCAGGAGCGAACCCGGGCATTATGGCCGCAACTAGCTCAGCTCGGGACGAAAAGCTTCTGGCCGAAATCACTCGCATCAAAACCGAACTCGCTGAACTCAAGAGGATGCTGGCTGCAGCGGAACCACCATCGACAGGCAATCAGTCAGCGATTGCTCACCAGGCACCTGTGCCGACTGAGTCGACCGATGTCGTGCGGGTTAGTTTCGCCAATAACAGTGAATACTTCGCGCCACCGCGTGAGGTGCGTGACCAGCTTGTGCAAATGGCGAAGTCGGCCACAGTCGTCGAGGTCCGCGGGTTCACCGATAGCGCTCAACGGTCCCGAACTTCCGAAGCCTTGGCAAAGGGTCGGGCATCGGCTGCCAAGCGCTTTCTCATGCGGCACGGTGTCGATGGGAAGAAGGTTCGCGTCGAATATGAGCCGGCCGGTAAGTTTGTCACCGACAACACAACCGCAGAAGGCAAAGCAGCGAACCGGCGTGTTGAGATTCGCGCGTCGTAAACACAATACTCTCCCGCCCAATCCCGCCCAGTGCGGGATTTTTTTTGCGAATTCTACTCATTTCCATGGCGCAATCCACGCAGCCGTCAATCAATCCTTAGCGAAAATATCCGAACCATGAAAAATGACCTTCCCCTCTCCAAAGCACAGCAGGCACCCGCCCTTAGCAACCCGCCGGACTTCGCCCCTGGCCCGCCAAAGCAAGCTGCGGCGCAGGAGTATTTTGCTCGTGGCTCTAAAAAGGACGTGCAGAACAACCGCATGTTCTTCATCGCGGCCATTCTTGCAGCTGGCCACGTTCTCCAAGGGGTCGCGTGGAATGGGTTTCTCCCGCTGAAGACTGTCGAGACGGTCGTCGTGAATCAGGGAGAAAACGGTCGGCTGGTCACCGATGGCACGCCGGTCGGAACTTGGACTCCCGACGATGACGCGATCGATTATTTCGTGAACCAGTGGGCAAGCAAGACCTGGGACGTCAACCGCGCGACCATCGAAAGCACGTTCGCTGAGTCAGCCGAGCAGGTGGTCGGCATCGCCAAGGTCCAGATGCAAGAGCTGCGCAACAAGGACAACCCGCTCGCATCGCTGCACAGCAACCCGGGCTATAGCCGGACCTATGAGTTCATCAGCGTGAACAAGGTCAAGGACGATGTCAGACTGCTGCGCTTCCGCACCGTGACCCGTCTAAGCCCAGAGGCCCAACCGGTCTACACGACCTATGCGATGACCGTGACCTTCACGCGCGTCAAGCCACGCACTCGCGCTGAGGTGATGAAAAACCCGGCCGGCCTCTTCATCACCAGTTTCAATCCGACCGAAGAAAGCGTTTCAAAATGAAGATTGCCCAGATCGCGGCATGCCTGGCCATAGCCTTCGGCGCTACTGCCTCCGTCCAGGCGGCATCCAGTAAGCAGCCGCCCCGTATTGTCGTCGACGAGGCGGCAAGGCCGATGGCTGCGCCGAAAGAGAACCGTATCGTCACGTACAACTATTCGCCAGACATAATCTTTCGGTTGCTGACCCTTCCGGAGATGCATACCCATATTCAGCTGGCAGAAGACGAGGGTGTCGTCGAAACTCCGGTCGTGGGCGACTCGATGCAGTGGCGCGTTAGCGGCGGACCGCGCAATCTCTACGTCAAGCCGTTGCGCTATGACCTCGAAACATCGATGACGCTCGTGACAAACAAGCGCACCTACCAGATCCAGCTCGTGTCAGGAAAGTCGGCTGCAGGAGACGCCTATCAAAAAGTTAGTTTCCTGTATCCGGACCGCGACCTCGAAATTAAACTGCGTAAAGAAGCTGAAGCCGGCGCCGTCGAAGCCGAAAAAGTGCGTCTGGCCGACCAAGTAGTTGTCCCAAACCTCGACCCAACCACACTTGATTTTGGCTTCGATATCGAGGGCACGGCGAGCTTTAAACCCACAGCTGTCTACACGAACGGGAAGTTCACGTTCTTGGTCATGCCGGACACCCAGGACAGCCCCGCTGTATTCCTGCTAGACGACGAACATAATCCATCTCTGATCAATTACCAGGTGAAGGGCCGCATGGTCGTGGTCGAGCGCGCAGCGCAGCGCCTGCTGCTTAAGCTGGGCGCTGCCGAAGTTTTCGTCACCAAGCACGGCCTCAAGAACAACCGATCGAAGTGGTAAGCGATGGCAACGAATAAAGACCCCTTCGAGACCCTGCCTACTCTTGAACCAGAGCCGCAGCACGAGAGCGGTCCGGCGCCGACTTTTGGTGAGCCGGCCAAAGAATCGGCTGAGGATATAGCATCTAGCGCACCGCCACGCAATCTCATTAAGACTGCGACAAAATATGCCGTCCCAATAATCGTTGGCTCGGTGATCGTGTGGCTGTTCTACACCCCCGACAATCCCCAGCTTGGCAAGCGCGTTGCACAAGAACAGATCAGCGTCGACACTGCGCAGCAGACTGCAACGACAGCATCGATGTATCAACAGATGAAGGCTGAGGCAGCGAAGCCGAAGCCAGTCGTGGTCCCAGTGATGCCAGGCTCACCAGCTGGAGCGCAATCGCCGTCGCAGTCGCCCATGGGCTCGATCGCGTCACCAGCGCCCACGCCGCCGAACGCGACAACATCGCGCGGTGGGTACGTGGGAGCGAATACACCATCGACATCTCCGGCCTACGGCTCACCATCGGACGCAGCTTACCGTTCGCAAGCCTACACGCCTGCCGCCCCAATGCCAACGGCCATGTCCGAAGAGGTGATGCGCGAGGCGGAAGGCCGCCGTCTGGCCCAACTCAAGCGCGAAGAGGAGATTCGTTCCGCTCCGCTCGAGGCGGGCCAAGTGCGCTTGATGGGGCAGGGTGGTGCGTCCGACGCCTCCAAAAGCCCGGCCGCGCTCGCTGAGATGCAGAGCGACTTGACGGGTGACCGAGAGCGTGACGCAGCACTCCGATCGCAACAGGCCTTGCAGGAGCAGATGCTCGCCGCCATGACTCCAAAAGAGGCTCAGAAAAGCCGGGGAACAAACGAGGAGTTTCTTGCTGGCGCGGCTGCCTCCGCTACGACACGTGCCCAACTAGCATCGTTGCAAAGCGCTGCCGGCCGCTACCTAGTCGGCGAGGGGGCTGTAATCCGCGCGGTCCTGCTGACGAATGTAAACAGCGACTTGCCCGGCCGGATCTTGGCTCGGATCACCTCCGATGTCTACGACAGCACTCAGAGGTTCGTCGTAATCCCGAAGGGCAGTCTGATCAACGGGGTCTACAACAGCCAAGTCATCGTCGGACAAGAGCGACTTCTGATGGCGATGACCAGGCTCACGCTCCCTAACGGCAACTGGATTCCGCTGACGGGGAACAGCTCGACCGACATGATGGGCACCTCGGGTGTCGGTGCAGACGTCGACAACCACTTCATGAAGATGTTCGGAAGCAGTTTGGTGATCGGGGCCACGTCGCTTCTGTTACCTCGCCAAGATACCTCGGTGACAACACTGCCGGGAACGACTGGTGGTAACGGCGCAGCCACTGCCGGATCAGTGTTCGCCACCACGCTGAACGATGTGCTTAAGAGCCTGCTCGACCGCAACAAGAACATCGCACCGACTTTGCGGCTATTCGCGGGACAAGAATTCATCTTCATGGCCAACCAGGACATGCTAATGGCGCCATATCACTGAGGAGGGATCCGGCGCATGCCGGCAAGTTCGGGGCCACGCGGCCCCGAAGCTGTTCTTGGCCATTCACCTTCAGCTTGGTTCGAGGCCGCGCAGCCCCAACCGGCGCCTACGTCATGGTCCGACAACGAAACGCAAATCAGGTCGGATTCAAGCGTGCTCTTGCAGGCCGCCGAGCGAATTGCCATTCGACAATTACACCAATTCATACCACATCGCCTATGAAACTCACATCCATCATCGCACCGCTGCTGCTCACAGCTTTCTCCGCAAGCGCGTTCGCCGCGAACGATCGCAGCTATTACGTGACCGAGCTGGCGCCGCAGCAAAAATTCGACGTGTACAACGATGGGCGCAATACCTTTCTCCAGTCGATTCCTGGATTGATCGTCACTGGCGCGACTGCGGACGGCGAATTCTTCATCGTCAAAGGCGTCCCGACTCAGATCCGCGGCTTCATGAATGGAAAGCCGATCACGGTTGTGCGCGGCGTGCCGCCAGCACCGACCTCAGCGGCGCCCGACCCATCGGTCGTCAACGGAAAGATAAAGCAGCTGACGGAAAAGCTCGAGGCGCTTTCATCGAAAGTCGCTGGCGACACCGCGTCGACCGTAGTCACGCCTGCGCCGAGCACGCACGCGTCGGGCAAGCCTGCGACGCCAAGTCCGGACCTGAGAGCGTCCACCGGAACCTCCGCAGGCGCAAAGCTGGCCACGTCCGCGGCTACCGCCCAAGAATCTGCATCTCCGCAATCTGCTCCTAAGACCCGTCCGACGGTCAGCGACATCTACACATATCGCGCAGCCCCTGAGGACGAAAATCTGCGCTTACTGATTGCGCGATGGGCAAAGATGGTCGGCTGGATCGCTGTCTGGGACGTCGACCGTGACATCCAAATCAGCACTGCTGGCGAGAAGAGCAATGACTTTAAATCCGCTGTCCGTTGGGTGCTGACCTCCACAGAATTCAGCGATGTCGTGGTCAAGCCTTGCTTCTACAGTAATGCCGTGGTCCGCGTCGTCCGCAAGACGGTTAAGTGCAATCCGAACGAGTAATCCAAATGAAAACACCATCCCTTCACCTGACAGTCCTCGCGTCGGCCCTCCTGATGTCCGGCTGCGTGTCTCAAAAGCTCGAGCTCGACACCCAGGCTGCCATCAGGACTTCACGAGCGGCTGCACTCCGGAACATCGAAAAGGCGACGCCTCCGGCGGCATCGAACAAGTTGTACGAGAAGTCGCAAGAAGTGGATGCACCCTGGATTGTGGGGAAGTCGGTGCCCCTTGCGCGCTCGGTCACGCTGCCTGCCGCGTTGCAGAAGGACGTGAAGACGATGGTCATGTTCGACAAGAACTGGGTATCGCTCAGCGAAGCCGCCGAACGTATCATGCTGGCGACCAAAATGATCGTCACCATTGCCCCTGACGTCTACCTCGACTCGAGCGCGCTCCAGCGCAAGGCGATGCAGACCGCCGGCGTCAGCACTACTGGACCAAGCGCCCCGGCATCGGTTCAACCTTCATTCGCAGCTATGCCACCGGGTATGCCAGTGGGCGCCGCTCCTATGCCGCTGCCTCTGCCTGGCGCACACGGAAATGCAGCGTCAGCGGCGCCAGCCAGTGTCGCTGTGGCGAGCGCTGGAAATGGGACGCGCCCGCCGGAGTCGGCGAACGGCTTCGACATGCCCCGCATGAATGCTCCCCTCGCGCAGATCCTCGACATCATCGCCACCAAGCTCTCGATCAAGTGGAAGTACGAAGAAACGTCCAACAGCCTTCGCTTCTATCGCATGGTCACGAAGACCTGGGAGACGCCATTCAGGGCGTCCAAGTCCAGCTACAAGTCATCGCTTGAAGGCGAGACCGCGCTGTCGAGTAACGCCAACGCTATTCAAAATCGGGGCTCAAACGAGTCGCCAGTCGGCGAGCAAATGCGCGATCTCGTCGAGCTGACCGCAATGAAGGAAAACGTTGAAGCTGTGATGACCCGCTCAGGTTCCGTGTTCGCAAACCCAGCTACCGGCGCGATCACGCTGACAGATACAACTGAGTCCGTCGAAGCGGCAGACCACATCATCAAGAGTGGCGTTCGCGCTGTCACCCGGATGGTCAAGCTGCGTGTGCAGACGATCAAGGTCACCACGCGAGACACCGGCGAAGCGGGTGTGGACGTCTCCGCGGCGGTCAGCCGCGCATTGACGAACCTGCCTGACTTCACCGTCTCGCTCGGATCGGCGGCGAACCTTGCATCGACGAATGCAGGCTCACTCGGCCTGGAGGTCTTCTCTGGTTCGGCGGCAGGATCCCGCGCCATTGTAAAAGCGCTCAAGGAGGTAGGCGACGTCGAAACATCGACCGAGATTCCCCTGGCCACTCGTAACCGCCGCGGCATTTACTACAACGTGCGCAAGACATTCTCGTATGTCGCATCGACCACGCCTGCCGCAGCGACGACGGGAGGGACCGGCGGCACGCCCGGCATCACGACTGCACAAGAATCGGTCGGCATGAAGCTGTTCTTGTATCCAGAGGTAACGGCTAAGGATACGGTCATGCTGAACATGACCCTCGACCAGAGCACGCTTCAAACTCTTGATCCATTCACGTCTGGTTCGGGCCAGAACACCCAAACGGTGCAGCTGCCGAACATCGAGGGCGAAGGATCGTCGCAGCAGGTGCCGATCCGGAACGGCCAAACCATCGTCCTCACCGGATTCGACACCAGGTCCAATCAGTACGACAAGCGCACGCTGGGTAACAACATCCCCATCCTGGCCGGGGGCTCGTTGCGGGCCAGTGCGACCCGTTCAACGACCATCGTGCTGGTGACTGCCGAAGTCGCTGACGGCGAGACCGAGTAAGAGGGACGCGATGATCTTCGATGTAAGTGGCAACCGAATCGTCTTCGGCATGCAATGGGAAACCAGCCTGTCCGACCCCGACGTCCACGCAAAGGCACGAGCGGTCAAATCGCCGTACGTCTGGGCGCACGAGAAGGCGTTCTATTACGGTGTGCTGAATGAGGCTGATCGCAAGGAAAAGCTGTCCAAGCCGCTGTACTCCGGGGCTATCGTTCTCCAACACCGCTACCCTGATATCCAGAATGTAATGCTCGTCCTGGAAATCCCGGGAGGGGGCTTCATTGCATGCGGTCTGCACCAAGGCCGTCCGCGAAATGGATGCGATGCCGTAGTCAAGGACCGGGCTGAGCTCGACATCCTGCTCGCGGACTTCAAAAAGCTCTGTGGCGGCGCCTCATTCAAGATCTACGGCGATGCACATGTCGCGGGGATCGTGCCGCTGACCATGGAAGCATTCATCACTTCAGTCGACGGTACCGCTCAGCTACGTCGGGTTAAGAGCGCCCTGGTCAATCCACTCGCATTCGCCGGCGGCGCGACGGCCGTTGTCCTCATCGTTTCATATTGCATTAATGCTTACAACGAGCACCGGGCAGCTGAGGCCCAGCGTTTGGCGGCGGAAGCACAGAAATCATCCCAAACTCTCTACGACGAGGAGCTTACTGCCAGGCGAAAGGATGTAGCCCTGCCTGCCCGTGCAATCGCCGAAATGATCGCACCTGTCCGCGGAATATCACCGTCGATAGGCGGCTGGCCACTTGGTAAAGCAGCATGCAGCGTCACGATCTCGAAACAGGTCGTCTGCACTTACGAATTCGCACGGCGCGAGAACAGCAAGGCGACGTACCAGTCTTTCATGACCGCTGCCGGTAAAGGCTTCGACAGCATCGAAATGGCGGGTAACACCATCACTGCTGTCAAGGGATACTCCGCAATGCCCTTCATCGAGCAAGGCAAAGCCATCGACGCTGCCAGGACAAGGAGAGAAGAAACGATCGAGTTTGGCTCGGCGTTGCAGCTGCTCTCTTCGATGGGCAAGCCCAAACTGGAAGACCACGTGCCCTTCGCTTTGCCACCGGGTGCCAACGTCGGTGAAATGACCACGCCCCCGGTAGGCGCCGCGAAGTGGGAGTTCGCCGGCCCTGTTCGCAGCCTCAGAGGACTGCAACAGCTCCCCGACTACGCGACGATCACTAACGTTGTCATCAGCTTCACCGACAAGCCGGCCTACGAACTTGAGCGATCAATGGCTATGGCAACGGTCAGCGGAACTATTTTCTCGAAATCCAACTGAAGTAAAAAAATGAACCGGTCCCTTATTCTGATTCCATTCTTTGCCTTCTCCAGTCTGGCGCTGGCGCAAGACCAGCTCAAGGTGGGTGAGCTTCTCGACCTTGAAGAACGCATTTTAATTAAGAAGATGACAGACGAGCTGGCGAAGCCGAATCCTAATGCTCCAGCTGCGCCGCCAATCGTCATTTCGCCGCGAGCACCAAAGATTGTCTACCCGACTGAAACCCTCGCCATCTACGGGACCAGCACCACCTATTACGAAGGGCAGCTTTCGATGGAAGGGCGCATTCATACGGTCCGAAACGGCAGCGTCGTACGCGATTACGTTGTTAGTTCGATTGGCCCCCAAGGCATCTGGCTGACGAAGACAGCAGGCTCCGCGAAAGGTAAAAAGGGCCGCGCAGCCGAAGCGCAAAAAGTTACTTTATTCGCGCCTTTAGCGGTCCGCTGACCGTTGGGCGCGTGGCCTTTCTTCAAATTCGCTTCATAAATAATCGACCATGTTTAATTGGACCTCAAAAACCGAACCCAGCATGTCTCCGACGCCACCGCTCGGAGCACCACAACCGCTTGCATCGGTCGCTCATATCATGGTCGAACGAAGCGCGAACGCCATGAAGGTCGAACACACAGACGACCTGCCCGACTTCAATAAAAAGCTTTACGAAGTCGTCGGACTGAACTCGGCGCTTAAGCACAGGGTGTGCCCGATCGATGTAACCGCGGAAGGTGAAACGAATCGATGCGCAATCGTACTACTCGAAACCGAACTGAGGACGGACCTCACTGACACACTGGTTGCAAACCTGCGCGACAAAGGCTGGACCATCGAAAGCGATGCCTACTACCTGGCTTCGCCGTCTGTGATGGATGAACTGGCCCGCGATGGTATCAATGAGTTCCACAAGGCAGGCAAGGGCGGCACCACCAGGAAGTTCGACAGTGCCTTGTGGAGCCTCTTCGAGAGTGCCGGCGAATTTGCTCTCAACAACGGTTCATCCGACATCCACATCCGCATCAATAAAAGTAAAGAGGATTCGCAGATCATGTTCCGCATCGACGGTCGGATCACGAAGCCGCGCGAGTTCGTGGTGAAGACCGACCGCCTGTTGGCCATGACTGCCTATGTCTACAACATGCATAGCAGCGCCGGCAGCGAAAACATTTTCAATGAAAATGCTCCGCAACAGTGCCAGGTGAACGCTACGATCCAAGGCGTCAAAGTCCAGTTCCGCTGGGCCTCGAACAAGACGGCCCGGGGTACCAAGGTGGTCATGCGGGTCATCATCCAAGATAGTGAAACCGCTCCGAAAACATTGGCTGAACTCGGATACCTCCCGCCACAAATCGACGTCTGGGAACGAGCCATTACGCGTCTCGGCGGAGGCATTCTGATCGGTGGCGTAGTGAACTCCGGTAAGTCGACGACCTTGCAAACCGCGCTGTCGATGATGCCGGACTGGATGGAGATCATCACCGCTGAAGATCCGGTCGAAAATCTCATCCCGAATACCGACCAGTTCTCCGTCTCGAGGAGCTTAAACAGTGATGATGGCGATCCCTTCATTGCGGTCAAGCGGCAGACCAAGCGAATGGATCCGGACGCCGTGATGATTGCCGAGATTCGTGACCACGACAGCGCCAGCATGTTCCGTGACGTCGCCGAATCTGGCCACCGCGCACTGGCGACGCTTCACGCTCCATCGGCGATCGACATGATCACCCTGCGTTTAGTGTCGAGCGAACTGGGCATTCCGCGCGAAGTAATTGCCACGCCTGGATTCATAAATCTGCTGGTGTATCAAGCGCTCGTGCCAAAACTTTGCCCATGCTGCCGCCTCGATGCGGAAGCGGTCTATGACGACAAGTATCTCGATCGAATCGAACGACTTTTCCAGGTCAGCCGTAAATCGTTGAAAGCCCAAAATCCTCGCGGATGCGAACAATGCTTGCGTACGAGCTTGCCAGAACTGGCCGGAACAAAAGGTCGCCTTGTGGTTGCAGAGATGATCGAACCAACCACACGAATGCTGCTGCTTTTCCGGGAGGCGAAGAACCTGGAGCTGAAGCGTTATATCCGCAAGACTCGCACGGCCCGCTTCGACGAACAGGATACGACAGGTAAGAGCGCGCTCGAGGTCGCAATGTATCACGTCGCACACGGTGTGCTCGATCCAAGGGAGGTCGAGCGCAAGTTCGGCACCTTCGAGCAATACGAAACGGAGATGGCCGAGGATCAAGGGACGCGGTCCAGCGCAGTCGGCGTCAAACGCCTCGTCGGCACCTTCGCCGTCCGACCAGGCCGCCGCCTGCGCCGCAATTGAAGTCCTGCAGATTTCACACGTGCTCTTGGGAAATAGGGGTATGGCCCGGGCTCTATAGTTATGCCAACGAACAGTGCGCGTGAAGCGTGCTGAACACAAACAGGAACAGAAATGAAGCAGCGCCTGAGCTGGAAAATTAGAAACGCGGCGTTCGACTTCAAAGGGCAACGTGGCAACTTCTACCTCGACCTAGCGAGCGTGATGGAAGCCATGCCCGGCGAGTCCGTCACGAAATTGCTCACGCGTTATGCCGAGCGGTATAAAAAGCGGTCCATAGGTGTTCTCTGCAACTACTGGCTCGAGCGCTTTGCCCACGTCGGTACCTTCACGGATTCATTGCGCGGAACGATCCCTGACGAAGACCTTGCCTCGCTGGCCGCTTCCGAATCTGCTGGCGATCTTCGGCTTGGATTAGAGAAGTTAGGTGCAAATATCCTGGCGATGCAATCGACTCGGAAGGAAATACACAAACTGATGATTTCGGCCGTGATAATGATCTCGGTGTTTCACGCATATATAGCGATGCAGGCATTCATGGTTATGCCGCGTCTGCATAGCGCCGTCTTGTCCAGCAGGGTTGACTTGAACCATCTTGGCGCACTCGGGAAGGTATTTTTTGGTGGTTCGGAAATTGTACGCACGTGGTGGCTGGCGTACATGGTCTTTGTCATCGCAATAGTTGCGCTCACCGTATGGGCGTTGAAACACTATGTCGGCAATTATCGGCAGTGGCTCGACAACCGCGTATTGCCGTTTCAAATGGCGCGGGACTTTAATGCCGCAGCATTTTTCGCGACGATAGGGATGATCACTGCCGTTCGCAACAGTAACGTAGTGCAGCTGAGTGACGCATTAATCAAGATACGGCTTAATGCCTATCCATGGCTTCGCTGGCAAACAACACGAATCCTCGACAATCTGGCTGCGAATCCAAATGGGAAAGGAGAGATCTTTAATACCGGAATTGCAAACCAAACGACGTATTACCGAATTCTTGACATCTCAGATTATGCGGACGTGCCCGTCATGTTGCAGCAGGTTGGTGCAATTATCTTAAAAACTGCACCGGAAGAAATTAAAGCCAAGGCTAGCACTGTACGGATCGTATTAATGGCCGCGTGCTTGGCCGCTATGCTCGGAATGTACGCTGGAACCATTGCTTTAGTCGAAATGTTCAAAACTGCCGTCAGCATGAAGGCATTGCTTTACTAACCTCGTAAGTCAAACTCGGAGAAAAAATGAAAAATGCAGTCCTCAACAACAAGCAGAACGCCCAAGTGAGCAAGGTCGTCCGTCTGCGTCGACAAGCCGGTATGAGCATGGTCGAGATCAGCCTGGTTCTGATCATTGCGCTGGGCGGCGTAGCGGCCGCCGTGGCCTACTTCGCGAGCAACAACACCGGTTCGCAAGCGAACCAGCTGGCAACCGACATGAGCATGCTCGTCGGCAAAGTCAAAAGTGCGTATCAAGGCCAGTACGGACAAGTCACGAACGCCCGCCTCAACACCGGTGGTTTCTTCGCAGGCTACCCGGCGCTGACCAATAATGCAGGCGTTGTGACGACCGCGCTCGGCGGCGGCACGCTCACCGTATCGCCTGGAACCGTCACTGCCGCAAACGATAGCGTGCGTTACGTGATCACGCAGTTCCCGGATGCAGCATGCCAACCGTTCGTCGCAGCACTCGCGAGAACTGCCACGACTCTGAGCGTGGGCGCGAACGTGGTTAAGGCCGCCGGCGGCCTGCCGGACCCATCGCGTATCACCTGCGCGGGTGACAACAATACGATCACCATGCAGGTGCAGTAATAGCTCTACCGCCGGGCCCTCCCGCGGCCCGGCGCCTTCCGTTGGATCCCTTCCAACAGCAATTCACCGAGAATTCGTCGATGTCGCGCACTCCTGCCCCCGCTCTTACCCGAACCCGAATTAAGATACGCCCCCGCCGTCAAAAGGGGTACCTTCTTATCGAGCTGGGCCTTGTTCTGATTGTCTCAACAATTCTTTTGGCCAGCCAGTTTAGCCAGATCCTCAACGGCCTGGACGAAACGAACGCTAAGTCAACGGCTGAGTATGCGAAGGAAGTCCAGAGCGGTGTCAATCGCTACATCGAAGAGAATTTGCAGGCGCTTAAAACCAGTAACGCAGTTGCAGGGTTCGCCTTGCCGCTGCAGCCAACTATCGCACAACTGCAGGCCTCACCAGCGAAATACATTGATGCACGCCTGTCTGCAAGATCTGCTCTTGGTCTTGATTTCATTATCGTTATTACTCGCGATGCTGCTTGCAACGTCAGCGCCGATGATCCTGCCTGCGTCATTTCTGGCGTGGTCCATTCCACCGCAGCATACCGCGATACTGGCGGCCAGGTACGAACCGATGTTCTTGGAATAGCTCTCGCCGCTATTGGAAAGGACGGAGCAATGTCCTATGCCGAGAATCCTGGGCAACTTCGGTTCCAAGGCGGTACAACGATGATAAACCCGGTTGCTGGCACAGCAGGCATACTGGCTATTCGTATCGGAAACAACTCAGGAATCACGGCACTGCTGAATCCATATTACCGACTTGACGGCAGCCGTAGGCTAACAGGCCCAATGAACGCCAACAGCCAGGACATCAACAACGTAGGAAATCTAGAAGTCGAGAACACGCTTAGAACACAGGACATTAACGTCTCCGGCGCCCTTGGATTGGTGGGTAGCGGCGCAGCACCTGGTACTGCTTGCGGGAGCGAGCCTATTGTCCGGAAGAGCACTAGTGGGAGTGCCCTGGTCATCTGTTCAGGTGGAACGTGGCAACTCGTCGGCAATGTTGTCAACGGCATCAGCGAAGGAGCCGTGTGCTCATCAGCAGGCCAGATCGGCAGCAACGCGACTGGCGTGTCCTATATCTGTAATGGCTCAGTTTGGAGCTCGGTGAACACTACAGCAGCACTCAATGCGGCCTGCGCTCCCGACGGGCGATTAGCAATGGCAGTGGACCGCGTCCAACTCGTGTGCAAGAACGGACGGTACGTGCGGTTGATGAATCTTCTGACCAAAAGCGTCGAAGTTTCAAGGGTTCTGATTGCGGACGGCACGATCGTCACCAAGCCAACCAACTGCGAAAGCGGAGGGACGCCCGCCTACTCGTTCCAGCTGACCCAGACCATCGTAGATGTGGCCGTGACACCGCCCCGTCAAGCCATGTTCGTCTCAGCTACGGATAACGGCGCGACGTGGACCGCAAATATCAAGTTGAAAGATCACACAGGCGCGGAATTCTCCGCGAACACGTACTCAATCACGGCCGTTATGAAGCTGGAATGTCACTACTAAATCGGTAACGACTTACATCCAGTTGCCCCAAGGCATCCAGCAATATTGCGATGCGTTTAGCTCTGGCCGTCGACGCGGCCGGAGCATGCTTACCAGTTCAGAACTATATCAAAGGGGAGTCTCTTGAAATTTTTAAGGATGAGCGTTGCATTGCTCGCGTTCTGGGCAGGCGGCATTGCGCATGCAAATGACACCAGCCAATTTGCATGTGAGCCGTACAAGATCCCGATCGCCTCGACCATTACGGCATGCGATAACGGGATGATGGGCTCGAAATTCCGCACGATGACGAAAGAATGCCCAAGCGGAGCCGTGATCGAGTCGCGCGAGTTCGACACGAGCAACTGCACAGCTCCGGCGCCAGCTCCAGGAGCGGTAAATTCAATCAATAAGTGCGCGGTCAATCCCGACGCGTGTGCGCCGGCAATCAGCACTTCAAACTGTCCTTCTGACTCCTACTGGACATTGAAGGGATCCGGCATCGCTCATTGTGTCAAAAACGATCCCGTTTGCCCGTGGGGAACTTCACTCGCGCACGACTTTCTTGGCAATCCAAGTTGCGAGGCGAACACATGTCCAAGCGGACAAGTGCTGCAGACCGATGGCAAATCGTGCGCATGCCCAGGCACGACTGTATGGAACGGATCAAGCTGTGTTCAGCCGGCGCCAACCTGCCAAGAAAGCGACGTAATAGCCCCAGGATACGTCCTCGACTGTCCGGAAGGTTCTGGGTACAGGTATGGCCGTAGAGCTACGACCTGCCCAGCCGGTGCTTACGGTGAACCTTCTACTTCATTCTACTGGGACATCTCGGAATGCGAGGATGCTGCGCCCACGCCAACGCCAACGCCGACATGCTCTGCTGGCACGGAAACCGAGTGGGCCTATTGTCCGTATAAAGGGGCGATGTGGCGCTATCACACAACCAGCTGCCCGGGAGGCACGTACGGTTCGCCGTCGACGTCGACCAGCGGTTGGGACACCAGCCAATGTGAAGATGAACCAACGGGATCTTCTCCGCCACCGACCGCGCCAGAACCAGAGCCCACCACACCTCCGCCGCCAGTTGGCGATCCGCCAGTGCAAGAGCCGCAATGCCAGGACTACAATGTCTCCAGTCAGACAAGTTGCGGCTCTGGATACACGGGTCAGATGACTGTAACAACGTACTATTGGTGCCCAGACGGACGCCAGACTGTCGAGACAGATGACAGCGGTTGTGGCTGCGCGAACGGTGCTTCCGATTTCCCAACTTGCACTCCACCGCC
Source organism: Massilia sp. LjRoot122 (assembly GCF_964252725.1). Taxonomy (NCBI): domain Bacteria; kingdom Pseudomonadati; phylum Pseudomonadota; class Betaproteobacteria; order Burkholderiales; family Oxalobacteraceae; genus Massilia; species Massilia sp. LjRoot122. Next base: position 141,011 of record NZ_CAXUPB020000003.1, read on the forward strand.
TCCACCAGTAACGGTCACGTGCGGCGCATGGGTGAAAACTGGTCCGTTCGGGAAAGGTACCTGCTACAGCGAAACGATGGACTGGGAAGAGACTTATGAGCGCAGCTGCTCTGATGGGTCCAAGGAGTATGATTCCCAGTGGGTCAATCAGGGGCCATGCAGCAGCTAGCCTGGACAAACTAACTTTTTAAGTGCCCCGGTATGTTTGCTCAACCGGGGCATTTTTCATTTTTCCATCTTGGAGAAGTCGAAGCTTGCCGTACACCAAGTTGCTAGGGCGCCAACCGCATCGTATAGCGGCAACGAAAAAAGGCTGAGTCCCTGTTATGGGGCGCTCAGCCTCTTTAACGGTGCTCGCCCTCTAAGGGCAAATTTCATCAAGCGCCAGTACTAAAGCTCCAGTCCTTTTTGATGACCACGTTGGCAGCACGCCCGCTGAACGATACGGTGTAAGTCGTATTCGGCTTAAGCCGTGCCGACGCCACGAAGAACGCGATATTGGTGCCGAGCATGCGATTCGGATCATTGTCGCGCGTCATGACGCGGCCTTGCAGCGGCGACGACGCCCCGGCCTCGGTCATGGTGAAAGTCAGCACCTCCAACTGAACACCCTCCTTCACCACTACAGAAATTGGGTAACCGGTTTTAGTAGGAAAGTCGTCCGTTGCGGTCGACAGTTCTGGGAAGGGATTTGGCGTTTCCACGTAAGTATGCAGCCCGACGCCGGTCTGATTACTCGCTGGATAGACGCCAACAAAGTCACTGGCATTGGACTGAGGCTGCACGTAACCAAATTCCAGGGTGACAGTCTGCGACCGATCGGTTCCTACAGCGACACCAACATCGCGCAGGCCCTGCATCATCAGTCCAGCTCGATGGTAAATCGTTGCTGCCAAGCTGGACAACGCGATGCGCCCACCTTTACCGCCTGCGAACGCAAGCTCCTCACCAACATAGCCACCGTTGTAGCCGACAAAGCGCGCACGCTCAGCCTCGTTCACGCCGGTGTACAACGGATAAGTCGCGTTCTCGATGTGAAACATCGAGCGTCCGGTCGCGGCATCATTGGTGCGCATGTTCACCTGTCCACCATTTAGCACGTCGTTCTTGAGGACGTATTCAAGATGGTTGCGTGCAGATTTGTCCAGCAGTGTGCTTTGGGCCAGCAGGCCGAGGCCGACGCTCGCGCGAAACTGGTTAAGTGCGTTGACGAATTCGTACTCGGCGCTTGCCATAGGGTAGGTAAGCGACGGAACGCTGGTTTGAAGGTCCGAAGGCGGGACGATAGGAGTCGGTGCTGGTGTAGCGACTGGCGGGGTGGTCGGCGAACCGCTCACTGGTGCATTGGAAGCAGCATCACTGCCTCCGCCACCGCACGCAGCGAGGAAAAGGGAAACGGCGATGGCAGCAACGGAGGTCTTGAGTTTCATCATTGGTATGGTCTTTCAGCAGGTTAAAGGTTTCTCAATCGAAACTTACAACCATGATATAGGGCGAAATCGCCGACGCAAGTCGGTAAAGTCCCCTGAAATCCTTACGATTTGAGCAGCGCTTTCGGCCGTGGAAAGAATCGCGATATTGGTACAGTGCAACACAATTTCTTCCACATTGGAGTGTATCGATGAGTCGTATCTTGATGTCAAGCGCAGCCCGCCGAGCTGCACAGCTGATGGCCGTAGTTACCGCGTCCCTGGCCCTTGCAGCCTGTGGTGGCGGTGGCGGTAGCGGCAACACCGTCGTAAGCAAACCTGGCGTCGCGCTGCACACCAACGCCGGGTCAGTCGTTACCCTGTCGAGCGGCTCCAGTGCAGATTTCGCCATCGGCGGCGGCGGTGGCGGCGGCAGTTTCGTTTCCTATACAGCGTCGTCGAGTGACCTGAAGGTTGCTACGGTCGCCGTGGAAGGACCAAAGCTGAAGATCACTGGCGTCAACCCTGGAGACGCAAGCATCATCGTCACCGACTCAGCTGGCGCCAGCGTTACCATCACGGTAAAAGTCCCGGTCGTGGCGCTTCCAAAGATCGCAATTAACGGCCCGGAAAAAGTCACGCTCACGCCTGGATTGACATCGCAGTTCAAGGTCGCCGGCGGCCAGGCACCGTATTCTGTGGCGATCAGTAATCCAAACGTTATTGCCGCAGCTGCTGGAAAAGACGCTGTGTCGGTAACCGCTGCAAATCCGGGAACGGCGACAGTCATTGTCTATGATGTGCTCGGTAATTCGGACAGCTTTGAAATCACCGTCACCGGTGGCGGCACGATCAGCGTCCCGCTCTACACCACTGCTCCAGAGTCAATCCGCATGGCGACGAAGGCGACCGGCGAATATAGTGTCCACGGCGGCACGGCCCCATATGTCGTAACCACCAGCGATGCAGCGATTGTCACTGGCGCGATCGAGGGCAACAAATTCACCATTACGTCCGGCGCCGCTGGCCGCGGTCTGCTGAACATTCGCGACGCAGCCGGCATCCTGCAGGTCGTCACGGTCAACGTCCTGGGCGACTACATGATGCCGCTGTACACGACAGCACCGAGCGGTCTGACGCTTGCTGCTGGCGCGACGTCCAGCTACAACATCGACGGCGGAACGGCACCGTACGTGGCATCCACCAGTGCTGCCGGCGTCGCGCAAGCCTCGATCGTCTCCGGTAACAAGCTGGAGATTCAGGGCATTTCGGCGGGAGTCGCCGATATCATTGTCTTCGACTCCATCGGCGCCAGCGTCAAGGTCGTTGCGACCGTTGGCGGTGGTACCGGCATCGTACCGCTGTATACCACTGCTCCTGACTCGATCACCGTCATGGTCGGCGCAACGCCAACCTACCAGCTCGCCGGCGGCGCTGCGCCATACACAGTCACGAGCAGCAATGTCAGCGTGGCCACCGTGTCGCAAACCTCCAACACGTTCACGGTAGCGGGGGTCGCCGCTGGACTTGCGGTCGTGTCGATCCGGGATGCAAATGGCTCCGTCGTCAACATCAACGTAACCGTCGAGTAACCATTCCCACCGGCGTACTCCCCAAAGAGTGCGCCTTCAGCGTTCGGGGCCACGTGGCCCCGATACTTTATCTGCCGTCCGTGCCCATAGCGGGTGCGCCTCGCGAGCGTGACGGGTTGCCAAAGCCGGATGGCTTGAAGTTTGCGACCCACTGCCAGGGCACCGGACGCCAAATTCGGAGAGTCTATGAACACCATCACCAGGGCTGCAGTCGCAGCCGTATTCCTCGCCTCGAGCGCCGCACATGCTGGCTCGGTCGAAGATGAGATCGTCCGAAATGTGACGCCACTGCTCAACAACATGCCCGTCGAGAAGGTAGTGCAGAGCCAACATGCCGGCCTCTACGAGATTCTTACACCCCGCGGACTCTTCTACACCGATAAGAGCGGCAGCTTTGTCATTTTCAATGCAGTCATGGTTGACAGCAAGACGAAAGTCAACCTGACGGATCGCCGCGTCGATGAGCTGATCAAATTCAATTTTTCCGACTTCCCGCTGAAGGATGCGATCAAAACCGTCAAGGGTGACGGCTCTCGCGTCATGGTTACCTTTGAAGATCCCAACTGCGGGTTTTGCAAGAAGCTGACCGGGGAGATCGACAAGATCGACAACGTGACCGTCTACACCTTCCTGATGCCAATTCTGTCGCCAGACTCGACCACCAAAGCGAAAGCGGTCTGGTGCTCGGCCGATCGCTCAAAAGCCTGGGCCGATCTCATGGGCAGAAACATCATGCCTGCACAAGTAACTTCCAGCTGCGATACGCCGATCGAGCGCAACCTGGCGCTGGGACGTAGACTGCACGTCAACGGCACCCCAGCGATCTATTACAAGAACTCACCGAAGGAACGGGGCTACGTGAAGGCCGAGCAGATCGAGGCGAAACTGAAGTAATGAAGCAAGCGGCACAGTGCGCCGGCCTGGCGCTGCAACGAGTCCGGCGTCACTTGCTATGCGCTTTTCTCGCCATCAGCGCAAGCATGCTTGCGCTCGATAGCAGGGCAGACTGCTTCGATGAAGCGGCGCAGCACCATAAGGTGAACCCTTGGATACTTCGCGCGATCACTGCTCAGGAAAGCAGCTTTAATCCGAACGTGACCCACCCTAGGAATGCCGACGGCTCAGTCGACACGGGCTGGACCGGGATCAACAGCGTTCACTTACCGGAGCTTGCTCGCTACGGGGTAAGCGCAGGCGATCTCAGGGATGCATGTAAAGCTTTATACGTGGCTGCATGGCATCTCAGGAAGCAAGTCGATCGCTTCGGCAACACCTGGGAGGCAGTGGGGGCATATCACAGCAAAACGCCGAGCAAGCGTGATGCTTACTCGGCGAAGATAAGGCGAATCCTGAACTTCTGGATTAGCAGAGGGATAGTGCCACCGGCTTGAGGAGGCGAGTACAGCTGGCCAGGTCAGCGCAGCGTACGCGAGTTGTCGGCTGCTGCGGCCCGGACAGCTGCGATCAGGCCGACGTGCCTGATGTCCGCCGACGTCTTGCGGACCGACATTACGTAGGACAACCAGCCCAACGTCATTGCATGATGAATGCAGTGGAACGAATACATGGCACGCTCGAGGTCTGCGCCTGGCACTGCTGCCAAATAGACCCGGCTGTACAGGTTCCACCAAGCGCCGCGCAGGTCGCCCTTCCCACGTAGCCACGCGTGAACCGAGCGCCGATCATTCTTCGCCACATCCTCACCCCAGCCGCTTGAAACCGCCCGAGCTGGACCCAGACGGCTACGGTGCATGGTGCGGAGCGCAGCCTGGCGCTCGCCGGCGGCAAAGTCGGTACCCGAAATCTGGGAATTTGTAGAGTTTTTGATTCGCATGACATCCCTCGCTGATTGATGGGCTGTAGGGCCTTCGCCTGCAGCTGGAATCACGCGGTATTGCGTTCGTCCATGAACCAACGATAGCAAGGGAATAGGGCGGCGCAAGTCAGGGCGCCGCTCGATCACTTGTCCATGCTCCTTTTCAACTGCTCCATGATCTTGGCCTTCGTTGCTGGATCCAGGTCGGGCAAGATCGCACGGTAGGCTTTGCCGATCGTAGCATCGGCCATCCATGAGTAGCTGAAACCGCTCGCCATGCAAGTGGCGAGCACAACCGATGCCGCGCCCAGTGCGAACGCGCCGAACAGGTGCTTCACCGTCAAGACAACGCCATCTTCGCGCGTGGATTGGGTCTTAAGGGCTTGACCCAATGTCTTTTGCACTCGCGCTTCGAGCAAGTCTGCAAGGGCTTTATTGTTGGCGGTGGCCAGCCGCACCAACTCCTTTGCCTCGTGCGTCGCGGCCCGAGTGGAGTCGCCGGCGGCCGTGATTGCGCCTGCCGCATCACGCGCTGCTTCGCGCATCTTTGCGGCGTAGAACATGGCCGCCAGTACGAGCACGTCGTCTTCCGGTACGAGCACGCCAGTCAGGGTATACACCTCATGAGCAATGCGGCGGCGATCGGTGACATCCGGCATATCAGATCCTGATTGCGTCGAGCTGGCTGAAGACGTCCTTGCGGAAGTTCTTGATCCGGGACTTCTGTGCGAAGGGGAAGTCCGGTTCATCGCAAGCATTCAAGAGCAGGCGGCGCTCAATCAGGCCATGGATGTCACGGCCGAAAGTCGTTTCTTCGCGTTTAGGGAGATGAACCACGCCCAGGATTCGCGATCCGAATTTGGAGTAAAGCGCAGAATCGGTGAACGTCATTCCGTCTTTCATCACAGGGCCGAAATAGTCGTTTTGCCACACGACGATATTTGCGTTCGTATTTTCGAGAATACCGTAAATGCCCTGCAACGTATCGGGCTTGGCTGGGCCGCCGACCAGCGGAGTGTGCACGATCACTTGGTGCCCATCTTCGATCAATGCATCGAAAGTCCCGTTTTGGGTAAGGTAGTTCATCATCGAGAGGAATGAAGGCGCACCTGTATCAATCACGCTATATCCGGAATGAGCAGCGATTTCATTGACCAGCTTATCGAACAAGCTCTGGTCGATATTCATCTCGTCATCGGTGATATTGATGTGTTGCGCATTGATGGCCGGGAAGCGGCTAAAAGTTGCATTAGTAGGATCAGTATCGGCGAAATACGTGTCGCGCTTTTGCTCAATGAAATACTGAGCCAGGAGCCAGGTAACAAAAGATTTACCTACGCCGCCCTTACCCATAATGGTCCAGTTACTCTGTTTCATACGAATCCTTAGAAATTGTCGGGGTCAAAATTTGTGGCGCCGTGCGGGTCCCACAGGAACTTCTTTTTCTCGGGTGCCTTGGGCAAAATGGTACGCGGGCCGTCGGGAGCACTCATTGCGAGTCCGGGGCTCAAATCATCCGTTTTTGACGCAGGCACTTGGCTGCCGACAGTCGCACTTACTTGCTGAGCTGAGAGCGACGGCGCCGGTGCATCTGGCGCTCCCGCACGGCCGTCAGCCAGGTGTGCTAATGCGGGGATCGCAGCGAGTCTTCGTACTTGGCTCCGCAGCCGCGGAATGAGCCGGGCGTAATACGCTTCGGTCAACACGATGCCCTCACGCTCGAGCTGGGCTCGGATTTCTCGGTGAGTGAAGCCCTGCGCGAGCGCTGCTTCGATGTCAGGTAGCCGACGCTTGACGCGCCGTGCGGCGGACTGGGATGTATTGGCTTCCAGTGCCTTAAGAAATTCGTTGTTCATTCAGCTCATCGGGACCGTTACCGGCTTTTTAGCAGTTCCAGCAGAGGGTTTTCGGTTTTTGTCAGGGGGCTTGTCAGGGGGCTTGTCAGGGGGCTTGTCAGGGGCTGTTGTCAGGGGGGTTGTCAGGAACTTTGTCAGGGGGCATGTCAGGGACTTTGTCAGGGGTTTCCCAAATATACGGCGGCCTTCTTTAAGCGCCGCAGGGAATACCATGTGCAAAAAAGGAGGATTCGCGTTGACTCGACGGTACGCGTTCCCCTAGAATCCTTTCGTCGCCCAGCGGCAACTCTGCAATTCCGTGTTCCATCCGCAATCCGAATGGAATTCGACCCAAACACGCATTGCGTGGCCTCCAAAGTTCACCAGCTCATCGGTGCACTAGCTTCATCCGCTAATCCCATCTGACATTTGTCTTTTCAGTTCCCCTGGAAGTGAAAAGATTTACGTAGCACGCCGCACTCGCGGCACTCTCCAAGTACGCCAGCAGGCCTGGCGCAGAAATCGTCCGACCTTATCGTGCAGCCGCAAGGGCTGTTTTTTTTGCCATGTGTTCTGTGGCACGGTTGGACACAGAGTGTCGAGCAAACCCGTCAACCATGCGGGTTACAAGACATTTATGAACACAGTTCTTCCACGGAACTGAAAGTACAACGGCAAAACGGCCCAAACGGGACCGTCGCCGAGCGCATAGCCACCTGCACAGGGGCCTGCGCGACGTCTCAATGACTGCCAGGGACAGAAGGGCGGATATCCGGATACCTACCGGACACAGGATGCGCTGGCCGAAAGGGCCGGGCTACTGCTGACCTCCGCGACGCCTACGGGCGAGAAATACACGACCGGGTGCAAGCGCCACCCTCAACCTGCCGTGATGGCGGGATGCGCTACGCGAGAAACTGCGTGAATGTTCGGGTCCTGACAGCTGTAGGTCAGGCGATCGGCTACCGGAAGGTGCCGACGTGTTGTCGAATTGCCATGAAGGCGACAGCATGAAATCAGTGTTCTTACGTTAGGGACCTTCACCCCTGGCAGTCCTCAGCAGCACGACAGCTCACTGCGCAGTTCCTGTGAGTGCGCATCGACCTGTCGTGCTGCGCTGTAACCAAGTGGAGATTAAAGATATGGACTTGATCGCAAAGCTGAACACCATCCTCGCTGAGCATGCTCACACTCGCGTCAACGGGAACGTCGCGAGTCAGCGCACAGCGACCGCGGCCGGCGAATCGCTGCGTGCAACCTTCCGGCTGCTTGTGCAGCTCGGCTATCGGTTGCAGACACCGCAGAACCTGGAAGAGAAGCACATTAAAGCGCTCTGCGTCGAATGGCACAAAACTAAGAAAGCACCGAAGACAATCCAAGGCTACATCTCTCAACTGCGAATCTTCAGCGGATGGATCGGCAAACCCGGCATGGTAAAGGACATTTACTATTACCTGCCAGACGTCCCGCGCAATGAATTGCGGGTTAATACCGTTGCGGAACGCAGCAAGAGCTGGGCGGAAATGGGGATCGACGTCGCTGAAAAAGTCGATATCGCGATGCAGCTCGATCTACGTTTCGGTTTGCAGGTTATGGCTCAAGTTGCATTCGGCCTTCGCCGGTTGGAAGTGCTGCAAATGAAGCCATGGAAATGCGATAAAGGGAACCGATTCGCAGTCTACAAAACGAAGGGCGGCCGCCCTCGCGACGTCGACATTGACACTGAGGTCCAGCGCGCAATTCTCGATTTGATTAAATCAAAGGTGGGAAAAAACGAATTTCTCGGCTGGACTCAGCGAACCGACGGAGGGCCGGCGACCCTTGAATACTGTGAACGGCGCTACTGCTATTTTATGGAAAAACTCGGAATTACCAAAGCGCTCGCCCAAGTTACAGGACACGGCCTGCGTGCGCAGTTCGCTGAGAATGCAGCATTGCTGCGTAATCTCATTCCGCCAACGCTCGGAGGAACTGCAGGCCAAATGCCGCGTGAAGATCTCGACCTCACTCGGGTCCAGGTGAGTGAGCAGTTGGGCCATTCGCGCAAATCGGTCACGACCGCGTATTACGGTAGCTTCGGCCGCGAGGTACCGCTCGACGATCCGCGCCTGCGAGCAAAAGACGCGATCGAGGCTTGCCTGAAAACGGTCACGCTCGACCAGGTCAAAGCTATTCCCCCAGAGCGCGTGTCGCAGTGCCTGTCGCTGGCAAACGAAATCATCGGGATCGGCGTCTACGACGATCCGCGCAAGATCCAGCTGCTCTGGGAGCACCATAGCCGCCGGCACGCGGTTGACTGGTTGCCGCCGTCACCGGAGACAAATTTAGCTGCCCTCGAGGCGGCAGCCGCATCGATCATGCGCCCTAAAGCCAGTTCGGTACCAACGATGCAAGCGTAAACGCAAAAGCGCCCGGGGAGCCAACCCGGGCGCTCTATATTGATCTGGACACTTAAGCAGCGCGTGCGTGAGGTCCAGGACGTTGAATCACCTCCACCCTCAATGTGCGCTGCGCTGACAGCTCGTCACTCGTCGGATGTCTGGCGGACGGCCCGCTATGGGCGCGGTAGTCGCCCATCAACGCGCGAAGCTCGCGTACGCTGAAGTTGGTTTCCTCATTGAGATGGATCAAAAACCACGACGGTGGATCGATCTTGCAGCCGCGGATCTTGCAAAGCAACGGCGGCGTCACCCTGAGCCGATCAGCCAGCTGCCGATCGTTTTTCACATTGTAGAGCCGAATCAGAGTATCGAGCAGGTGGCCTGGGTTGTAGTGGGGATTGTCATCCCTCGGCGAACTCATCATTGCTGGCCTCCCTCAAACACGAAACCGGCGAGTCATGCTTTCCTTGCGCTGCTGCGCCTCCGTCGTCAAGACTGTCGTCGGGCGGACTAGCAAACGGGCGATACCAATCGGATCCCCTGTTTCGGCGCAGTAGCCAAAGTCTCCGGACCCGATGCGCGCCAGCGCTGCGCGCACTTCGAGCAGCTGGCCGGCGTCCCGGGCGCGAGTACTCAGCGCCATTCGATGTTCTTCCTCAATGCTCGCGCGATCGACCGGATCGGCCTCGACAGCACCTGCGGCGATCTCTCCATCGGCGCGTTGAGCCTTCGCCACCAGGGTCGCCTCGAGCGCGGCCAATAACGATGAGAAGAACGTAAGCTGGCGCTCGCTCATATATTCGTCGTCGGGCATCGCTAGGATTTGCGTTTCGGTGAGCAGGTCCGAGTTGCGCGCTGGCGCTGCAGTTCGGCGTCGCTGCGGCAGGGCCACATGCGATTCGTGATGGATCATGGCGGTTCTTCTCCGGATGGCTAGATTGCGGCTATTGCAATCGACCCAACAAGTGTCCCATGACGTTTTTACAGACCTTGAAATTAAACGCATGAAAAAACAGGGGTTTTTTGAAAGCGGCAGGCCGCGTTTTGGGAACGAGGTAAATCGAAACACGGAAACACCACTATTTGCACTTGCGGAGATCGAATCCGATGCGAAACTAGGCCCATCGATATCTACACGCCCACGTATGAGTGACATCCATCCAGTCGTTATCACAACCAACGGCCAGGCCAAGCGCTACTCGGTCGAATTCCAGACCTCGCCGGACTTTGGACGATCCTGGCAAAAGGTGCTCAAGGACGCGTATGGCCTCGCTGAGGTCTGCTGCCAATGCCGTGGCGGCGGCCCGAAGCGGCTAGCCGTGAAGTACTACGGATCGTCCGATAGTTTCGACCTCGCGAAGTTCGGATTGAGCGGATACGAGCACGCCGCGGACTGCAAGTACTTCAGCGCCGGCGACGAGGCGAGTGGACCCGCCGGAAACGGCGCTGGCGTGCTCGACGTGCAACCGGACGGCAGCGTGAAGATCCGGCTAGAGATTGGCATGACGGTCCGCGACGGAGTTGACCCTGTCACCTCCAGCACGCCTTCGGACCGGCCAGCTCGGCCGGCGTCGACCCGCCAATCAGCGATCAAGTTGGCGGGGCTGCTTCATTACCTCTGGGACGCGGCAACACTCAATCAATGGCGGCCGTACTGGAACGGCAAACGAAACGCGCGGCAGGTCTTCTGGCGCTTGGACCAGGCCGCCGATGACGTACATGCGGGCGAGCTGAAGCTTTCCGATCAGCTGCTGCTGCCAGCGGTTACTGCAGATGGATCGGAGGCAGATCGAAATCGCGCAAGGGTCCTCGCGTCGCTTGCAGCGAAAAAGCGAATGCTCATCATCGCGCCGCTGGCCAGCTATACCGCCGAGCGCGAAGTACGCATGGCGAAAGACTTGGCCATTACCGGGTTCCATGGCATCCCGAGGGCTTTCATGCGTCCTGGTCAGTGGGAGACGCTCAACAAGCGCTATCGGTCGGCCGTCGCGGGTTGGAGGGCTGGCCAGAGCACGATCGTGATCGCGCAGATTGAGGTGCGCGAGCGGAAAGGGCGGCAAAGCGCGAATGTGGTTGACGCGGCATTGATGGCGGTCTCGCAGCACTGGATCCCGACCGAGTCCAGCCACGAGCGGATCGTTGCAGAGAAGCTGGTGGAAGAGGGAAGGGCGTTCAGCAAGCCACTGCGGTACAACCAGGAGTCGGAAGTGGTCTTCCCTGACTTCGTGCTGATCGACTGTGCTGGCGCAGAAGTGCCGCTGGAAGTCTTCGGAAGAAACGATGAGGAATACGTGAGACGGAAGGCTGAAAAGACGGCCTATTACGACAAGAGGTATGGTGAAGCGGGGTGGTGGCGCTGGGATGCTACACGCGACAATGCAGTTCCTCCATTTCCACCGAAAGCCCGGTAGGCAACCGGCGTGAAGAGAAAGTCACTTTGCGCCAGTTAGATACCTTCGTAGTTCGGGCCGCACGCATTCTCTTTCGAGTAGAACCACGCCGTGTCATCGTCCTCTGCCTGGCCGCTACCGCCGCCTGCGCTGGACAGCAGGCCCAGGCCGCAGAGACCGAGGATGATGTAGCCGATGTTTTCCATGATGAACGCCATTTTCTGCTCCGTTTGAATGATGTCTTGAAGTACGATTTATGAATCCATTTTATCCCGGCCATCAAGTGATGCAACTCGAAGTCAAACCTCTTAAACGCCGCCCCGTGGCCGCCATCGCTGCGCTGTGCGCCGTTGCAGCCTCGGCCTACTTCATCCTGGCGCCAGCGAAGCCCTTGGTCGTGGACAAAGCCATGATGAGCAGTGTCTCCGCCGCGGACACATTCACGCGTGTTTCGGGCAGCGGAAAGCGGCCGCTTCACATCTTCATCAGCGTGGATTGCAGGTTCTGCCGACAGATCGAGCCGGAGCTTGCAAAGCTTCGCGACGTCACGGTCTACTACCACTTACTGCCCGGGCACAGCCCAGCCGCCCGCGCGGACTCGCAGAAGGTCTGGTGCGCAGCTGACAAAGTGCGTGCCTGGGAAACCGTTGCGGGCGGGGGATCGATATCGGCACCGAGCTGCGACGATGCTGCGCTGGACAGAAACCTTGCCTTGGCGCGGAATATCGGCCTCGAGCAAACGCCTTCGATGGTGCTGTCGGACGGTAGCGTAATGACTGGGGCGCTAAGCAGCGAGGTGCTTGAGCAGGCGCTGGCGAGCAGCGGGACTGGCGAAGCCAGGTAGGGGATTACGGCCGAGGGGCCAGGAAGGCGACTTTAGACCCGCTGCTGGCCGCAAAGGGCATCGATGTGCCAGCCCTGAACCATGTCGCAACCCACCTCGCGGGCGAACTCGTAGAGGGCGGCGGTTTCAACACCCTCTGCGATCGACATCACACCAGCCCCGCGCCACTGCTGGAGCAGATGCTGCAGAGTGCTGGCGGCATCGCTTCGACGTGCGCACGTCTGGAGGAACATGCGATCGATCTTCACCGCGGTAGTCGGCCCGAGCTCGTACAGACGCTCAAGCGAATCGCGGCCGGCGCCGAAGTCGTCGATCGCCACGCGCACTCCTTGACCGATGAGTTCGTTCACCTTCGCAGCGATGTGCGCACGCTGCGCATACTCGAGCACGGACTCGCTCAGCTCAAAAATCACACTATTGGAAGTCGACGCTCGTACGAGTTCATCGATGCTCGCGTTGAGCAGGCCCTGGTTCGACAGGTTGATGAACAGTAGGGCGTGAGCACGCGGCGCCTGGAGATAGGCGATCAGGGCCGCGTCAACATCGGACCAGCTGCCCGGATGCGCGCCGCGGTAAAGCAGTTCGTGGCCAATGACGTCGTCGCCTTGCAGCGACATGATCGGTTGCGCCTCGAACCGTAGAAGGACCGAAGGATTGGTCAGCGATGGAACGAAATACTGTGGGTTGCCGCTCATTGTCTTGGTCATGATGGTTCCCGCCATTGCGAGCCTTTCTGTCTTGTTTGGCAGAGGGAGTCGGCTGAAAAAACGAACTCGTTTCGCCGGCTGCGCTCTGCGTGAGCCACCTAAAATCGCGGCTCTACTGGAGAATAAAACATGTCGAGTTCGCCAACCGATGCATTACAAGCAAAATTGGGGCACCATTTCACCGATGCACGACTTCTGTTGCGCGCTCTAACTCATAAGAGCTTCGACCAGAAGCATTCCAACGAACGGTTGGAATTCCTGGGCGACTCGATCCTCAACTACTGCGTAGCGGAGATGCTTTACCACCGCTACGAATCCCTGTCCGAAGGCGAGATGTCGCGCACTCGGGCTGGACTGGTCTGCCACGAGTCCCTGGTGATGATCGCGAACCGAATCGGCTTGGCGCCCTTGTTACGCGTTGCCGAGAGCTACCGCGGCGGCCTGTCTCGTGAGTCGATTCTTTCGGACGCGCTCGAGGCGCTGTTCGCTGCGGTTCAACTCGACGCCGGTCACGAAAAGGCGAAGCGGATTATCGAAGCGCACATGATTGCGCTGCTCGAAAGCGGCCAGGCCGAGCTGCGCAAAGATCCGAAGACGTCGCTCCAAGAACACCTGCAGGCCCGCGCCATCCCTGTTCCCACATATGAGATGCTCACCAAGGGCGAAGTCGACAAGCGGCAGTTCACTGTCACCTGCTCGATCCCACGTCTCAGCATCAAGACTACGGGCACAGGCTCGAACCGCAAGCAAGCCGAGAAGGATGCTGCGGCGAAGGCCTTGGCCCTTTGTCCAAAATGACCCCCTTGATCCTTCCTCCTGGGGCTACGGACATCTTGCGTCCGGACCGGCGCCGATTCCTGCGAGGCCTTGCCGGCGTGGCTGCCGCTACTGTCGTCCCGGCTTTTGGCCAGCCGTCAGACTTCTGGTCCCTACCGCGCGAGCTGTGGCTGTATCGCCCCGCCACGCGCGAGCAAGTCCGCGCCGTGTATTGGGCCGACGGCCAGCTGGTACTGGACGGGTATGTGCAAATTTGCAGGCTGCTGCGCGATGTGCAGGCTGATACCGCAGTGCAGTTCGACCTGGTCACGCTTGACATCGCTCGGGGGGTGTACGGATGGCTTCGCGCCAACGGCATTGACCGGCCGCTGATCATCAACAGCGGGTACAGGACCGGCCATACGAACGCAAACGAAGGGGGTGCGCGAAACAGCTTCCACACGAAGGCGCAAGCCCTGGACCTGCGCATAGACGGTGTCAGCCCAGAAGCTGTCGGAAGATTTGGCCAATACTTGGCGGGCGGCGGGGTGGGCTTCTATCCGTCGAAACGGTTCACACACCTGGATCGGGGCCGAGTAAGGACGTGGGTGGGGTGAGGGGGTCTGGGCGCCGCGCGATCGCCGCGCGGGCCCGGGGCAGCATGCTCAGGCCGCCGGAGTATCGCCGCTTGCGCCTGCAGTCGGTGCTGGAGCCGCGGCGTCAGCGTCGAACAATGGGGTCTGGCGAGGATCCGGCTCGCCGCTTGGGACCTCATGCTTCTTCAGCTTATCCATCAGCGCCAGCAGCTTCTCCCTCGTCTCGGTCGCGAGGGTGCCGAATGCCGGGTCTTCGGTGACGCTCGAGAGAGTGTTGTACATCACCGGCGCTTCACGCTTGAGCGAGTTCTGGAACTTGCGCACTTCCGGACTGGTCAGGTCTTTTGCGGTGAGACGCACTTTTTTCGGTGCCGGGGCTTCCTCAGCATCCGCATCAGCGGCGGCCGCGGCGTCATCGGGATTGGGAGCGGCATCGGGAGCCGCGCTCACCGCCGGCTGATCGCCGCCAGGTGGCTGCGCTTTCCCGCCCGTCTTGCGCGCAAGCGCCTCCTTGAGGATCGCCAGCGCACCTTCGCCGCCGTGCTCCTTGATCGTCTCGATCGCGAACGTGGGCTTGATGATGTCGTCCACGACCATCAGCTGGAGCTCCTGAGGCGCTGCTGCCAGCTCGAGCAGGCTATCGACCCATTCGGTCGAGAAGCCAGTCTCCGATGCGATCTCCGCCACCGTTGCGCCGTCATTGAGCATGCGCTTGCAGACGATCGACTGCTCGTATGGGTCCAGGGCCGCCGACTCGTTCTCGGTGATCAGCAGTGCATTGAGTTGGCGCATCGTCGTGGTCTTCGCCGGCTGCATGACCATGCTGACGAACTTGATTTGCTGGTCCTCTGGCAGTTCGCTGTTGGCCAGGTCGATGGCTTCCCGGCGGGTATAGCCGGCAGTGAAATAGGCCACATCGTTGCCACTGGCATCACGAGCCATGTAGCCGGACATCGGCTTCTGGAAAAGGTAGCCGTGCTTCTTCAGGGAGTCGGCATATTTACGCACGCGAGCGAGATACTTGGCGTTGCGCACGCGGACGTTGAATCCCTCAATAGGGCGCAGCTGTTCGACCGGGACCTTCCAAAGATCGTTGGAGGTGGCACCAATGGCCTTCATCCCTTCTTTCAGGTTCCCCGGGGTCAGCTGCAGCGTGAAGTGTTCGGACAGTTCGTTCAGGTTGTACATATCGTTTGCCATCTTTTTAATCCTTGTGTTGTACGAATACCGCTAGCGTATCGTGAGCCGCGCGCCGCGCAAGTCGAAAAGTCACTTTTGAAGTGCTGGCATTCGCCTACTTGGCCTTGGATTACGCATTCGGGGCCGCATGGCCCCAAGTTTAATCGAGCAGGCGAGGTGAGCGGCTGGGGGCCGCGTGGCCCCGAAGTCGAAATGGAAGTGATGAGGCGCCGAGCGATGAGAGACGCCCAGGTGGCGCTTATTCAGCGCAGGCGGGCTGGCGCTTTGGGAAGCCGATCACCTTGTGACGCAAGGCGTTGTAGGCCCGCATGAAGGGCAAGAGGTTGGCCTCTGCGACTTCCGCGAGCGGGCTGTGCATCAGCTTGTGAAGCGCCCGGTCGGCAGTGAGTAGGGCATTCAGCAATTCTTCCGATTCGTCGGAGATGATGCGCATATCGCAGCTGCTGAAGATGGTCGAGGCTGGCATCTCGTACGGCCGCGCCATATCTTCGAGCACCTGTGCTTCCTCAGTCAAATTCGCGAGTAGGAATCGCGCCAGGTCGGCCTGGTCGGTCTTCTTGCAGTAGAAGAAGAGCTTCACGCTAGTGAGGTTGAAGTCGCGCCGTACCATCCGGCTGAATACCCACGTGTAAAGCTCAGCGATGCGCCTCTTCTCTACGCCGGGGATGTTGATCGCCTCTATGCGGTCGACGTTCTTAACGGCCAGCTGCTGTCCTGCGGCTACCGCGTTGCCACAGACTTGCGCACTCATGCAATCCCTTGATCCACGCCCAATTGTTGCGCCGTCTTCTCCGACTGGCCGTCGTTCAGGTATGCCTTGATGCCGGCCCAGGCCAGCTCAAAATTTTTGCTGTAGGCCTGATAGTCGGCTTCGGACAGCTGGTTGTTGCTGAACGCGTAATTGATGCGAGCGTACGCCTTGTCGGCGATGAGCAAGGAGCGGTACAGGCTTCCCCCGAGGTTGGTGAACAGGCGGATCGGGACCACCTTCACATCGGGTGCTGGATTGGTAGGAAGGTTGCTGACATCGTCGCGGAAGAATTCAGCTTGCAGCCGCAGGTCATAGCCCAGATCGCGAAGATCATGACCTGTCTGGCGCCTGTGGGCGGTTCGATGGAAGCTCTTGCTGGTGACGAAGTTGAAGTCGCGTCGCACCAAGCGACAAACCTGCCACGACTCAAACGGGGCCTCGACGCGAGCCTCGAAATTCGTGTTGATGCGTTCGGCACGATGAACGTTTTTCACGACGAGGCCATCGTCGGTGACGGCTGTGCCGTTTTCGCCGGCAACGATGGTGGGGGAGGTTTGCAGATGTTCCATGAGCGCAAGATTAGTGCGAGCTGACCAGTGCAGCGCTGCAAATGCTGGCGCTTTTTGCGTCGCTTTCATCTTGATCGCCGCCTATATGCCGGGTGTCGTGGCAGGGCGGCCAGTAGCACGCAGTGGCACGTAATTGACACAAGGGCAAAACTCAACAATAATCGCCTCAAGCGCAATCAGTCGCTGCCCATGATTACCCCCATCGGCAGCCGGTCGCAGCGAAGTAGGGCCGTAGTAAAAATGTACCGCACCAGGAAGACCACGTTAGGTCGCCGCGTCGGCACATTTCAGGGTAGATGTGCACTGGCGACAGATGCTAACTAACTGGGATTCTCTATGACCATCATTCTGATGCGTACCGCTACTGCGGGCGCTCTGGCCGCTCAGGCCGACAACCTTCCACTTCAACCGCAATCGGCAGGCCAGATCCTCTGCGCCGGAATTCTCGGCAACGGCGTCGCTCGCTTGGAAGAGGCCGTCCGCCTCAAAATCCCGTTCGTGCTGGACAACCCGGCACAACGTCGTAATCGCGACATGATGGCGCAGCGCCAGCAGCTGAACGAGCGCCTCATGGCTGAAAAGGCTGAACGTATTCTGCTCCGCGCTTACGAGAAAGCCGGGGGCTCCGTCCCGGACAAGATCACCCTGCAATTTCGTGCCCTTAGCGCGGTCGAGCACCTGAAGCAGCAGACGCTGCAGCAGGGCCTTCTGGTGTATTCGCAAAAGTTACTTTTTGACGCGAGCTTACCGCTCGAAGCGCGTCTGGGCCTGTTCAAGTCGATGAAAGTTGACGAGTTCGAGCCACACAGCGCCAGCGTCGCTTTGGCGGTGGGCCGCCTTCCTAGTCTCCCTGCGTACACGGTAGCTGACCTCATCCGCTCGTTTGATCATACGTGGCGCCCGTTGAGCTTCCGTCTTGATGGAGGCTTGACTTCGTGGATTGAAACGGCGAAGCCCTGGCTGGTTGAGTTCCCCTTGCCAAGCCTTCTTGCGAGTGAAATGGCACGTGCGGACCAGTTCGACGCTACTGGCTACAGCGAGAACGCTACCTTGGGCCTGGGATTCTTCCTGCTGAGCTTTGACGAAAAGCGCAACTACTTCGATATCGTCACTCCGTACTTGTTCGCCACCAGGTTGCGCCGCGATCAGGAAGTGCCTATGCGCTACTCGAAGTATTACAAGCTAGAGCAACAACACTCAGTAACGACTAGCTATCGCCAGCTGGCGGAATTGACGCACGGCGCCGGCCGCAAGAAGCTGGCCCGCTTGGAAGTGTGCTCCAAGTGCGGCACGATCTTCTCTAAAGACCGTGCGGACCTGGCTCACCCTTCCTGCTAGCGAAAGGATAGAAGGCCCAGGTGGCTGGGCCTTCTAGCGCTTTCGGACGTAGCGGGCACGTGTTGCCAAGTGGAACCACAGTTGCAAAACCGGCTTGAAAGCGTGGTAAGATTCCGTTGTCGGTTTCCGGCAATGATTCTTGGCCCTTGCGCCCATCCAGTTCACGGCTGACCACTCATCCGTGAGCTTCAAAAAGCTCGATGGATTTTGTCTCGCCTACGCGGAAATCCTCTCCAGTAAACCTGCAACAACTAAGCGACAACTCACGTCCCTAGCGGCCGTATCGCGCCAGCACGCGCATTACCTCAGTGCGCCTGCAACCTCCATCAACTATCACGCCAGTTTGGCCAGGGCTGTCCCTTTTGCGTTTCTGCGCGCAGCGGGCGCAACAGGGACGGCCTTGTCCATAACTCAACAGGAGCGCGTGATGTCGCAAGATCAAACCCCGGAACCATTGCAGTACATGGTCGACGTCGGAGTCCCGCAGGAAGACGTGGCGTGGCTGCAGCGTATCGCTAATACGCCCAGTGCACGCTTTGCCGATGCTGCTGCCCGGATCCGCCGGATCGAGGAACAGGCTTACCAAGGCCTGCTCTCGGTTTCCGGCTGCCGGCACCAACCGGCGTACCGATAGTGATCGCGCGAATAGCGGACGTGCCTGATGGTGCGTCCGCTTATTCCGCAAGGCAGAAGCGACTCCGCTTCTCGATGCCGACGGTATCGACGAGCGCCCCGACCAGGCAATGACCGAACCTTACCCGCATTCCAATCCAGTCCAGCAATTCCAGACTTTCTCCATGTTGACGACATCGAGAAGGCAAACGCCGCCAAGTTTTCTGACCCGCTTTCGCGGAACTGACTTGGAGCTTCACATGCAACGGCAAGGCGCCACCATCAAGGTGGGACAACGCATCTACAACTGCACCACCTGGTCGCGCCAAGACGAAATCTACGTCGAGGATCGCCGGATTGGTATCATCAAGCTAAGCAGCGGCGACCGTAAAGGCCGCACGATCTCCCTGATCACGCATGCCAGCAAGAACGGCCGGGATATCGATTGGTGTGTCGAGCAGTCGACCACCAGTCCACCTCGCAAGGAAAACTACTCTCAATAGGACACTCATGCACGATAACAGCAACAAGAAGGAGCTGGGGTCTTCGTCCGCGGACAAAGAAAACAGTTTCACCGTCACCCTGGAACCGGTCAACAGCGCGTTTGGTATCTCATCGAGTACCTTGCGTGCGCTGGCCGCCAGTTACGGGATCACCCCCGAAGCAATGCTCGTTCGCGCAGCGACTACCTGGGCCCAGGCAGATATTCCGGATCTTGATCTGGATTCTCCTGAGCTCTCGGCCGATCAAGTCGAGCACCTTAAACAGCGTCGGATTACCTACGATGCCTCAACAACTTCCCAACCACCAACACTCGCAGATGCGTTCAAGCGCCTCGTCGAGGGTTCAGGAGATAAACATGAAAATGAAAAATCCAGCCCTCGTAATGGGGGACATAATTAGAGCCTGGGTTCCATTTGACGAATCGCCCAAAGTAGCCGGTCCGAAATTTCGACCGGTTATTTTTTTGGGCGAAACGGAAATCGATGGGCTTACTCACTGGGTCGTTGCCTATGGCACGTCCAAGATGGAAGCTCACAAGGAAACCAAGAACGGGGGCGACCTCATCGTCAGCATCACCGACGATCGCAGCGGGGTCTTGCACGGCGAAAGCCGTTTCGACTTCAACCGCGTGTTCGCTCTGCCAGCAACAGCCGGGTTCTTCTCGGTGAACAAGAAAAACACCAGTCTGCGGGTAGCGAAGCTCCCCCAGCACCTATTCCAACGTGCTGCAGAAGCCATGCAGTATGCAAAAGTCGGACAGAAGCTCAGTCGTCTGGGCGTTCGACTTAACTAGGAAAGGGTAGTACCGACAACTCTCCCCAATTGGGGCGGGTTGTCCCTGGTGCGGTTTCAGCCGAGACCGCAGCAGGGACAACCCGTCCATTTACCTACCTTTGAGGAAAGACCTGTATGAACACTACCCTGACCACTCTGAAGAACTCGTCGTTTCAATGGATGCTCGCACTGGGTGTACCTCCAGGCGATGTTAATTGGCTCGAAAGCATGAGTGGTTCGGTCGAGCTGCACCTGCTTGGCAACCGCGAGCGCGTCGAACGCATCTGGACGACCGCGATCGCTGGCATGCTCAAGAGCGATTCGCCTGTAGCACATCTTGCGCAGGCACTGAACTGACGAAAAGCCGGCACTCGACGACGAGTGTCGGCTCCCCCCCAAACCGTTCTCTCATCCCTGCTCGGCAGCGATGAGCGACATGCTCAAGCCTTTCCCCCGCCATCTTCATGGCACCTACGTCCAGTTCAGCAGAGCAGTAAGCCTTGGCCTTGCGCCCGGGACCAGCTCAACACAGCAACGCGCCAGCACCGATCGCTGGCGCCGGACGTCTCCAACAATCCTTTCACGAAAATCATCATGCCTGAAACAACCTCGCACGCGGACGCGCAGTTCCGCTTCGCACGCTTCACCAAGGAGGCGCACGATCTGCAATCCGGCCTTCCTACTGGCCCGGTACGCGTGCGCTATTCATCCCATCAATGGAACGAGGTCGTCAAACGCCATGAACCTGTGTACGCGTGCTATCGCGCGTCGGACCGCTTCTCGCTTGGCACCTGGTACAAGAACGCCCTCGAGCGCTTCAGCAAGTAAGTTCGCACCTGCGGAGGATTGTCAGATCCTTCGCAAGTGTCACCCCAGCACCCGCACCGTTCTTCCATTCGCCTGGACTGGAAGAGCGTCAGCTCAAGGTTTTCTCAATGCCGCTATCGGCATCCTCACTTCTGCCACTCGGCAGGCCTCAACAACACAGCCGCATAGCGGCACGAAAACCTGGAGCACGACATGGGCGCAACAATCAGCATCAACAAGAAGGTAGCCGGCTTCGCACGCAGTAACGGCGAGATCGTCTACATCACGTTCGAGGAGACCTGCTCGAAGCGCGACGATCCGCGCACGCCTCGCTGGAACGCGCGGGCCATTGGTTCCTACGACGACGTGATGCAAATAGTGTTCAGTTCAGCCGCGGCCACCGAAGGCGGCAGCCTGCAAACGCGCTCGGGCTGCACCAGTCCGGAAGCCTACATTCAAAAATGGCGCAGTGAATTCAAGGCGCCGGTCCCGATGCCGGACATGGCGATCCAGCTGAAACTCGGCGGCGCTTCCATTTACTCGACGATCGAGGACAAGGAAGTCGATGAGGCTCTGGCTGTCCTTGCAAAGCACGGTCGCAACGACCTGGTTGACGGCTTGCGTGCTGGCCCGGTCACATTGAGCCTTCACGACGACGTCGACATCATCATCGCTCTCTACGGCGTGGACGCGAAGCTCTCCCTGTGGAAGATCGTGAACGGTGGACCGCCACACGGTACCGGCGCAGACTGGCTCGCTCCAGCGAAGCGGAATGCACCGGTCATGGCACCGACAGTCGATGCATATCGCGTCGACGAACATAACGTCTTGGTGAGCATTGGCGGTGCGCCATACGAGATCTTGGGGTGGGACTACAGGGCAGTCGTCCAGTACACGCGGGATGTTGTGCTGCCGCTGGAACTGCGCTGCGATGGCGCTGCAAAGAAGATGATTGCCGCGTTCAGGGACAAGCTGGCTGCTGCACCTAAGCTTCCAGACAGCGCCACGTTGACCATCATCCCGGCCGCCGGAGACCACCGTTACTACATCGAGAATGCGGAGAGTCTGGTCAGCAAACTCGGCGTCGTCATCGGCACCGACCCTGTGTCTGCGACCTTCAAAGTCACTTTCGGCGACGTAAAGGCTATAGGGGAAGAGCGTCTTCTGTCGACGCTGCAGGCCGCTCAGGTTCAATGGTCCGCGGCGCTTCACGGCGATGAAGTCGCAGTCGACATGCTGACCGCAAACCCACAAGCCTACACCGAACAGGCCGCGCTGTTCTAACAACCACGCGGCGCCGCTCAGGCGCCGTACAACCCCTTAAAAATCATGAACAACAATATGCCAGTAGGGCAGGTCAACGCGCACCTGTCAGAAGAGTTCGTAATGCGGGTCGGTATACCGCACAGCAGTGGCCGCTTGGCCTTCCACGCGTTCGAGTCCGGGTATCCATGCATGGTGTCCAGCTCGGCCTTCTGGAACCGGGCCAAACAGCGCTTTCATATGCCCGAGTACACGGACTTAAGCGAGACAGACTTCGCCCTTGATAGTGCGGGCTTCGTGGCCGTCAGTTTATGGGGGCGCAAAGGAACGCAACCAGGCATGGCCGGCATCTATCCATGGACAATGGCGCAGTATGTTGAGTTCGCGACTTCGACCAGTGCCAGCTGGTGGTCGCAGCCAGACCTATGTACGGAGGCCGAGGTAGCCAAGGACCGCGAAGAGGTTCGCTATCGTATCCGAGCTACCGCAACGCTCCTGGAAGGGGTCCTGCGAACGCTCTATGCGTGGCAGGACGAACTCAGCAAGCAATGCAACTCCACGGTTGTGGCGAATATGTTGCGGCCGTGTGTGCCCATCATCCAGGGGCGAACCATCGAGGATTATCAGTTCTCGATGGAGCTTATGTTGGATGTGTGGTCGCGCTGGGAGCCGTGGCTTGCGCCCCCTGCGCTGATCGGAATTGGCTCGATGTGCCGGCGTGATCTGAACGATCCGGAGCAAGGCCTCTTGGCCATTCTGGAAGGCGTGAAGAATTACGTCCCCAAAGGCTCTCGCCTGCATGTCTTCGGGGCTAAGGGCACCGCCCTGGATCAGATCTCGCAGATGGACTTTGTCGCCGGGTCCGATTCGATGGCGTGGGACTTCTCGACGCGCATGAGCGCCTGTAAAGCAGGTGTCTCCAATACCATCGAGCGGCGGAAGTCTGGGATGACGGAATGGATGCAAGCTGCCCTTGCGCGCATCACACCTTTGGAGGAACGTCGCCCTGGTCTTCTACTGGCGGCATGAGAACCGTTCGCCTAAAGCGATCCACAAAAACCAAGCGCGCCCTCGAGGCGCGCTTTTTTCATTTTTGTTGCTGTCACTTTGCCGCTCGGCCGTCCATGATGCTTTCTGCGCACCGCCGCGCCGAGAAGTCCTGCTCGTGGAAGTCCATCACAGCGTCCTGCTCGTTGGCGCTCAGCGCCGGCGCACTGCCAAGCTCGTTCAGCTGGCCCTGCACCTGCTCCATGAAGTTCGATACTCCGTTGTTCATTCCCCGATCCTTTACTGGTAGATGCGCGCGAGCGCTACTGTTTGCGCCAGACCAGGCTGTTCTCTGGACTGGAAGGTGCGTTTAACGCACCTATCATAACCCAAACTTGCTCGAATTGGACAGTCGCCCCTACTCGCGCGCATGCAATGACGCCTACCCGAAACTGGTGAAGTGCCCGAATGCGGACAAAAAAAACGAACGACTCAGGCAAGCACGAGTGCCTTGCTCCTTCAACATGGAGCCCACCAAGGGACATTGGTCCCACCGGCGCCTCGCGGGAGCAGGGGCCTCAACTAGAACGATGAACACGGACACGTTACAGACGATGGCTGTCTACTCAGAACCTGGTGGCGTGGGCCTATCCTTCATAGGCTCTCTGGCGCCATGAACACGTTCGCTGACGTGCTGCAGGCGCTCGACAGCCTGGGTGTTCACGATACCCTGACCGCGTTGGGTGTCGGAGTCGTAACCTGCTTGATCGGACCGCTCGCGCACGAGCTCGGCCACCTCGCACCAGCACGGCTATTCTGCGGCGCCGGCCGCTTGTGCTTTTTCCCTTACCGCGACCTTGGCGGGGTGAAGGCATGGATCGTGGTGTTCGCGATCGATGTCCCTGACGAACGCTTTCACGGGCTGTCTGCGGGAAGGGCCGGGATTGTCCTATCCGGTGGCCCGATCGCCGACCTGTTGTTTTCCACCTGCTGTGCACTGGTATGGCAGCTGCTTCCGAGTCCGATCGGCGTGGGCATCGCCGTAGGTGGCGCTGCACGTGCCGCTGTCTGGCTCCTCAACGTGATTCCCATTCCAGCCCTCGGAAACGATGGTGCCCGGTTCGTGGAACTTGTGCTTCGGCGTCGCTTCAACGCTGCACCGTTACATGGATCCCGGCCATGACGGATGCGATGCTCATCGGCGCGACGCTGGCAGCGATCCTCTTCTTTGGCCTCTGGCGGGTGGAACGCACGAAAGCCGGAAGGGCGCTGGATGACGCCGCGCTGCTGACCAATCAGCTGGACCAGCAGCGCCAGCACATGAACGCACTAACGGGCGTCCTGCTCGAACTAGACGGCGGGGTTGAAGCGCGGGTTGAGGAACATGCGCAGTTGGCGCTCGCGCTTCAGAAAGACTCCGCTTTCTTGAGAGATCGTCCCGAACTGGCCGTGTACCTAAATAGAAACAATAGTCTTTACTGCGAACTTCAGAAAATATTGCCAGGTCGTGCACACGATCCGTTAATAGCTACAGCCGATAAATAGGCGGGAACGAGCATCTCGATTGACGAGTTTCACTTTATTTTGGAATTAAAACGATGAAAAAGTACGTTATTGTATCTGGAACCACTCCGTCTGAGCTGGAAGACAAGGTTGCGCATAATCTGCATTTTATGTATGTACTCTGCGGTGGAGTAGCGTTTGCAAACGGGGTCTTCTATCAAGCAATGTGGCATCCAGAGGTTTGAGTCCCTGCATATGCTTCTGACCCCTTCAGATATTACGACAAGTATTGAGGAGTTGCAGTCTTTTGCTCCAAGCGAACACCTTTGCAGGCTAGGCAGCGTTCCAGTGCTTGTGACAAGCGTTCACGGATTTGCGCATATGCGGGATAACCAGCGGAAGTCTGCCGATAACGGAAGCCTAGAGTTTTCATACTTGCTTGCAAAAGCGATTGGCTGTTCCTGGATGGCTGTGCACATGCACGACATGATTGACAGCAATTACCACTCGGATACGCCTTTCAAACGTGACGTAGCTAAGCTTGTCGAGCAAACAAACATCCAGCTGGTCATTGACATTCATGGAGCTCATGCGTATCGGCCATTTGACGTGGACGTCGGCACATTAAAGGGAGAGTCGTGGCGGGGCAATGGAAATTGGAACACTGTACTGCTCGACAATTTGAGAAACTGCGGGTTTCTCGCGACTGATAACGCTTACTTCAACGGCGGGGTTGGGCGGGATGCAGTGGAAACTATGGTCTCCTTCTGTAATAAGATTGGAGTGCCGGCCGTACAACTCGAAATCTCTTCCGCTTATTTAGCGGAATTAGAAACCCGCCTGAGCATGCATCTTCGCTTAAAGCTTCTGTATGCCCTAAGCAATTTTACAGAAAGCGTTATCGACTCGGAAAGAATGATTTGATGAGGCTTTTGATTCTTGAGCAGCATCGCAGCCCAGAAAACGAGATATTTGAAACGGTGGCGCGCGAACGCAGTATTAATGTAGAAACGATAGACCCCGTTAGATTGTGCTTTGACGGCAACTTACTTGTTGACGACCGTGGCTCAACACTTGAGCTGAATTATGACGCGATCGCTATTCGTAGCTATAGACGATTTTCTTTAGTCAAGCAAGCGGCGCGGCAATTTGCGAATGCAGGCAAACCGGTATATGGTCTCAATGTAGAACATCACGCATTCACGCAGGATAAATTCAGCGATATACTCGATTTGCATGCTGCTGGCGTTCCGGTGCCGCTTACGGCTAGTCTGCCGACGGGAATTAGTGGGCATCTTCCTGGCGCAGGTATTGTAGCGAAAGAGAACTGGGGATTCGGCGGAGCTGGAGTTAGTCTGATCGGCGAAGCCAGTGTCGGGCCTGAGCAGCTTTACAATTTGCACTTTCAGGAGTTTCTGCCGGCTCAAGAAGACTGGCGCGTGCTTGTCTGTGAAGGTCGCGCGCTCCCTTGGGTGATCGTTCGGGAGCCAACGCCAGGTGACTTTCGGACCAACACGCATCAAGGGGGAATCCCAACGGTCTGCCACGCAAGCATGCTTCCGGATCTCTACAAGGAACTTTCTACTGTGGCGGAAACGGCCGCCAATGTACTTGGACGGCCATGTGCTGGGGTCGACTTGCGCCAGGGGCGCAATGGCCCAGTGGTGTTAGAAGTGAATAGAACTCCGCGCCTGCGATTAGGCGAGCATACCTCATCCATTGTAGGGCGTTATCTTGACGCGTGGATTAACGGCTGCGAAGCGTCTGGACCAACCTAGTCGGACACCCTGACGGCGCACCGTACTATCCCCGCGCCGACTCGTACCGGGTGAGTGTAGGCCTGGTCTTGCCGCTGGTGCTCAACGTGATCAAAAAACCGAAGCGCTGAACCAGCGTAAAAACCTGATCCAGACCGAAAAGTAGATCGACGCATACGACCTGGAACCGGGCGGCCGTATCTGCAGGTGTCGCAAAAAAGGCTCGAAGAGATGTACGCGTCAGTGCTATGATGATGCCCATTGGGCACCGTTACATAGGAGAAATTTTGAGCTTGCCACAGCAGGACTTCTTGCGGGACGCGATGCTTGAACTTGGCCTAACGCGCGAAGCTTTTGCCAAGCGCATCGGTGCGCCCTGGGAGACATTCAAGAAGTGGCTTCTGCCTGCCGAGTCAGGCGGTAGCCGCGAAATGCCCGCGATCGCCTGGGCACTCGTGCGGGAAGTGCTTGAACACGAGCGCCTGAAACGAGAATGCGAAGCGTTGAAAACGAAAGCTAAAAAGAAGAGTTGACGGGTGCCCAATGGGCACCTAGAATAAACTTCTCTTAACGGAGTCGGGAAACGACATGATGATGATGAGCGATGAACTGCTGGACGCATACACCGAGTTTAATGACGCCGCGGTGGCCATGACGACCTGCCAGCTTGCTCAGGCTACCGAGGCAGGCCAGCGCCTCGAAGTGGCCCGCAAGCGCTTCCAAACGCTGTTCATGCAGTCGTTGAAAGAATCCGCCATCGCTGCTCGCGATCGCTCCTAAGCCCAAGGAAAAATCGAACATGCTGACCGAACTCCAACCTGACCTGCGCGAGCTACTTAACCTGGTTCGCAAGGTCGAGAACTTTGACGCGACGCTTGTCGCATCCCAGCTCGCCGGCAAACCGATCGAGCCGGCGCCGGACGCTTACGAGCAGCGTCGGCGCAACGAACAGCGCATCGTCCAGCTGCGCGACAAGTGGGACATCTAGGAGGTCCACCGGTGGTTAGACCGCGAAGCAATGACCAGCTCGTGCGCGCATACTAGCCAGAGAGTGCCCATAAAGTTTCCGCCCAGCGCTGAGATAGCAACTGATCAAGGAGAATGTAATGGACCTATTTACAGCACTAATTTTCACTGACGACGACAGCCAACCTGGTAAGGCAGGGGATAGTAGGCTTTTCCGCATCCTCTTATGGATCGGCGGAATTGTTGTCTTTGCCGGCGCCGTCTTGTTGTTGAAAAGCGCCTCGACGGAATGGCGCGTTACCCACATGCCGTCGCTGTCTACGCAATATGAACGCCAGCAGGTCGATGCGCTGAAGTCTCTACAAGAGCTCGAACGAGCAGTTAGCGCAGCATCGAGGTAAGGCGGAAACAACTTGGTGCCGAAAGGTGCCCCGATGCGGCCGGACGGCAAAGATGTATGGTGACGAGCGCGACGGAGCGTGAAGCACGCGTGTGAAGAGCCCGCTCCTTACCACCTGGCCGTGACGGTCGCAAAGCAGAGCTAAAGCCCGCGGAAAAAAGCATGAAACTCGACTGGAAGAAGGCCCTGCGCGACGTAAAGTGCGCTCTCGGTCGGCACGCTTGGAAGCGCACGACAGACGGCGCCGATTACCTGGCAGGGTTCAACACGCGCGGCTGCGATCACTGCCCGGCGAAGCAGATCTTTGCACCCGAACTAGGCCGCTGGCTCGACAACACGAAATAACCCGAGAAAGCATGAGCACCTATTACTACCTCGTGTGCCTGGAAACAATGCAGTCGGTCGAAGTGTCCGCCCGTATCGGCGGCAGCGTCCGGGCAAGCCAAGAGCCTAAGGCGCTCGCGATGTTCTGCGTCGCGCACGCCGGCATGCGCGTCGAAATGATGAGCGAGGGCCAGCTGGAGGGCCGCAATCTGGATCACGGCGAGCTTACCGAGTGGACCGACGCGAACGCCGAGGAACGTTTCAAAGCGGTGGACGGCGAGACCCCGCCAAACTACGACTAAACCAGCGGAAAAATCTATGAACAAAAGGACGCCGAAGCCACAACCTCACATTCTGG